>CALGVA010000001.1 GCA_937920345.1 uncultured Lachnospiraceae bacterium
GCCTGGCTGCCCTCAGACTTTAAGAAGAAAGACGGCTACAAGCGGTCGATTGAGCTGTCGAAGGAATATGGACTGTATCGGCAGGATTACTGCGGCTGTGTGTATTCCCGCAGGACGCAGAATTAAAAACGACCACCCAAGGCGAAGCCTTTTCCGGCATCCCCGGCTCTCGCCGCTTCCGCCGCAACGTTCAAGGCAAGGATATTGGTCTGGAAAGCAATATCGTTGATGATCTTCACAATCTTGTTGACCTCGCTTGACTTGTCGCTGATCTTTTGGATGATTTCCGCCATGTTATGAAAGCAATATGGCCGATGGTCTTCACAATCTTATTGATCTCGCTTGATTTGTCACTGATTTTCTGGATGACTTCTGCCATGTTATGCATCCTGGTGTTACTCAAAAGGAGTCCTTCTTCGACTTCTTTTGAAAGACTGCTGATCTGCCGGGCATCCTGCGCAATTCTCTGCACGTTTTCGGAGAACTCGCCGGTGTGCCCGGCAAGCGCCTACACCTCTGCAGCCTGTTCCGTAGATCCCTGTGACAGGTTCACGGCGATCTGGGAAATCCGCCGGTATCCTTACTTTTAAGTTCAACCTGCAATGACAACACTGACAACAATAGCCGCCACCAGCTTCAGCGTAATGCCGATTCCGCGCTTTTGGCGGACAGTGGGTAAGAGGCAAGGATGAGCTTGACTATAATGGTCAATCCCGTCTGCCACAGTTTTGCAGTACAATTGTCTTTGATAAATGACATTTGCCAGAATTTGTGGTAAAATTGCATTGCTTCTAATTTAACACCTTGCGGATTTCCTGTATATGCCTGATGACAGACATTTTGGGAAACGCTTTTCATGGAGGAGAATATGCAAAAAATATTGGATTTGATTTCGGAGGAATTGAATAAGGCGTTTGAGGCGGCAGGTTATGATCCGGAACTTGGCAGGGCCACCCTCTCCAACCGGCCTGATCTGTGCGAATATCAGTGCAACGGCGCAATGGCGGGCGCAAAGAAATATCATAAAGCACCGCTTATGATCGCGCAGGATGTGGCCGGGAAACTGCAGGAGAGCCAAGTGCTGTCGGAAGTTTCCGCCGTGGCGCCCGGATTTTTAAATATGAAGGTGAAGGAGTCCTTTGTGCGGGATTACCTGCGGGATATGGCAGGTGCGGAAAAGTTTGGCTTTCAGACGCCGGAGTCTGAAAAGATTATCATTGACTATGGCGGTCCAAATGTGGCGAAGCCGCTCCATGTAGGGCATCTGCGCTCCGGCATAATCGGGGAGAGCATCAAGCGGATCTGCCGTTATGCGGGACATGATGTGATCGGAGACATTCATCTGGGAGACTGGGGTCTGCAGATGGGGCTGATTATCACGGAACTGCAGAAAAGACAGCCCGGTCTGGTCTATTTCGACGATTCCTACGAGGGGGAATATCCGCAGGAGGCGCCTTTCACCATATCGGAACTGGAGGAAATCTACCCGACGGCAAGCGCAAAGTCCAAGGAGGACGAGGCGTATAAGGCGGATGCCATGGAGGCGACCTACAAGCTGCAGAGCGGCGTGCGCGGGTATCGCGCGCTCTGGGATCACATCATAGCCGTGTCGGTGGCGGATCTGAAGAAAAACTATGCCAATCTGAACGTGGAATTTGACCTGTGGAAAGGCGAGTCTGACGTGCATGACATGATCCCCGGTATGGTGGAGGAGATGAAAAAAGGCGGCTACGCTTACGAGAGCGACGGCGCGCTGGTGGTGGATGTGAAGGAGGAGACCGACACGAAGGAAGTGCCGCCCTGCATGATCTTAAAATCCGACGGTGCGTCCCTCTACAACACGACGGATCTGGCGACCATCATGGACCGCATGGCAAACTATCATCCTGACAGGCTCATTTACCTGACTGACAAGCGGCAGGACTTATATTTTGAACAGGTATTCCGCTGCGCGAGAAAGACCAAACTGGTCAATGACGATACGGAGCTGATACACATCGGTTTCGGCACCATGAACGGCAAGGACGGCAAGCCCTTTAAGACGAGAGAGGGCGGCGTCATGCGGCTGGAAAACCTGATCCGGGAAATCAACGAGGAGATGATCCGCAAGATCCGGGAGAACGCGGAGACGAAGGGGTACGAGATCGACATGGATCACGCTGTGGAGACAGCCAGAATCGTCGGACTGGCGGCGATCAAGTACGGCGATCTGTCCAATCAGGCGTCCAAGGATTATATCTTTGACATGGACAGGTTCACATCCTTTGAAGGCGATACCGGACCATACATTCTCTATACGATTGTACGGATCAAGTCAATTCTTGCCAAGTTTGAAGAGCAGGGAGGAAAATTGACTGACACAGTCGTCAATGAGGCGACAAATGTGTCGGAAAAAAGTCTGATGCTGGAACTTACGAAATACAACGCCATGATGGAGACGGTCTGCGACGAGATTGCGCCCCACAAGATCTGTGCCTATATCTACGATCTGGCAAATGCGTTCAACCACTTCTACCATGAGACGAAGATTCTCACGGAGGAGGACGGGCAGAAGAAGGCGGGATGGATCGCGCTGCTGGCGCTGACCAAGGATGTGCTGGAGACCTGCATTGACCTGCTCGGTTTTTCCGCTCCGGAGAGGATGTGAGAAACAGGGAGGACGCCCGGCAACTCATAAAGGGGCACGGCTGAACTGTTTTTGTAAAAATTGAAGAAACAATTCCGAAAAAAGGGTTGACAAGCAATAGGAATAAATTGTATACTAGCAGAGCGGGTTGCGTGAGTGACCCGCAAATAAACGGGGTCTTAGCTCAGCTGGGAGAGCATCTGCCTTACAAGCAGAGGGTCATAGGTTCGAGCCCTATAGGCCCCATTGGGGAAGCCGGAGACGGCTTCCCTGTGGTTCTACTAATTTCATATATGGCGAGATAGCTCAGCTGGCTAGAGCATACGGTTCATACCCGTAGTGTCGAGGGTTCAAGTCCCCCTCTCGCTATTCAAAAACACCGCGTTTCTGCGGTGTTTTACTTTTCTGTGTTGCATTTTGTGTTGCATAATCTGGAAAAATGATTGTTTGCAATGTCAGCCATTTCCTTTTGCCTGTCGCTCATGGCATGCCGGTATACAGATTTCAGCACGGCGTCAGTTTTCCAGCCGCCTTCCTGCATGAT
>CALGVA010000002.1 GCA_937920345.1 uncultured Lachnospiraceae bacterium
GAAATTATTAAATTTCATGTTCACACTTTTTTTGTCTTGACGGCACAGACGATAAGGCAACAGTAGTGATCCGCGGCAAAGGCATAGCCACAGACAAAGGCATGGCGGTCGGCAGCAAGAACCAGGCCGTTACCATCAAGGCCATGGTATTAAGGGGAAAGACCCTGAAATCCTATGTGGAGAACATTGCAAATGCAATGAACAGCCTTAAGGAGTTGTTTATTAACAGGCAGTAAGAGCAAGACAGGCGGAATCATTTACATGTAAGGTATGCGGTAATTTCAGTTCCAATCGCGTGGCGGTGGATGCAGTCCCATAAAGCTGCTGCCGCTTGCGATGAAGCCGCTTGCGGCGCCGCCTTTTCCCATTGAGCGAATCGAGGAGATGACGAGGATGATAGGCGGTGAAGGAAGCATACAGGTTTGCAGATAATGAGAAAAGAGAATTTGTGCAGTATCATCATGTACAGATACTCTTTTTTGAATTGTTTTTTATTGTCAGGATATGAGTGTTATGCTATACTAACCATGTTTTTCATTTAGTATAGCAGCATACTGGTCAAATTACAGAGCATATGGCAGCATTGCTCAGGACAAGGAGAGATTCGTGCGGACGCTTAAAGAAATTATCAGCCGGTATATGCGGCTGACTACATGTGTGCTGGTGGCACTTTTATTGATTATCATAGTGTATATCCAGATAGCCAATGAACAGAGACAGTCTTATGAGGGAGCGGTGGGGATCTTTCAGCAGATTGAGCAGCTTCTGATTCGCAATCAGGAAGAACTGGAAGAGATCAGAGTGGAGTACAGTGAGACATGCCTGCACAATGCGGAAGCTATCGCTTATATCATCGAAGACGATCCCTCCGTGCTGGGGAGTGTTGATGAGTTGAAACATATTGCGCAATTTATGGAAGTGGACGAAATACATATTTTTGATGAAACAGGGCGTATTTTTACAGGAACGCATCCGAAATATTATGACTATACGTTTGATTCGGGAGAGCAGATGCATTTCTTCAAGCCCATGCTGGAGGATAAGTCACTAAAGCTGGTGCAGGAGATCACGCCGAATACTGCGGAGGCGAAGCTTATGCAGTATTCGGCTCTCTGGAGTAAGAACGGGAAATTTATAGTACAGGTGGGGATGGAGCCGGTCAATGTCATGAAGGTGACACAGAAAAACGAACTGTCATATCTGTTTTCGCTGATCCGGGTGAATCCCGATGCGCAGTATTATGCGATCGCGGCAGAGAGCGGGATGATCATCGGGTCTACGGAGGCGGACTGCGTAGGAAAGAATCTGACGGAAATCGGTTTGCAGCCGGATGATTTTCCGGACGGGCAGAAAGGATTTCATGCAGTCATAAACGGCAGGCATTCCTACTGTTCCTTTAAGAAAATTGGCACGAACTATATCGGGAGAGTAGTCTTGAGCCGCCAGATGTATCGACGGGTGCTGGGATCTACGGTTACGTCGGGGATATGTCTTATTATCATAGCCACGATTCTGTCCTGGGCGGTAACAAGATATATGAATCAGTATGTGGTAGAGGGTATTCGGGATGTGAACCGGAAACTGCACAGCATCGCCCAGGGGAATCTGGACGAGCTGATCGATATTCGCAGCAGCAGGGAATTTTCCGAACTGAGCAGTTATATTAATCAGATGAAAAAAAGCCTTCTCGACAATAACAGGAAGATGTCATATGTTCTCAGGAAAACCAACATGTATATGGGCGTATATGAATACAACGAGCAGATGCAGAGTGTCCGGATCACCGAATATGTGCCGCAGATACTGGCACTCGGACAGGAGGAGGCTAAGCGGCTGACTGCTGACAGCAGTGCATTCCGTAATTTTATAGACAGTCTGCGAAAACATCCTGTTCCGGAGGAAGCCAATATATATGAGGTGAAGAACCAATATGTGAAGCTGGAAGAGGTCCGGGAAAACGATGAAATATTTGGTGTTGTGATCGACGTGACGGATGAGATCATGAAGCGTAAGCAGATAGAAGTCGAGAGGGATATTGATCTGCTGACCGGTCTGTATAACCGGCGTGGCTTGGAAATGAAACTGAACGGTTTGTTTGCGGAACCGGAGAAACTCGGTCACAGTGCGGTCGTCATGATCGATGCCGATAATCTGAAAGTAATCAACGACACGTACGGACATGAGATGGGGGATGTTTATCTGCAGAAGGTTTCGGAGTTGATTTCGAGCAGGAAGGCACACGGTTCGATTGCGGCCAGACTGGGCGGCGATGAGTTTGTTCTGTTCCTGTACCAGTATGAGGATGAAAAAGAACTGACTGATGCCATTCATAATCTGGAGACACTGCAGGAGAGTAGTCCTGCAGCACTCGGGGATAACGTCAGTGTTCCTCTCAGATTTTCCATGGGATACAGTCTGACAGGAGAGCATATGGATTATCAGAGTCTGTTAAAAGAAGCCGATGAGAAAATGTATGAGAATAAGCGGGAACGCAAGAAAACAGCCGCCCTTCCAAAGTGAGGGGCAGCTGTTTTTACTTATAGGAAATGTTCTAAGGAGCTTGCATAACCGGCATGCCTTCATGCCGTATCCGTACATCGGAGATGTATCCGAAGCTGTCTCTTATGACGGTGATGTCCACGGTACCTTCCGAATGGGATTGAAAAACGCCGCCGATTTCATCTATGAAGATACGAACTGTATCGTCTTTGTAGTGATAGAAACCATCCTGATCTCGTGTAAGCTCCCATTCGGCATATTCTGATTCCAGTTCTTTGTCATCCAGACAGAGGAAGAAATCTGTGCGGAAAGCACTCTTTTCCACATGAAATGCCTCGGAAAGAGCGGCTCTTATCTGCTCGTCCATACGCAGCGGATCGTTTTCTGTATCTGTCCTCAGCACATCGAAGACGATGTCCTCCGCCCGCTTCTGGGCATCATTTCCAAGGGTAAGATCACGTGTGGTATATACCTTCACACCCCAGCGGGATAAGCTGCTTGCACAGTAGCTTGTCAGGTAGGGTGAAAAGGGCGCCTGGGCGCAGGTGGCAAAAGTAACGGTGCTGCAGGTTATAAAGCAGACGGCGGCAAGCAGCAGAAAGGCGGATGCCTTCTTATAACTTAAGATACTCTGAATCCTTTTCTCGACCTCAGTCTTGGAAAAGGCGCTGTAGAGTAGTGTGGAACGGCTGCCGGTGATAGCCATTGCCAGCAGGTTGAAGGCATAATTCTTACGGTCTTCCTCGTCGGCGCATGTTCTGAGCACCGCTTCGTCACAGGCAGTCTCCAGATCCGAGGTAAAGCATCTGGACATGATCCAGACGAGCGGATTGAACCAGTTAAGAATCAGTGCCGCCAGCATAACGGCCTTTATCCAATTATCTCTGCGCTTAATGTGCATGGTCTCGTGCAGCAGGATATGACGCAGCAGATTTCGGTCTGCGAAGTCCATGCGGGTGGGCAGATAAATGTGCGGCGCGAGCAGCCCACAGGTCAGCGGAGAGGCGATCTCATCATTGGTGAAGACCAGAGTATGGCCCATATTCATCTCCCGCAGCAGAGTGCTGACTGTCTCGTTGTGCTCGATCAAAAGACTGTTTTTCAACTTTCTGGAGTAACGGTATTTCTGGTATAAAAGAATACCTGCCGTCAGCAGTAAGCCCGCTGTATAGATGAAAAGCAGCGTGTGACGTCTGAGAGTAAAAGGAAAAGACAGACCCACGGCGTAATCGTATAAAAAGGCAGCGCTTTCACTGGCTTCGGCGTCTTCCACGATGCTGGCGGTGCCGGGAGAAACCGTATCGTTTGTGGTTGTAACGGCAGCTTCTGACGATTCGGCGGTGCCTTTATGGGATGCTGGAGTTATGCGGATTGTCATATTCTCGATGGCTGCTTCCGAAGATACGGTTCCCGTATCTTCAACGGGTTCCGTATCATCAGCGACTGCTATATTTTGCATGTCAGTATTGAGCAGACGATCAGACACGGACAGGAGCGAGTCGGCGGATGTTTTCAGGGTCAGCGGACTGCTGATGGAGAACGGCACCAGCAGACGTGCCAGTATCACACACCACAGTATGGGAAATACGAACTTCGGCAGCCGCTTCTTAAGCAGGGCACGCAGGAGCAGGATGATGAGGATCATCATGCTTCCGTAGATGGTCATCAGTATAAAGGGCATATTCATTCTAAAATGCAGCATATTATTTCGCCTCCTTGATCATTTGAGCCAGACGTGCGGCGTCTGTCTCTGAAATTCCCTGGTTTTTGAGAAAGGATGAGAAGAACAGTTCACTGGAACCGCCAAACATCTTGTCGATGAGCTGTTCCGTCTCACTCTGCGCCACTTCATCCCGGGTGACAAGCGGTCTGCATAAGAAATTAGGCTCTTCCCGTTCTATGGCGCCTTTTTCAATGCATTTCTTGATCACAGTATAGGTGGTGTTCTTATTCCATCCGATACGTTCTGCCAGAACATCCACGATCTCCCGGGCGGGTTTTTCGCCGTGTTCCCACAGGACTTCCATTACTTTCAGTTCTGAGTCAAAAAGTTTCATCATTAACCTCCCGCAATTAAAAATTTTAATTGTAACCTTTCTGACGGACTATTGTAATAGTCTCGAGATTTGTGTATAGACTATCACAATAGTCTACACGCGTCAAGGAGCTTCCGGAAGAAAATTTTTAAGAATTTATGAAGTACGCAAAATCGTGTGCAGTATGTTATAATAGACGCGGCAGCCGGTAATATGAAGGCGGGCGGGAGTGAAGGAGATAACAGCATGCGTATAGCGATATGTGATGATGACGTGAAGTTTACGGATCAGTTAAAAGCTTTCATAGAAAAGGAACTGGGTGCACAAGGTGTCGTTCCGCATATTTGCGTTTATCATGACGGCGAAGTTTTTATCGCGGATCAGGAGGCGTGCGATGCGGTTTTTCTGGATATTGATATGCCGTCCATGGACGGGTTCGACGTTGCGGAGCGGATCAACGGCGCGGGGGATGCGCTGATCATCTTTGTTACCATGCATGATGAACTGGTGTATTCCTCTATCCGGTTCAGACCCTTCCGGTTTGTCAGGAAGTCACATCTGGCGCAGGAGCTTCCTGAAGTGCTGGGCGATCTGAACCGGGAGGTATATAAACGGAATGCAGGAAGGAAATTTGGATTCCGGACCCAGACCGGCGTAGTGTTTCTGGATGTCAGTACGATTGAATATATAGAAATATACGGGCACTGGCTGCACGTATGTGTAGACGGCGGGGAGGATCTGAACTGCTACGGAAGTCTCGCGGATCTGGAGAAAGAACTTGCGCCTTTTGACTTCATCCGCACGCATAAGAGCTATATTGTGAACTGCAAGTATATCTATGCGATTGAGAAGGGACAGATTGTTCTCGACGACGGAACCAGGATTCTGCTCAGCCGTTACAGGGCGGGGGAAGTCAGGGACAAATTCAGAAGATATGTACGGAGTGGGCTATGAATACTGTGATTGAAATAAGCGCTTCCGCAGCGGAGTGTTGTATTGTTGTAAGCCTGTGCAACCGTTTCCTGGGGTTTCGGAATAAAAAAATGACGGTTGTAAAATCGCTTGCATTCTTTCTGATTCTTCTGACAGAGAATATTCTGTTTACGCAGCGGGAGTGGAAGAGCGGGAGCGGCGTTTGGATAGAAAGTCTGGAGACTGTGTTTCTGATTGTACTGATCGCCGGTTATGTGCTGCTTTTTCTGGGCGGCAGGATCTATGAGAAGGTACTGATCACGATTTTTCCGATTATTGGGATTCTGACGATTAATCTGATTGTTTTCAGCGTGATCCGCGCATTGTCAGGAGAATATGCGGCAGATATCGTTAAGCCGGGCGGTAAAGCGCGCGTCCTTGCAATTATTTTCAGCAAGCTTGCATTCTTCCTGTTGTGTGAGTTTGTGATTCGTATGCGGGGACGCAGACAGTACTCGCTCAGCATTTTCCAGTGGAGCATTCAGCTGTCATGCTTTCTGATTACTTTTCTGATTGGCTATTTGCAGCTCAAGATTTCCATGAGGACTGATAATATGCCGGAGTTTCTTCCGGTAAGCATACTGATTGCCGTGCTGAATATTCTGCTGTACGTATTATTAAACAGAATGCGGAAGGACAGCATTCTCAAAGAGGAGTACAGGATATCGGGGATCAGTCTGGCGGCACAGGAGAAGCTGATCGACGAGGCACGGGAACAGTATATGGAAATTCGAACGCTGCGGCACGACATGCGGCATTATCTCATGACGGCGGCAGAGCTGATATCGGAGGGCAGAACGGAGGAGACGAAAGCGTATATCGAGAATATTGTTCATGAGAAAGTAGACAGAAGCGCTTACGGAGTAGACACGGGGGATGTGGTGATTGATGCCGTGATCAACAACAGGATCGGGATCTGCCTGAGAGAACATATCGAGATAAAGTGTATGATCGATTCCGATATGAAAGCGATCGACCACACTGATATGAGCGTGCTCTTATCCAATGTGCTCGACAATGCGATTGAGGGTTGTAAACGTGTGGAAAAACCGGAAATAGCGTTGACGATAGGGAACAGAAAAGCATTTACTTATATCATTGTAAAGAACAGCATTGTGGAATCCGTTCTTAGCAGGAATCCGGATTTGGAGACCGATAAGGACGATAAGCCGGCGCACGGATTCGGGATCATGTCCATAAGGAAGGTTGCAAAGAAATATAACGGAAGCGTTGAGTTTCATGAAGAAGGGAACCTGTTTATCACCGAGATCTGGCTGGAGCAGCCGGAAACGGGCAGGGGAAACACAGATTGAAACGCCCATGTTTACCGTGGTGAAATTTTGAAAAGAAATAGAGGACAGAACTTTGAAAAGATGTTAAAATACTTTTAACTGTCTAAAGCAGCGGCAGGAAGAATTGCTTAGAGTGCAGGCGAAAGGGAAATGTACGAATGAGTGTGATCAGCAGTAAGGACGTCAACGAGATCATCAGAAAAACCTTGGGGATCATTAACCAGAGGATTATGAATCACGGGGAGATCACAGGTTATATTCTCTATAAAATGATGGAGTATGAGAATACATACACGGAGCAGCATTACACGGAACAGGAACTGGTGGATTACACCATGCTCGGCATTCTGCACGATATTGGATTATACAAGGAAGAAAATGTCAAGAACGTCAGTGAGTTTGAGACGAAGAATCTGTGGCCGCATTCCATCTACGGTTTCCTCTTTTTAAAATATCTGTCACCGGTAGGGGATAAGGCGGAAGTGGTACTGTATCATCATCTGGATTATAACAGACATAACCTGATCCAGAGCCGGTATTTACATCTCATTGAGCTTTTAAGTCTCGCGGATAAGATGGATACATTCCTGCATCTGAAAGAGGAAAGTCTGGAACCGGAATATTTTACGAAGTACCGTGACACGAAGTTCTCGGGCGCGGCGCTTGATCTGTTCCGCAAGGCGGAAGAGCGGTACGGTATCACGGAGAATCTGGTGAACGGCAAGTACAGAGATGAACTGGATGTGCTGCTGGCGAAGCGGGCCTTCTCGGAGCAGTATAAGAGAGGATTCCTGGAGATGCTGGTGTATACCATTGATTTCAGAAGCGAGCACACGGTGATTCATACGCTGGCGACGGTGCATTTCGCGGAACAGCTCGGCAGACTGGCGCGGCTGTCCGGCAAGGACCTGCGGGATCTGCATTACGGCGCGCTGCTGCATGACCTGGGGAAGATTGCGATCCCGCTTAATATACTGGAATCCCCGGGACGCCTGAATGATGAGGAGATGAGGATCATGAAAGCGCACGTGCGCATCACGGAGATGATTCTGGAGGGTGTTGTGGATGACGATGTGCTGCAGATCGCGGTCAGACATCATGAGAAGCTGGACGGCAGCGGATATCATAAAGGGCTGAAGGCGGAAGATCTGACGCTGGCGCAGCAGATCATCGCGGTGGCGGATATCTTAAGCGCCCTTCACGGCAAGAGAAGCTATAAGGATGCTTTCAGTAAGGAGAAGATACTGGACATCATGAACGGCGATGCAAATAACGGCAAGATCAACAGAAATGTGGTCACCAGTCTGGAGCGCAATTACGACAAGATCATCGCAGAGTTTGAGAAAGAAAAAGAGAATACGATCGGGCTGTATCTCAAGATTAAAGAGCAGTATGCGGTGATAAGCGAACGGTTTAAGATGTTCGATTAGTGTCCCCGGGAATCGGGACACCGGCAACCATAAATAGATTGTAGTAGAAAAGGAGAACGGACATGGAAAAGGCAAACGTGTATTTTACAACATTTAAGGCAACAGAGCATGAGAATCTGCTGCAGAAGCTGCATCGGCTGATGAAAACGGCCGGATTTGAGTCAATTGATTTTACGGACAAATATGCGGCGATCAAGATTCATTTCGGCGAGTACGGCAATCTGGCTTTCCTGCGTCCGAATTATGCAAGGGTGGTGGCGGATTATGTGAAGGAACTGGGCGGTAAACCGTTCCTTACGGACTGTAATACGCTCTATGTGGGGAGCAGGAAGAACGCTTTAGATCATCTGGAAACGGCATATATCAACGGTTTCTCACCTTACCAGACCGGCTGTCATGTAATCATCGGCGACGGATTAAAGGGGACTGACGAGACACTTGTGCCGATTGACGGAGAGTATGTGAAGGAAGCGAAGATCGGTCATGCCATTATGGATGCAGACGTGTTTATCTCATTGACGCATTTTAAAGGGCATGAGATGGCGGGCTTTGGCGGCGCACTCAAGAATATCGGTATGGGCTGCGGCTCCAGAGCCGGCAAGATGGAACAGCACTGTGACGGTAAGCCCAGCGTGAATGCGGCGGCCTGTGTAGGCTGCGGTGCATGCGACAGAATCTGTGCGCACGGTGCGCCGGTGATCGAGAATGGAAAAGCGCATATTGACCATAATAAATGTGTGGGCTGCGGACGCTGTCTGGCGGTCTGCCCGAAGGATGCGATTGCTGCAGACTTTGCAGACTCTGTCGCGGTACTGAATTATAAGATGGCGGAGTACAGTCTGGCGGTGTGTAAAGACCGGCCGTGCTTCCATGTATCCTTGATCTGCGATGTGTCGCCTAACTGTGACTGCCATGCGGAGAATGATATCCCGATCATTCCCAATGTGGGTATGCTGGCGTCCTTTGATCCGGTGGCGCTGGATCAGGCATGTGCCGATCTGTGTAATCAGATGACGCCCGTGGAGAGCAGTATTCTGGGGGAGAATCTGAAAGAGCATGGTAATGAGGAAGGACACGATCACTTTCATATGACGCATCCGGATACGGAATGGAAGAGCTGTATCGCCCACGCGGTAAAGATCGGTCTGGGAACAGACCGGTATGAACTGATTAAGATCTGACAGCCGTGGGGGAAACAGAGGGCGGATCAGAAGAAAGGCAATGTTGATTTATGAAGAGTGTGGAAGATAAATTAAACGCATTGCGCAGGTTAATGGCAGAGAGAAATCTCTCGGCATACATCATTCCGACCGGGGATTTCCACGGTTCTGAGTATGTGGGGGATTATTTCAAGGAAAGAGAGTACATGTCAGGGTTCACCGGTTCGGCGGGAACCCTGATTGTTCTGTCTGAGGAGGCTGCGCTGTGGACAGACGGCAGATATTTCATACAGGCGGCGGATCAGCTTGCGGGCAGCAGTATTTTACTGATGAAATCAGGGCAGCCTGGTGTGCCTGCGATAGAAGCGTATTTGTGCGATAAGCTGGAAGCCGGAAGTGTGATCGGGTTCGACGGCCGGACGGTCACAGCCGGGTTTGTGCGTAAGATTGCGGAGAGGACCGGGGCGAAGCAGATCACCTTCGCGGGGGATGAGGATCTGGTGGACCGCGTATGGACAGACCGTCCCGCCATATCCACGGAACCGGTATGGGAACTGGACGCGGCATATGCAGGCAGAAGCAGAGAGGACAAACTAGCCGCTGTGCGGGACAGGATGCGTGAGAAACAGGCAGACGTCCTGCTTATGACCGCCCTTGATGAGATCGCCTGGCTGCTCAATCTGCGCGGCAACGATGTGAAGTATACGCCGGTCTTTCTGGCATATATGCTGATGACGCAGGAGCGTGCGGTTCTGTGCGTCCATGAGCAGATTCTGCCGCCTGAGATCCGGAAGAAGCTGGAACAGGCAGGGATAGAGACCGCGCCATATAATACTATCGGAGAAATCGTATCGGACGTCTGCAGGGAGAAGCGGGTATGGATCGACAGCACAAGCGTGAATTACAGCTTGATAGGCAGCCTGCCGGCTGATGCCGTACAGATCGACCGGTGCAGTCCCGTCATACACATGAAAGCGGTCAAGACGCCGCAGGAGGCGGCACATATACGGGAGGCCCATATTCAGGACGGCGTGGCGGTGACAAGGTTTATCCGCTGGCTGAAGACGAGTGTCCGGGAACAGGGCAGTGAGCATGCACGCAATGAAGCGGCAGAGCGGATCACGGAAATGAGCGCCGCACGGAAACTGGAGACGTTCCGCGCACAGATGGAGGGATATCTGGGAGCAAGTTTTGCGCCGATCATTGCATACGGAGCCCACGGCGCGATCGTACACTATGAACCGACGGCACAGACGGATGTCCAGATCCAGGCGGGAGGACTCTGTCTGGCTGATACCGGCGGACATTACAGGGAAGGAACGACAGACATCACCCGCACGGTGGCGCTCGGTAAGGTGCCGGAGGAGGAGAAGCGATATTATACGATTGTGCTGCGCGGACATCTGGCGCTCGGGGCAGCAAAGTTTATCCATGGTATTTGCGGGCAGAATCTGGATGTGCTTGCGCGGGTGCCTTTGTGGGAAGCCGGACTTGATTATAATCACGGAACCGGACATGGCGTCGGTTTCCTGCTGAGCGTACACGAGGGACCCCAGCGGTTTCACTGGCGTATCAACCGGAATGTGCAGAGCGTCGTGCTGGAAGAAGGCATGGTGATCTCCAATGAACCGGGCGTCTATCTGGAAGGGCGGTTCGGCATCCGGCACGAGAATCTTGTGCTGTGCCGGCAGGGAGAGCGGAATGAGCACGGACAGTTCATGTATCTGGAACCGCTGACGATGGTTCCTTATGACCGGGATGCGATATTGCCGGAGTTGTTATCTGACCGGGAACGAAAGCTGCTCAATGACTATCATGCACTTGTATATAAAACGCTGGCACCATATCTTACGGAGGAAGAGTCCATATGGCTGCAGGAGGCGACGGCGGAGATATAGGGATGTTCATAAAATAAAACAGAAAATGGAAAACAGAACATTTATTTCAAGAAAGATTTATGGTAAAATAAATACGGCTTATTACGGCAAAATCAGTACCACGGAGCCGTGGAACAGAAATGGAGGACAGAATTTATGGAACATCAGAACTTATCTGCAGCAGAGGCAATGGAAAAGCTGAGGGAAGGGAATGCACGGTACCTGGAGGCGGAGAGCAATACGGGAGATATCTCACCGCAGATCAGGCAGAAGACCTGCGACGAGGGACAGTTACCTTACGCGATCGTGATCACCTGCTCGGACTCAAGAGTGATACCGGAGAGTATTTTCATGGCAGGCATCGGCGAGTTGTTTACGATTCGTGTGGCAGGTAATGTGATGGACAATCATCAGCTCGGAAGCGTGGAGTATGCGGCGGATCATCTGGGATGCAACCTGGTGGTCGTACTGGGACACACCCACTGCGGTGCCGTGGGCGCAACGATCAGCAGCAGGCCTACCGGTTTCGTTAAGTACATAACCGATGAGATCCGTGCCGCGATCGGCGATGAAAAAGATGAATATAAAGCAAGTGCGCTGAATGTGATCAGAAGCGTTTCACGCATCAAGGAGGAATTAAAACTGACGGATGCGGATAAACTGAAAGTATGCGGAGCGGTTTATCATATTGATACGGGACGCGTGGAATTTTTGGATTAAAGTGATGTGATGAGCCGGGCGTAAAGTGAGAACGGCGGAAAAGACAAATTCCGGAATGGAGGGCGGATATCATGGCGGAAACAGGTAAGAAGAGTCCGTATGCGGGCACACAGACAGAGAAGAATTTGCAGGCGGCAATCGCGGGGGAATCGACAGCGAGAAACAATTATACCTTCTTTGCATCCAAGGCAAAAAAGGAAGGCTTTGAACAAATCGCGGCGATTTTCCAGGAGACGGCTGACAACGAGAAAGAGCACGCGAAGATCTGGGTCAAAGAGTTGTTCGGGATCGGGAGCACGGCTGAGAACCTTGCTGCTGCGGCACAGGGCGAGAACTATGAGTGGACGGAAATGTATGCGGGATTTGCCAGGACGGCGGAGGAAGAGGGATTTCCGGAGCTGGCATCCAAATTCCGTATGGTAGCTGAGATCGAGAAGCACCATGAGGAACGTTACCGCGCGCTGCTGCACAATGTAGAGATGCAGGAAGTGTTTAAGAAGAGCGAGGTCAAGATCTGGGAGTGCCGTAACTGCGGACATATCGTGGTCGGCATGGAAGCACCGGAAGTATGTCCCGTATGTGCTCATCCGCAGGCATATTTTGAGATCAGCGCACAGAATTATTAAACGCAGCCGTAGAAATACGGAATATGACTGAACAGGCAATGATGGAATCCGATCGGTAGTCAGACCGGGTTCCATCATTTTTGTGTCTATAGATTGATTGTCATTGACCGGATATAAGCAATGGGGTTAATCAGCGGGACGGCGTATTCGCCGCTCCATTTTCCTTGTTACAACAAAATAGCTGCTGATCAGAATGACATCCGCGCCGGCCCATGCCATGATCTCCGCGTAGAAAATACCGGTTTCGCCGACAAACAGCGGCAGCAGGATGGCAGTCACCGCACGCATGATAAACTCCGCTATGCCGGAGACCATGGGCAGTACGGTGTTGCCCATGCCCTGTATGGCGGACCGGGTTACATGAAGAATGTAGAGCACCGGCAGGCAGATACTCATAATCGCCAGATAATAGTAGGCGACCTGCATTGTCTTGTCAAATTCTTCCGGGCTTCCCGAGATAAAGCAGCTCAAGATGGCCTTACCGCCGAGCAGCATGACGGCGGCGATCACTGCGGAGGTTGCAAGTGCGATCAGGACGGCTGCGCGCATGCCCTGGCGGATGCGGTCAACCCTGCCGGCGCCCAGATTCTGTCCGGAATAAGTGACCATGGAATAGCCGTAAGAGGTAGCGGCGACTTCCAGTACGCCGTAGAGTTTGTTAGTGGCTGTAAAGCCGGCAATAAAGATCACGCCGAAGCCATTGACCACGAACTGTACGATCATGCCGCCGACAGAGATGATCGCGTTCTGAAATGCCATGGGAAAACCAAGCATGAGTAGTTTGGACGGCAGATAACCGCTCAGACTGTAATCTGAGGAGCGCAGCTTCAGGATCTCGATCCTGCGGATGTGATGCAGGCAGTAGAGACTGGAAATGAGCTGTGCAATCAACGTTGCGATCGCGGCGCCGCTGATGCCGAATCCTAAGACCAGCACAAAGATGAGGTCCAGTACAATGTTGGTGATCGCGGCAACGATCATGGCGTGCAGAGGCGTCTGTCCGTCGCCGAGAGAACGCAGTACGGATGCCAGCAGGTTATAGGACATAACGATCGGGATACCCAGATACATAATGCGCAAATACAGGAGGGAGTTGTCGATGATCTCCGGCGGTGTCTGCAGCAGTTCCAGGACAGGGCGTGCCACGGCCTGCCCGCCGCTCAGAAGTACAATGGAGGAGATGAGCGACAGAGCCGCGGAACAGCCGACCGTTTTGCGCAGGTCATCGTACTTGCCGGCGCCGAATTCCTGCGCCATGAGAATACCGAATCCCTGTGTGATTCCCTGAATGATGCCGAGCATAAGCCAGTTCATCCAGTCGGCGGCCCCGAGGGCGGCAAGCGCACTCACACCAAGCCCTTTTCCGACGACCATCGTATCCACGACCGTATAGAGCTGCTGGAATACATTGCCGATCATAAGCGGCAGGGCAAATGTCAGGATAAGAGCTGCCGGTCTGCCGTCTGTCATATTTTTCATTCGTGCTGCCATAGTATATACCTCGCATGTGATCATGATAATGGAATCTCTATATTAACAAAATGCAAAGAGGGTTTCAACCCCTTTGCTGACCTCGCTTTCAAAATGTGAAACTCGATTACAAAACGGGAAACTCGGTTTGCAATCGACCATCTATCGTAACGACAGGTGCAAAGTATACCCTTAAAAGTGCAAACTGTACCAAAAATATTTTTTTGGACGAACAATTTATTATAATAAATTAGTTTGTAATATATTGTCACAAACATGGATCTATAAGGAAACTGACAGAAACGGGGTGCACAATTATGCTTAGGACAATTAAGGGAAGACTTACGATCAGCGTGATCACCATCGTAATCGGCAGCATTATTCTGACGACGGCAGGAATCATGGCGGTTGCGGGGAAGCGTATGATCGAAGATCAGACGCAGGCGCTGCAGTTAAATGCGGATAAATACGCGGAGGAGATCAATACGTGGATCAAGACGGAGATGATGCTTGCCGCGGGTGCAGCGGACAGTATAACAGCGGGCGGCAGGGTTGATACGGATGTGATTCAGTCCGTCGTGGACGCGCATGCGGCGGGAAGAACGGAGCTTCTGAATCTGTACTGCGGAACAAAGGACAGCAGATTCATTCAGTCCAACCGGGAAGCGGAGATACCGGAAGGATATGATCCGGTGGAACGCGGGTGGTATAAACAGGCGGCGCAGGAGGGGAGGGTCATTGTCACAGATCCCTACTGGGACGTCCTCACGAATCAGATGTGTACGACGATCGCCGCGCCGGTCTACATAGAGGAGGAACTGGCAGGCGTTATAGGACTGGATGTGACGCTGAAGACGGTGACGAACCTGACAGGAAGCATCAATTATGATACGGGTGTGTATGGATTCCTGACAGACAGCAGCGGACACTATGTGGCCCATAAGAATCAGGCATATGAGCCTACGGATACAGCGTCGGTTGCCGTGACGGATATCATGCCGGAACTGGAGAATATGATAAAGGGCGTGGACAGCGAGGTGAAGAAACTTGCGGATTACGACGGACGTGAGTGCTATTTTGCGGTTGCTTCCATTATGGGGTGTAATTGGAAGCTGGGCGTTGTTGTGCCGACAGCCAATGTAATGGATTCTCTGATGGCGATGATCATGGTGGCGGTGATGATCGCATTGATCGTTATTTTGTTTGTTGCGGTATTCATGGCAGGTCTGATCGGGAAGATGCTTGCGCCGGTACAGACATTAAAGCAGTTTGCATCAGGAGACTTCTCGGAAAGTGCCGTAAACACCGCCGGCACAAAAGCGATTCCGAAAGAGTATAAGAATGAGACGGAGCAGATCAGGACCGCGACAGCGGAGGTGAAGCAGCAGATCAGGGAGATTATTCTGAACACCAAGCAGGAGGCTGAGAGCATCAGCGCGATTGCGGAGAGCACATCCTCCAATATGACAGTTCTGAATGAGGATATATCCGGGATATCCGAACTGGCGGGCAGAGTCATGGGACAGGCGGATCAGACGAAGGAACTGGCGGAGAATATTAAGATAAACGGACAGGAATTGGGTTATGCCATAGAAAACGTGGCGAAGAAGGCGGAGGAAGCGGCGGAGCAGTCGAACGACATCATGGAACGGGCCGGAAGACAGCATGAGAGTTCCAGACAGTCTGCGAGCGAGGCGGTCGCACTTTATCAGGATACCAGGGAAGACCTGGAGAAGGCGATCACGGACAGCCAGCAGGTGAGAGAGATCGACACGCTGACGGAGGAGATTCTGGCGATCAGTTCGAAGACCAATCTGCTGGCGCTGAATGCCTCCATAGAGGCGGCGAGAGCCGGGGAGGCCGGCAAAGGATTTGCCGTGGTGGCGGATGAGATCAGAGAATTGGCGGATAATTCCAGACAGGCGGTAGATAAGATACGTAAAGTTACGGAAAGCGTGGTACATAACGTTGTTTTCCTGTCCGAGAGTTCGGGCAGACTGCTGGAATTTATGAATGACAAAGTGATGGAAGATTATAAAGGAATGACCCGGCTGGCGGATGTCTATCAGAAGGATGCGGCTTTTTATAATGATATCTCCAGTGATCTCGGGGCATCTTCACAGGAGATGAGCGCTAACATGGCGGGGATCAACGAATCGATCGCAGCGATTACCGAGCTTGTGGAAGAGGTTGCGGCATTTATGGAAAAGATGAAAAGAGCCGCGGAGAATTCCAATGCAAATTCGGGAGAAGTCATGAAACAGATGGAAGAGTTATTCCGGTTGAGTGAACTTCTGAATGAGACGGTAGCTTCGTTTAAGGTGTGACGCTGCACAGGGTATTGATCCGGGACAGGACAGGTGCGTGAAGGAACGGGAGGCGTAAGAGAGATGTTAGGTGGGCCGGTATATATAGCGTTTATCCGGTACGCAATCAGTTTTGCAGGTGTAGTTCTACTGTTTTCGCTGATGAGTGAATCGAAATATTACGGGAAGAAAATGGCAGTTCGTTATGGCAGCTTCGGAATCATCATGATTGCAGGCGCATGCGTGTGGTATATACTTGACTGGCAGAGCTGCAGCAAAATGGCGGCGCTTACGATGTACATAGGTTTCAGCATATTTGCTGTATGCATGAGCAGAGATCAGATATATCTGGCAATCTATAAAATTGCGCTCACGTTTTATCTGCTGGCGGTGTTTCTGATCGGCGGTATTGAAGTTTCCATTCTTTTCTTTAACAGGAATGTATGGGCGGATATTATTACGCGTATTATATTGATTGTCTTGATCACGCTGTTTATTGATAAGAAGATGAAACATTCTATCAGGGGATTCAACGATTATGTAGAAAATGAGTTAGATGGGTTCTGCATTGCGGTACTGATCATCAGCCTGCTGTTCGGGATCGGTTTTATCCTGAATCCGCGTGTGATCGGACAGACGCCATACCGCCTTTTTCAGATCATGATCAACTTTTTCCTGACAGGGGCATTACAGCTTCTGGTGTTCAGACTGTATATGCATATCGGTAGGGAGAAAGAATATCTGCAGGAGAACCAGCTTATGCAGTTAAACCACCGTCTGCTGGAAAGAAATATGGAACTGCTGGAGACGTCTGTGGAATCCGGCAAGCGGTTACGCCACGACGTGCGGCACCATAATGCAGTGATTGCGGAGTATGCCCACAGGGGGCAGATTAAAGAGTTATTGCAGTATCTGGACGAATATAATAAGATGACAGAGGAGAGCGGCCTAGAAAGAATATGCGGGAATGCCGCGGTGAATAATATTCTGTCGGCATATACGAAGAGGGCAAGACAGGAACAGATTAAGGTCACACTGGATATCGAGCAGAAAAAGAATCTGGGGATACCCAACATAGATCTGGTAACCATATTGGCGAATGCTTATGAGAATGCCATATATGGCTGCACGGAAGTGAAGAGGCAGTCGAGGGAGCGGGAGTGCTCCATTCATCTTATGTTAAAAAAGAAAGGCAGCAAGCTGGTGATCTATTGCAGTAATACATGCAGGGTGGAGACAGAGATCAGAAACGGGCAGCCGAAGCCGGAATCAACAGGTGGAATCGGCGTGTCGAGTATTATAAAGACGGCGGAAAAATTCGACGGGGAATATGATTTCAAGAATGATAACGGTATCTTTATCTTCAGAATCATTATGAATATTCCACCGGTCATGGCAGGCTGAAAGGCGGATCAGACAAATGTATCGGATAGCGCTCTGTGATGATGAGGCGGAAGAACTGAATAAAACATTACAAATACTCGAGAATTATGAGAAAAAACATGCGGAGGCGAATCTGGATATAGAGAGCTTCACGGATGCGGATTCTCTTCTGGAGCTTATTGATGATGAACAGTATATGCCGGATCTGATTATTATGGATATCTATATGCCCGGGAAAACGGGAATCGAAGCGGCAAGAGAACTGCGGGAGATGGGATGCGGGTGCAGGATTATTTTCCTTACGACATCTAAGGAACACGCGCTGGATGCCTTTGGTGTGGAGGCGGCGCAATACCTTGTCAAGCCGGTATCCGAGGAAGTATTGCATCCGCTGCTGGAGCGGTTTGTACAGCAGGAAGAGGAGGCGCGCAGAAAATATCTGCTTCTGCGGGTTGAAGGCAGTATCCGGCGTGTAGCGGTCAATGACATTGTATATTGTGAGGCCCAGGGTAAGACGCAATGCCTGTACTTTACGGATGGCAGCAAGTGTCTGCAGCACGTTACCATGGCGGAGATATACGAGATGCTGTCGCAGTATTGTGAGTTCGTGCGGTGCGGAATTGCCTATATCGTTAATCTGGAGCATGTAGAAGGACTGAGCAGACGGGAACTGCTTATGGATAACGGTGATGTGATCTATCCCCCGAGAGGTGCCTTCATGACTCTCAGGGAGAGATATTTTGAGTACTACTGTGAGGAAGAGTCATAAACCTATATCATAAACTTATGTAAAATTATCTGATAGATATTCTTATAAGCGAAAACCGCTTTATATAGAATATCTATTGCTTTTTTGTCATAAATGTTGTATTATGAGTTTACATAATGAGATTTACATAATATGGAATCCGGGTATAAAATTACCAATTGTAAAATGTAAGGTCACAAAGAGACGCTCTATACAGGATAAACGTTTCGGAACGGAGGAAATGATGAAAAAGCGAATGATAGCGAAACTGTCGCTCGTCAGCTGTCTTGTGCTCGGAATGATGACGAGCCCCCAAAGCAGACTGACAGCACAGGCAGAAGAGGTTATGGCAACGGTACAGGGGAGTGTTATGTCGGGTACGACAATGAACCTGCTGAAATTATCCACCAGAGAAGGCAACATGGAGATCAAACTGGACAGCACAACTGACACGACGGCATGCAAGATCCTGCTTGCCGGTAAGGATATCAGCGTCTCGGTCTCTCACGGTTCCGACGGGTATCTGCACGCGGTGAAGATCACAAGCGGCGCACAGGACGCTTCGGTGACATTGGATTCCTCGACGAATGTTTACGTTACGGGAACGATAGGAGATAAGTCGTCAGAGGATCTGTTGTATGTCAATACGGCGCAGGGCGAGATGCAGATTAAACTGGATACGACGACGGATATGAGCGGCTGCGCGGTTCTGGTGAACGCGCAGGAATATCGCATCTATTGTTCGCGGGGGTCTGACGGTTACATGCATGCGCTAAACATCTCTGATGCGTCGGCGGCGATCGGGCAGGTGAATCCTGCCGCAGCAACCGTACAGGCGGCGGACCTGTCTCTGACACCGGCACCGGCAGCGGTCGTGACTGCACAGACCACGACGGTTACGGGAACGGTGGGTAAGAATACGCGGGAAGATCTGCTGTATTTATCGACTGACAATGGAGAAATGCAGATCGTGATTGATAAAAATACGGATACCAGAAACGGTATGTTTCTCATGCCGGATGCGAAGCTGACGGTCTCTGTCTATAAAGGTTCCGATTCCAACATGCACGCGGCGGTGATCGTGGGCTCAAAGAATATGACCCAGCCGCCGGAGGTTGACGCCTCTTCACCGGCTGCGGTGACCGGAACAGTGGACGGAAGATCGAATGATAATATTCTGTATCTGAAGACTTCGGCGGGTGATATGGAACTCAAACTGGATACTGTGCGAAGCGTTACAGGCTGTAAGGCGTTTGTCACAGACAAGAAACTCAAAGTGACCTGCGTGCGCGGCTCGGATGCGTATATGCACGCGCTTGATATCACGGTGGCTGATTAGAAGACACCTGGGGAAACAAAAGGTGGTAATACCTGTATTTGGGGATCTGTCGAAATCGCGATACGGTTTATGACAGATCCCCGCTTTTTGGGGACATTACGGTTTACAGATATAACAGGCTATGCTATAGTAAAACCAATGGAATAAACGGCGCATGGGAATACGTTTTAAAGCAAGCGCCGTCATCCGGGACGGAACATTGATTGATAGAAGTGAGGATATTGATATGTATATAAATGATCTCGGCATAGGAAGAGTCAGTTTTGACGATCGTACAAGTACGGTCAATGCGACAGACAGCGTAAGCAGAATCTCGTCCGTAAATCGCAGGAATAGTCTCGGGAAGTTAAGTAATACGGTCAAGGGCAAGACGACGGAAGATTATGCGACCGTTATGAAAAGAGCGGTGGAGGAGCAGGGAACTTCAAAAGTTATGCCGTTTGCGACTGCGGGGGATATTATTATTCAGGAAGCCTTTAAGAAGATGGAAACCGATCCGGAATGGGAAGAGTCGGTGATGGGCAAGGTGAAAGACTATTATACCGGAGATTATGACGGAGGCAGTGCGCAGAAGAGTTATCAGAATCTGCTGGGTTCCAGCAGCCTGCAGAATTACCTGATTCAGAGTCTGATCGGCGGGCAGGGTACTTTGGGACTTGGACTTACAGGTTCTTCTTATGGAATCAGCAATCTGGCAGCGGCGGCTTACGGGAATGTGATGAACAGCGGAATAAGCAGCGGTTTGTTCGGAAGCTGGCAGTTATAAGTTGAGGGGATTTATAATGAAAGATATATGGAGGCAGCGGGGGATTTACCCTGCTGCTTTTATATTATAAGGTCAGAGTGACGGAAATGTACAAGACAATTCGGCGGGATTTTGCTATAATTAAGAAACAAGACCGCTTGCGGAAATAACGGGAGGGATCAAGATGGCGAATCATAAGGAACTGATGGAATATATCATGGAGCAGTTAGCAGAACTGGGGGATGTCCGTAATATCCCGATGATGGGAGGATATGTCTTCTATTACAGAGAGAAGATATTCGGCGGTATATACGGGGATGGCTTTATGGTAAAGATTACGGAGGCGAGTAAGAAGTATATGCCGGACAGCGAGCCGGAGCCGCCTTACGAAGGCGCGAAGCCGATGCTTCCGGTAACGATTCTGGAAGACAGGGAGAGACTACAGCAGATGGTGGAAGAGATGTTTGCCGAACTGCCGGAGAGAAAGCCGAAGAAGCGGCGTGATTAAGGAAAGCTGTACATGCCCGTGATCGGTTCTGAACGAATACAAAGTGTTATATTCATAATATTGTATTAAAAAAAGTACAATCTGGATTTGTACTTTTTTTGTATTTTAAAGGGATAAATGCGGTCAGGTGCTATAATTAGAAATGTAAATTATAATTTCAGATAAAAGCGGGGGGATTGCCGGTTTTCTTAAACCAAGAAATGCAGCGTTTTATATTCTCGACTGCGGGGCAGTAGAATGTGCGATGTAACGACATTTTTTTGTTTGAGTCTGAACATCTGCCGGGATTTTGTCAGGTGTTGATAAGATCTATGGCACCTATGAAGGAGGGAATAGGTATGTATGAAAAATTGAATAAGTATCGAATCAGGGATCGTCTGGTGCGAGGCTTTGTGGTCGCATCGGGAGTTCCGGCATTGGTGGCGGCGCTCGTGCTGGTTGTTCTGATTGTTGTGGCGAAGATTTATGCCGGTTCCATGCAGAATTATGGATTTGCACAAGGGGATGTGGGCAAGGCAATGACGCATTTTGCGGAGGCGCGGTCGACGCTTCGCGGCTGCATCGGGTATGACGATGAGGAGGCAATAGAGAGCATGAGAGCCTCTCATGAGCAGAGTGTGGAAGACTTTACAACAAACTTTGCCGATTTAGAGAAGTTTATGGTATCCGATGAAAATAAGCAGGTATATCGTGACATTTCTGATAAGCTGCCGGCATATTGGGCGCTTGATAACGAGATTATCGAGTTGGGCGGCACGACAGACAGGGAACTCTGTGAACAGGCTCAGGAGCGTGCCATGACGGAATTAATGCCGCTCTATGATGAGATAAACGATCAATTAATAGACATTATGGATATCAAAGTGGATCGCGGAAATAGTGTTTCGGCAACGATGACAGTCGTCTCTACGGGACTTGTAATTGTTATTGCGATTGTAATCGTGATCGCGATCTGGACGTCCATGCATTTAGGAAGATACATAGCAAAAAATATTTCTGTGCCGCTGGAAAAGCTGAGAGACCGTCTGGCGGATTTTGCGATGGGGGATCTCACCAGCCCGTTTCCGGAAACAGTGTCTGACGATGAGGTTGCGGATATCATCAGATCGGCGAATGACATGGCGAAGACATTGAATTTCATTATTTATGATATGGCGTATATTCTGGGAGAAATGTCAAATTCCAATTATGCGGTCAGATCAAAGGGCGGTTCCAAGTATACCGGTGAGTTTAGTCAGATCTTTGAATCTTTGAAGCAGCTTCGTGATAATATGATTGAAACGCTGCGCTATATAGGTGAGTCTTCCATACAGGTGTCAGCCGGTTCCGGTAATCTTGCCGAGAGTTCGCAGAGCCTTGCGGAGGGGGCGACAGAGCAGGCCGGTGCTGTGGAAAAACTTCATGCAACAATCACTACTATTTCCGAGGCGGCAGAGAGAGCGGCAGAATCAGCGGCAGAAGCATATCATCAGTCGCAGCGATACGCGGACGTAGCGAATCACAGCAGTGAGGATATGAAAGAAATGGTAGAGGCTATGGAGCGTATCAACGAGACTTCACAGAAGATCGGTAATATTATTTCTGATATTGAGAGCATTGCCTCCCAGACCAATCTGTTATC
The DNA here is from genome assembly GCA_937920345.1 of uncultured Lachnospiraceae bacterium. GTDB lineage: Bacteria > Bacillota > Clostridia > Lachnospirales > Lachnospiraceae > UBA3282. The sequence goes on from CALGVA010000002.1 coordinate 22,733, forward strand.
GCTGAATGCTTCCATAGAGGCGGCAAGAGCAGGTGAAGCGGGAAGAGGATTTGCGGTTGTGGCTGATCAGATCAGACAGCTTGCGGAACAGAGCAGCAAATCTGCAATTGACACCAGAACCTTGATTGAAGGCGCTATGCAGGAGATCGAAAATGGTAATAAGGTGGCGGACAGGGCTGTGGCTTCCATTGCAACGGTTGTGGACGGAATCAGAGAAGTGGCAGGTTCATCTAAGGAGTTAAGCGTTGTATCTGCGAATCAGGCAGCTACCATGAAGGAAGCGGAAGAAGGTGTCAATCAGATTTCGGATGTTATTCAGACCAATGCGGCGGTTGCGGAGGAGTCATCGGCAACCAGTCAGCAGTTGTCGGCACAGGCGGCAGCGCTGGATGGATTGATCGCGAAGTTTGAGCTGCCCAGGTAAGCCAGGGTCCAATAATTTGGTTTGCTTTATTTCAGCTTCTGGAGATATTGCAAGTATTGTATATAACGGAGCAGATCCTTGCGGAAATCCCGATTCAGTGTCTGGATATCATACATCACGTCGTACATGGTGATGTTCGCCAGATAATGATTTTTCAGGTTGGAATTGCCCAGATAGGAACTGGACGTACCAAGCAGATAGTCGGTGCTGACTTTGTAATACTTAGCCAGCTCAATAACAACCCAGACCGGTATTTCACGCCGTCCGTTTTCGTAGTTGGAATAGGTCTGTTGTGAGAGACCTAAGTGAGCAGCAACGACTTTCTGTTTTAAATCATTATCATTGCGCAGATCGCGTATCAGTTCACGCAGTTCTTTCATGGATCGTACCTCTTACAGTAATCAAAAGGAAACAGGCATGGCAGGCAATCAGTTCTGTCACGTAATAATGTTGTCAAAGATATTATTGCACAACGCGTCATTGTAAGAAGGAAAGTAAACAAAAAGAATCTGTTTTATTTGAAATACAACGATGTGAAGTTGCATTTGGGGCTGTCAGAAAAAATAGATTGAGAAATACAGCAGTTTCATTGCTAAAGCGGAGGGAAAAAGTTTGAAGGTAAAAAACAGAGTCGAGATTTTTAATCTGATGGACACGAACGGCAGACGTGACGATGTCATCAATGCACTGCAGGGTTATATTACAATTCTGGATGAGATCATCAATACAAAGCACATGAAATGGAGAGGTCTGCCGGAGAGCACTGCGCAGTTTCATTTCTACGAGCGGGCTTTGCAGCTTTCGCCGGACGTATTCAGGATACATAAGAATTACGATGATGTGATCGGGAAACTGAAAGAAGCGGCAGAACTGAAGGAAGCGATTGAAGCGGGGAATACAGACTGGCTTCAGGAGCATCAGATTGAATATACGGATATTTTCCGGAAAATTGATAATGGCATTGAAGACAGAGCAAGACATTACACGAGCAATCTTGTGAAGCTTGGCTTTACCGATGCGGACAGAAATGTTTCGGCAGCGGGCGGTACGCTGCTTGGCAGAACAGAAATTGTCAAGGATGAGCTGGAAAAATTGCTGCCGGTCAATGATGTCAATATCATATACCTGCGACAGCTGCTGAAACTCAGGATATTTACAAGAGAGGGGACAGCTTATTACGCGCCGTTCTGTATGGCGGTCTATGCCCTGCTGAAGAGAAAGCGGTTGTCGCAGAGTGCGTTTGCGGAGATCGTGCAGAGCCAGAACCCGTATCGATTAATAAATGATTTGGACACCTATATGGATGAGTATACAGAAGGACAGTGCCTTGAAGATCTTGCAATTGAGATACCGGAGGAACTGAAGACGCCGGATCAGCTGCCGGAGGAAACGTTTAGAAAAATCTTTCCCAACAGGAAAACAGCAAGCTCTGTAGACAAGTATTATGCGTTTTACATGAAATTGCGCGCACTTTACCAGAATGGAACACAGGATTGTCTGGACGCATTATTATCCGTGTGTGAAGATAACAGCGAAATCCTGAATAAGGCGTTTGGGAGCGGCAGGAGTATTTTCTCTGTCAGGCGCGGTGAGAGACCGGATGTTGCGGATTTTCTTGAAACAGAAGATGCAGAATTGTTTTCGGAAAATATGAATGAACGTTTATTCAGAAGGTTCGCATTATCCAAGTATGCGGATGAATTGAGAGAGAAATCGGATACCACGAGAAGAATATTCAAGGCGACAGGAATCATAAGCTTTGCGAATGGATATGTGGAACTGGTAAGCAGAGAACTGTGTGAATGTATCTTTGACGAACAGGTTTTAAAAAACATGTCTATGGGGCAGATGGAAAATGATTCAAATGCTCTATATAGCAGTTATGAGACGTATGAAGGCAAAACCGGTACTTTTTTCTGTGGCATACAGTCGATGGAGACAATTCTGCATTATGCGAAAGAAACGTCGGAAAGCATTCAGGAAGATGTCATAAAGGTGTTTCATGGCGATTCGATTGCCGATATTTCCAGGGCGATCAGGAAGAAAAGATGGGAGGAGTTCGTGTCATATGTAGATTTGCACTATCCCGAGGAAAGAGTCAGGGAACTGCTGGCATTGTTTTCTGACCGGACCAACGACAGCAGAATAAAAAAGGAAGTGAATCCGGAGGCAACGGTTCCGACGATCTATGAATATATTGTCGGTCTGGCATGGTATTACTTTTCCGGTAAATCCATTAACATACTGGAAGCCTATCAGCTTACGCTGTCCGCGGATTTCGAACCGATCACCCATGCGGGCGGCGGAGCGGGGGATATCGTGATCAGGAAGAACAGTGAGTGTGAAGACAGTGATCAGGTGATCATGCTGGAAGCGACGCTGATGAATGCGAACAGCCAGAAAAGAGGAGAATGGGAGCCGGTTTTACGACATTCCGTGAACCTGAAGATCGAGGAGGAAAAAGCCGGGACAGGGCGAAAGGTTACGACGTTCTTCATTGCCGATTCGTTCGACTGTAATACGATCAATATCTGGAAGGCGGTATCATCGGTTCCGCTGCAGTCTTCTGCGGACAAGGATAAGTTTACGGATCATGTCATCATTATGCCCGTAAGCCATTCCGAATTGGGCGATCTGATAGATCAGAAATCCCGATACCGGGAGATCATCGATGAAGTCAGGGCGCTGTTTGATGTCGGCGATACGGATTTCGATATGGAATGGAGAGAGAAGTTTATCCGTGAGGTGCTATAGTGCAGGAGGAAAAAGATATGTATGAATTAGTACAGGTCAGCGAAAAGTGTTATTACATAAACTGCCCGGCGAAGATCGGCATCTATGTTGCGGATCAGGATAATGTTTATCTGATTGACAGCGGAAACGACAAGGATGCGGGGCGGAAGGTCAGGCAGATTCTGGAGCAGAACGGGTGGCAGCTGCGGGCTATCCTGAATACCCATTCCAATGCGGACCATATCGGCGGAAACCGCTATCTGCAAGGGCAGACGGGATGCAAGATCTATGCCGGCGGCATAGAGGCGGCTTTTACGGAATATCCGGTACTGGAGCCGTCCTTCCTGTATGGCGGTTATCCGTTTAAAGAACTGCGGCATAAATTCCTGATGGCGCAAGGGAGCAATGTGACAGATTTTACGGCGGACGGGTTTCCGAGGGGGATCGAAGTGATTCCGCTGCCGGGACACTTCTTTGATATGACGGGATTTCGGACCCCGGACAATGTGGTATTCCTTGCGGATTGTATCAGCAGCAGGGAGACGCTGGAGAAGTATGCCATTTCCTTCATCTATGATGTGGGCGCATATCTGGACACGCTGGATCTTGTGGAAAAGATGGAGGCCGCCGTCTTTGTTCCCGCCCATGCGGAGGTGACTGCGGATATCAAAGAACTTGTCCGTTATAACAGAGACAAGGTGCATGAAGTGGCGGAGCGGATCATAACCGCCTGTAAGGAACCGGTTTGCTTTGAAAGGATTCTGCAGGAAGTGTTCAAAGGATATGGACTTACCATGAACTATGAGCAGTATGTGATGGTCGGCAGTACGGTGCGCTCTTATCTGGCGTGGCTGAAAGATACCGGGAGAGTGACGGGAGAGTTTGCAGACAGTATGCTGCTGTGGAGAAGGGGGTAGGGGAAAAGAAAGGAAATTGAGTTATAGTCCGATGGTGACCAGTACTACTCAAGATTAATCTCACCGTGTTCTTTTTCAAATGCGGCGATATGCCTTTTTATAAGGATCTCTAATTCGCGATTAGAGGAGCGGCCGTTATAGTCTGCCACGGAATGAAATTTCCTAAGCAGATCAGATTCAGTTCTCAACGTAAATTTTGCAACTTTATCTGTCATATATAAACCTCCAAATGATATGACCTTATTATAATGTCAAAATGACGGCAAAATTATCATTGACGGCAAAATGACGGCAATATATAATGTGTTGTAAGAATGCTGGAGGAGAAGTTTATATGAAAAGTAAAGAATTACTGGACATATTAGCAGAAGAAAGAATAAATGGCATATTAGAAGAAGTCTTAAAAAAGGATGATTTATATAAAAAGGTACAGAAAGAACATGATTTGGCATGTGAAGAATTAGAAAAAACCGGATTCAGTATAAAACAGAAAAGGGTTATTGATTATGTGATTTCTACAGCAAATCAATGTGGGGCGGTGTATGGTGCAATTGCTTATCGACAGGGATTAGAAGATGGAGTGAAACTTGTTGCGGAAATAGGCGTATCAGATTAAAAATATAAAAAAATGGATGCACACCCTGCTATGACAGGGTGTTTTTGTGCTATTTGCTTATATGTAATTGATAGAGAGGATGATCATGTGCGGACATAGATGAAATAGGAGATGACAAGAATAAGCAAGAGAATGAACGGAAGGAATTGACAGCTTATATCGAAACTTTTATAGTGGACATAAGACGTATCTATCCTACAGGATTTATATGGATATGAATTTGCGCCTTGCGGAAAATTGTAGCAGGAATGAGGATTAATATGGGATTATTTAACCAGACAGAAAAGAAAAAGAAGAAAGAACAGACCGATCAAGCTGGAAAAGTGCAGGCAGTTGAGCCGGTACAGCCTGCTTCAGCGCAGGAAGAAGAACCTTCCGGGGACGCTGATGAGGAAAACGTGCAGGAGGAATCAAATGTTATAAGCACAGAGGATTATCTCATGCGTATTAGCGGGAATGGAATGGAGGTTTTGCTTACTTTATACCGTAGCTTTTCACTTGAGGAACTTAAGGGTCTGCTACAGGAAAACGGGGTTGTCTCCGGTATTAAGGAGGAAGCCCTTCAGGAGCTTGTGCAAGGAAAGAAAAACTACGAGGAGACCCTTGTTGCTGCCGGAAGCGAGGCAAAGGACGGACGCGACGGTTATTATGAATATCATTTCGATCCCTGTCCGCCGACAAAACCGATTATTTTGTCGGACGGTTCGGTGGATTATAACGTATTGGGGAAGATAGAACTCGTGACGGAAGGACAGCACCTTGCCACCTATCATCCGTCACTGCCGTCGGCGGACGGCTGGGATGTTCTGGGGAATACTATTGAGGCATATGTCGGAAAAGAACTGCCGCCGTTACAGTGTAAACGTTGCGAGCCGGATGAAAGCGGCAGTGAGTATTATGCCGGCACGGAAGGGAACGTCACGGTGGCAGCCGGGTGTCTGACTGTAACGCCAGTCTATGTGATCAAAGGAAATCTGGGTGCGGCTACCGGAAATGTGGATTTTCATGGCGATGTGTTTGTAGAAGGTAATGTATATGCGGGCATTACCGTGAAAACGACCGGAAATATTACCATTAACGGACATGTGGAAACAGCCAGCCTTTTTGCGGGGAAGGACGTTATCTTAAAAAACGGAATGCAGGGTTCCGGAAACGGCATCATACGTGCGGGCAGAAATGTTATGGCGCGATTTATAGAGCAGACAAAAGTTTATGCCGGAAATGAAGTTAACACAGGCGCCCTGATGAACTGTGAAGTGGAAGCGGGACAGAGCGTGGTCATTGCCGGCAGCCGGGGAAGCATCATTGGCGGTAGTGTTACAGCGGTGGAACAGGTTACAGCAGCTTCCATCGGAAACCGTGCGGGGGTAACGACGCAGGTCGTGATCGGTCTTGACTGTGAATTCAAGTACAAGATGGCGAAAATCGACGGCCAGATTGCGGAATATCAGAATAAGATGATGGAGGCCGAGAGCGCGCTGGAGCGTATTGCATGGCAGCTGCAGTCGCAGCCTATGACACCGGAGCGGAGCCAGGAAAAAGCGGAGCAGACGCGCAATAAGATTCATTATCAGCTGAAATTAAAGGAAATCACGACGAAGCGGGAGCAGCTGATTGATATCAACCGACGTTCTGCGGATGGCAAAGTAGTGGTTACCGGGGCGGTCAATGCAGGGAGTATTATTATCATAAACGGAATGCGGGAGGTACTGCATTCGGGATTCCGGGACGTAACATTTAAAAAGGGCAGAAAGGAAATGCGGATTTTGTCGAATCGGATGTGAGGTGCGTTCTTTATGTATATTACGGTAAAGCAGGCTGCAGAAAGGTGGGGGATTTCTGATAGACGGGTGCGTATACTTTGCTCGGAAGGAAGAATTTCGGGAGCTACACGAGAAGGACGCAGCTGGATGATTCCATCGAATGCGGAAAAACCGGAGGATGGACGTTTTAGAGCAACGGAAAGTTTACTGACAGCTATAGACAGGAAGAAAAGAGAACTGGATACCAGACGCCCTCTGACTGAGGGTGAATTGGAACGTTTGACTGAGGAATTCATTATTGAGTATACTTATAATTCCAATGCAATAGAAGGAAATACTCTGACTTTGCGCGAAACGGATATGGTTCTGCGTGGTCTGACGATTGATCGAAAGCCGCTAAAAGACCATATGGAAGCAGTTGGACACAAAGAGGCATTTGATTTTGTGCAGGATCTGGTAAAGGAGCAGGTGCCTTTATCGGAGAGTATCATCAAGCAGATACACTATCTTGTACTGGCGGATAAACGGGAGGATCGGGGCATTTACAGAAGAGTCCCCGTCAGAATTATGGGTGCGAAACATGAACCGGTTCAGCCATATTTAATCCGGCCTGAGATGGAACGGCTGCTGGAGACTTATAGGAACAGTACAGATCATATCATTTCCCGGCTTGCACGGTTTCATATTGAATTCGAAGGGATTCATCCTTTTATAGACGGAAATGGCAGAACCGGGAGGCTGCTTGTAAATTTGGAATTGATGAAAGCAGGATATCCACCAATTGATATTAAATTTGCAGACCGGATTTCGTATTACAATGCCTTTGACGAATACCATGTAAAGCATAGTCTTGATGCAATGGAAAAGCTATTTGCAGGTTATGTGAATGCAAGGCTGGACAGTTATTTGATGATGTTGTAAATGAGAATCTTAAAACTAAATTGTTCATGGGTATAGAAGCGGGGCAGATTACAGAGATTGATACGGTTGATAAGCTGAGGGAGGTAGATTCAGATTATAGGAAAAGAAAGTGTATGACCGAAGCCGGGGTAGGTTCAGCACATTCGGGAATAGAATATAATGAACTGACAGATAAACCTGCGAAGAATTTTCTGTTGGAAAAGGGCTATAAGACATATGATAATGGCTCAATATATTTTGTAAGTTTTCAGAAGGGGATTGGAAGACTATTATAGAGTGTATGAATGAAGAAAACAGTGAATTGACCGAAGTGAATGGTGGAGTAATTGTTTTTTACAGCAAAGAAGAGATATTGTAAATAATTCATTTTTAACAGATACTCAAAAAAATATTATACCGGACTGATTTGAGATGTGAGCAACGATATATGGCATTTACTACACTATTTTTGTGAATATTAATTCAAAGGATTGCGGAATGCAGTCCTTTTTTGATATAAAGCATCAAAAGAGATAACAAGAGATTATGACAAATTAAGTAACGTTTACGATTGTGAATTTCATTAAATCTATTGACCTATATATCAGACTGATGTATTGTATATGTATCAGCCTGATATATATGAGGCGCTATTATGAAGAGACAAGAGGTAAGAAAATTACTTATCACAATATCTTTGCTTCTGTTCCCGATAAAGCTTTACTATTTCAGTCCTGCTTTGATCATAAATGCGGGATTGAACGGAGTAATCAATGGGAGCTTTATGTATTTGCTTTGATGTTCTTGGTTTTTCTTATTTTGGCGGCATAGAAATCGTAAAGATTGATAATTGTCCTAAGACAATTCTATCTTATGGAATGATTGAGAGAGGAAAATGATAATGGCAAATGAAAAAAAGCTTGATTGTGTGATCTTGGGTTTGTTAAGCCACGAAGAACTAACGGGATATGAAATAAAGAAAAGAATGGATACAACATTAAAATACTTTTGGGGCGCAAGTTATGGCAGCATATATCCTACATTAAACGATTTGGTTAATCGTGGATTTGCTACCAGAAAAGAAGATGGAGAAAGCAAGAGAAACAAATTGATCTATACCATAACAGACATGGGGCGGAATTACTTAAAAGAGTGGCTTAAATCACCTGTTGAAAAAGATGATCTTCGTTACGAAACACTGTTAAAATTATTTTTCGGAAATGAACAGGGAGCAGAACAGGCAATATGGCATATTGAAGCTTTTCAGGCAAAGATCGAAAAAGAGTTGCCTTACCTTTTGGGTGCGGAAAAAATATTAAAGAAGAGTCTGAATGATGATACTGCCCACAAATATTACCTGCTTACTGTCGAATTTGGAATAAAAACATATCATACTTATTTGGAATGGTGTAAAGAAGCCAAAAAATTTTTAAAAGATAGTGAGGTGTAAACAAATGTTGGGACATTTTGGATTTTCTTATATAGGGCTGGTATTTTTGCTCATGTTGTTCATTCCCAATATGATCTGGACAGGAAAAAAGCCGCAGGGATATAATCCTGAAAACGAAAATAAATTGCTTTTAATTTTTGAAAGAATAGGACAAGTATTGACTACGATCTCAGCGATGATTTTTAGCGATTTTAATTTGCATGGATGTTCAGCTTGGTCCTGGTGGCTTGTTGCAGCTTTTATACCGATGATAATGTATGAATTATGGTGGGTACGTTATTTTCGCAGTGAACGAAAATTATCAGATTTTTATAGCAGTTTCTTAGGTGTTCCTCTTGCAGGAGCAACCTTGCCTGTATTCTCTTTTTTATTGCTCGGCATATATGGCAGGGTTATATGGCTATTGATTGCTACAACAATCCTGGGAATCGGACATATAGGAATACATATACAACATAGTAAAGAGCTTCGCATATCAATGTCAAAGAGGGTACAGAAATGATACAAATATCTGATTAGAGATATTATGAATACTTTAGTCGAAAGACCACTTACCTATAAACCTCTTGTCCTGATTGATAAAAATTATTTTGCGGACACAAGTTTGTCTGTGTCTGCAAAATTATATGCTCATTACTGCGGGCGCAAGTGGAAAACTGCTTTTTTATATGGCAGGACTACTATAATTTACATAATAAGTATTGGGAAACCGCCTGTTCCGATATACAATATAAAACGCTGTCTGTTTCTGAAACGAAGCAAATCATAGAAAATGCCAAGCATATTGGCTGCTCTGTGAACAGCTGTCTTGTAACAATGTTTTTGGAGAAATATCAGAAGAAATGTGAAGTTGGAATACCTGTCAGCATACGGGAAAGCAAAAATGAAGCCATGTCAAATCTCACTTCCGGCATTAAAATAAAGCATATGCTTGACATGAAAAAACTTTTGCTGAAAATGCGATGCAGGTAGAGGAAAAGATTAAATCGAAATTACAGAGTTCGAGAGTTTTTGCATTGCAGTTCCTTGCTGAACTTCCAATGACATTGATAGATGCTGTTTTGCTCAATACACATGATTGTTATTCTAGCCGGTTGGCAAGACAGACGGCAAAAATTATGGGCTATATTGGAAAAACACGAGACTTGGGGATTACGTATTTAACAGTGATAGACATACCTGTTTCTTATGGGAACTATAAAATTGAAAATATAATTTTTGTTCCCCCGCAGTTTCTTATGCACATAATATAATCGGCATTTCAACTGTTAATGGAAAAATGACATTTTCATTTCATAATATGGTCAGAAATTATGAAAAAACTTCTCAAAATGAGTTGGGATAAAAGCGAGGTAAAGACAGAGCGATGAATTGAAAATTTATAAGGGCGGCATGGAAAAGAACAATATGCAAATGATTATTATGAACGGCAACCGCATACTGATTAAACGTAAGAAGTTAGAAGAATATTTAGATCATGCGACAGTGGTATAAATGGCGGTTGGGTATGGAAAGAGACCTTGATTTGTGCTAGTATATTATCACGAGTTTGGGTCTCTTTCTCAGAAAGGGGACAAGCGGACTGGCCATTGCGGATATTGATTTTAGGCAAAAGCGTATTCGGGTCAATCACCAGCTACAGCGCACAAGCCGGATGTGATTTACGTAAAACCAGGCCATGAGTTTTTAGATGTTTCTGCTGATTGGATAGTAAATCTGTGGCATGAAGGTGCATTAACAGCTAATAGTTTTTTGGTTGCAATGGATAGAGAAGATATTACGCAAATGAGGGATTATTTGAGAACTGTATTAGAAGAATAAGTGGCATATGTGTGCCATCAGATAAATAGTCTGGAAAGAAAAAATCATATTTCTGAATGGGGATAGAAATGACATATCATAAATATTGATGAAAGAACAAATATTAACCATTTGGATTTCTTATATGTAAAAGTAGGACAGCGAGATAAAAAGATAGGTCGGTTTATATGGAAAGAAATTAAAAGACTTTACCCTGCTACAGAAATATGGGAAACATGCACACCATATTTTGATAAAAGGAATATTCACTTTTACATTATTTGTTGTGGATTTCAAGTTGTAGAGTTTTACAATAAGTATCATCCAGATCCAAATTTCCCAGAGGATTCGGATAATGAAATGTTTCGGTTTCAGAAAAGAATGGTTAATTAAAATTTCAATTTTCAGTGGAAAGGGATAATGATGTTAAGAATAAGACCTTATAATATAAAAGATGCTGAAACAATATTGTCATGGACAAAAGATGAAAAAGCATTTTATAAATGGACTGCAGGTGTTCTGGGGAAATATCCGGTATCGGTAGAACAATTTCATTCGGTAAGTGATTTAATGGCTTTTACAGCGATAGATGATAATGATGTGGTTGGATTTTTTACAATGAGAAGACCGACAGAGACATTTGATGAATTAAGATTTGGTTTTGTTGTAGTTGATTCAAGTAAAAGAGGTAAGGGCTATGGAAAGCAAATGCTTCAGTTGGGATTAATCTATGCAAAAGAAATCTTTGGTGTAAAGAAGGTTACATTAGGAGTATTCCAGAATAATGAGCCTGCATATTATTGTTACAAAGCTACAGGATTTAAAGAGGTCGTATTAGATGAAGTCGAAAAGTATCAAGTGTTAGGCGAAGAATGGGATTGTTTGGAGTTAGAGATACAATTCTAAATTTGGATTTGACTCGCCAGTGAGGTATTTTTATGTGTGGAATTAAAGCTGATTTATAGGTAATAATAAATCGGAGGTTTCTATGAATTACATAATAAGAAAGTTAAGACAAGAAGAAGTAAAAGTATTAGATACATTTTTGTATGAGGCAATTTTTACTCCAGAAGGAGTAGAGGCACCGCCTATGGAAATAATCAAACAACCAGAACTGCAGGTATATGTTGATGGATTTGGAACTAAGGATGGTGATACATGTTTTGTTGCTGAAACTGATGGAGTAATAGTTGGTGCTGTATGGGTTCGCATTATGGATGATTATGGGCATGTTAATGACGAAACACCATCATTTGCGATTTCTCTTTTAAAGGAATATCGAGGGAACGGAATTGGTACTGAATTAATGAAGCAGATGCTCACAGAATTAAAAGTATGTAAATACAAGAAAGCATCATTAGCTGTTCAGAAAAAGAATTATGCTGTGAAACTGTATAAAAATGCAGGATTTGAAATAGTTAATGAGAACGAAGAGGAGTATATAATGGTTTGCCAGTTGTAGTGGCAAATTCCCATTTAATGAGGTGAGTGATTATGAAGTGTGATAATTGTAAAATATTAACATCAATAAATGGGTTTGGCGGGTTTTATGCTTTGAACCCTAATCGTTAAAAGGTTGGGTTCACTTTTTAACGACAGTCCCAGAATATAAGCGTATACGAATGGCCTAAATTCGTATACGGTTCGTTTACGTTTGAAAGTTTCACTTTGCCTCATTTTGCGTAGTGTGACACAATCGAAAAAATGTAAAATTAAAAGAAGCCCGAAAAAGTGCGCCAAAACACGGCAAATCGAGGCGTTTTAGGAAGGAGAATAAACATGATTTCGATAATTTTTATATGTCATGGCAACATCTGTCGTTCCACCATGGCCGAGAGCGTCATGACCTACCTGGTGTCCAAACGTCATCTCTCAGACCGATTCCGGATCGCCTCCGCGGCTACCAGCCGTGAGGAAATCGGCAACAGCCCGCACTATGGCACGGTCGGTAAATTGAGAGCCGTAGGAATCCCTGTTGTTCCGCATCGCGCCGTGCAGATGACGAAGCAGGATTATGAAGCATACGATTATCTCATCGGCATGGATGACGCCAATATCCGTAATATGACCAGAATCGCGGGCGGGGATCCGGAGCACAAGATTCATAAGCTTTTAGAGTATGCCGGCAGCAGCAGAGCGATCGCCGATCCGTGGTACACGGGGGATTTCGATGCGACTTATGACGATATCATGGAGGGCTGTGAGGCATTTATGGATTTCCTAATGAGATCGCAGGCATAATTTTATAGAACATACCAAAAAGAACAGCATTCGGGATACTCCCGGCTGTTCTTTTTTGGATACATTATATAGTTATGGTGGTAACTAAAAATAAGAGGAAACACGACTAATTGGCAACTTAATCGTTTGAGTTATAATAACATATTTTTACTAAAAAATACAACTTTATTTTAGATAAAAAATAAAAATTTACATATATGACAAAAAAATAGTGTAAAATTAGGCGAAAATAGACAAAAAAATAAAAGATTTTTATCTTTGCAAATAACTTAAACGATTGAACAGTTTTCTGGATAGCCGGACTTGAAAGATATGGATATAGGACAACAGGTAAGGCGCATAGATTGTAAGAAAGGCAGGCGCTGATGTCCGGGCAGAACGAATAGGCAGCGGAAGGGAAGCGAGTACATGAAAGAGAACGCAGGACTCGGCAGGGCTGTTTTGTGCGGTTTAGCTTTGGGGCTGCTTATTCACTGCATAGGCAGCAACAGGGATCTTTTTCCAATGCAAAAAAGAGACGCGGTGGAAACGGAAGACACACGTGCAGGCGGTAAGGTCGTTATGGCGGGGTCTACCGCGATGGAGAAGCTTGCCGATATTCTGGCCGAAAGCTTTATGGAGGACTACCCGAATGTTACGGTTACCGTAGAGTTTACAGGGTCGTCGGCGGGAATCGAATCCGTATTACAGGGGCGTGCAGATGTCGGCAACGCATCGAGGAGGCTTCGGGAGGAAGAGATAGCAGCAGGCGCGGTGGAGAATGTTGTGGCGATAGACGGGATCGCGGTGATTACACATTCTTCTAATCGTGTATTGAATCTGACGTTGCCGCAGCTTACGGAGATCTATGCCGGCAGGATCAGGAACTGGCGGGAACTGGGCGGTGCGGATGAACCGGTCGTGGTGGTGGGACGGGAAGCGGGAAGCGGCACAAGAAGTACGTTTGAAGAACTGCTCGATATGGCGGATCAGTGTGCGTATGCCAACGAGATGGATTCTTCCGGTGCGGTGATGGCGCGGGTTGCGGCGACACCGGGAGCAATCGGTTATGTTTCGGCGGACATACCGGACGCAACAGTGCAAGTCATGACATTGGACGGCAGGCTGCCGACACCGTCGCAGGTACAGGATGGCAGCTATCCTTTGCGCCGCCCTTATGTGATGGTAACCGACGGGCCGGTTATACAGCAGAGCGCTTCAGTGCGGAGGTTCTTTGCATATATATGGTCAGATGAGGGAAAGAGGCTGATTGAATCGGCGGGCCTGGCTGCCGCATTTCCTGACGGTGATCTGGAAGCCGGAGCATACACGGTGGAAACGGAGTGTTTATGAGGCATACATCATATTACACAGGAGAGGGAGGCTGCAAGGCCGGATGGCGTAGAGACATGGTGGAATCCGTAGCGCAGGCAGTTTTTACGATCTGTGCATTCTGCTCGATCGCTGCGGTTTTTATGATAACGCTGTATATGATGGCTAACGGCCTGCCGGCTTTTTTTAAACTGGGGATCAAAGAGATTCTGTTTTGTACAGAATGGAAACCGACAGCGGCGTCCCCTTCCTTCGGGATTCTCTATATCATATTGACCTCGGCTGCAGGCACTGCGGCGGCCGTTGTGATCTCGGTGCCGGTTGCTGTGCTGACAGCTGTTTTTCTGGCGGAGATTGCACCGGAATGTCTGGCGCGGATCGTGAGAGCGGCGGTGGAACTGCTGGCAGGCATACCTTCGGTGATCTACGGACTGCTGGGGCTTATGATTTTAAACCCGCTTATGTACAGGGCAGAGCAGAAGATATTCCGGGGATCGGAACAGCACCAGTTTTCAGGCGGTGCCAATCTTCTGACTGCGGTGCTGGTGCTGGCGGTTATGATACTGCCGACGGTGATTCATATCAGTGAAACGGCGATACGGTCAGTACCGGCACAGCTGAAAGCGTCGTCGCTTGCGCTGGGAGCGTCACGGGTACAGACGATATTCAAGGTGGTATTGCCGGCGGCGCGGCCGGGAATCGTTACGGCGGTCGTGCTGGGGGTAGGCAGGGCACTCGGGGAGGCTATGGCTGTCGGTCTGGTGTCGGGCGGTCGTGTGAATATTCCGCTGCCTTTTAGTTCCGTCAGGTTTCTTACCACGGCGATTGTCAGTGAGATGGGATATGCCGGCGGATTGCACAGGCAGGTATTGTTCACGATCGGGCTCGTTCTGTTTGGATTTATTATGGCGGTGAACGCGGTCATAGGCGGCATGTTTACACAAAATGACGGGCAGGAGGAATGAACTGTGCGAAGGAGAAAACTGAAGGACTTATTGCTGCTGGTGCTGATCGATCTGGCGGCTTTTCTTTCCGTGTTCCTGCTGGCGGGTATTGTGATCAGTGTATTTGCCAGAGGATTTCCGGTTGTCAGCGGGACTTTTCTGACGACAGTGACGAGTATTCTGCACGGAACCGTGGGCATTGCGGGCAATATTGTCAATACGATATATATCATGGTGCTTACGCTCTTCATTGCGGTGCCTGTCGGCGTGGGAGCGGCAGTCTGGCTGAATGAATATGCCGGACATGGAAGGATTGTCCGAATGATCGAGTTTACGACGGAGACGCTGGCAGGGATACCTTCCATTGTATTCGGATTATTCGGCATGATGTTCTTCGGAACGACATTAGGGCTTGGCTATTCGATTCTGACGGGAGCGTTGACGCTCACGATCATGGTGCTGCCATTGATCACGAGGAATGCGCAGGAGGCGCTGCGGGCAGTGCCGGCCGGATATCGGGAGGGTGCGATCAGTCTGGGCGCGGGCAGATGGTATATGATCCGCACGATACTGCTTCCGGCGGCAAGACCGGGGATTCTGACAGGGGTGATACTGGCGGCCGGCCGGATCGTGGGGGAGTCGGCGGCGCTGCTGTTTACGGCCGGCAGCGGATATTTGCTGCCGGAGGGCGGTATGGGACTGTTTCGCAAGATCACGGAGTCGGGCGGTACGCTTGCCGTGGAGTTATACCTGAGTATGTCCAAGGCGCAGTATAATGTGGCGTTCGGCATTGCGGCGGTATTGCTTTGCATGATCATGCTGATCAATCTCATCGTGGATAGAATGGTGAGCCGTATGGAGGGGAGACCGGAGCCGGAAGATCTGCAAATGCATGAATGGAAGTCAGCGGACCGGCGCTGCAGTACAAGGGGGAGGGAATACCGATGGCTGCCGTTAAGATCAGAACGGATCAACTGAACTTATATTACGGAAGCCGGCAGGCGCTTCGAAATATTTCCATAGGACTGCGCTCCGGTGCGGTAACCGCACTGATCGGACCTTCCGGCTGCGGGAAATCTACTTTCTTAAAGGCGCTGAACAGGATGCATGATCTGATCGACAATGTCAGGATTGAGGGAAGCGTATATCTGGATGATATGGACATTTACGGTGCGGGCGTAGATGTGGAAGGACTGCGGAGGAGAGTGGGCATGGTGTTTCAGCAGCCGAATCTTTTCCCGATGAGCGTCTATGACAATGTCGCCTACGGACCTCGGGTTCACGGTGTGAAAGATAAGGACCGGCTTGACAGGATCGTGGAGCGCAGTCTGCGGGAAGCCGCCGTGTGGGAGGAACTGAGGGAGCGGCTGCAGCGTCCGGCTTCCGGATTGTCAGGCGGGCAGCAGCAGAGAGTGTGCATTGCCCGTGCGCTTGCGGTGGAACCGGAAGTGCTGCTGATGGATGAGCCGACTTCGGCGCTGGACCCTGTCTCGACCATTCGGGTGGAACAGTTGATACGGGATTTAAAGAAACAGTATACGGTGGCGGTAGTAACGCATAATATGCAGCAGGCGGCGCGGGTATCGGATGATACGATCTTTTTCCTCGGCGGAGAGGTGGTAGAGTGCGCGCCGACTGACAGGATGTTTACAAGGCCGCTTGACAGGCGGACACGGGATTACATTGACGGGAGATTCTGAGGCAACTTTCTTCTTGCAATAAGCATGATAATATATTAAAGTATAGTACAGTAGTTCGACAATAATTTTGTATGAGGTGAGAGGAGAAGTTGTCTATGTGGACAAGAGCGGAATTGAAAGATAACGCAAAGAAATTTTTCCAGTTCAACTATTGGAAGATGGTGCTGGTGGCACTCGTCCTGACGATGGTAAGCGGAGGCGGTTCATCTGCCGGCAGCAGATCTGCGCGCAGTGCGGTAAACAGATCCAGCTACGGCGGGTATATGTCGCCTGCGGAGGCAGCCGGCTTTATGGTTGGTTTCCTGACGATTATGCTGGTTGTTATGGTGGTCGGTATTGCAGTATCGTTTTTCCTGCTGAATCCGCTTGTGGTCGGCGCACAGCGTTTCTTTGTGGTCAGCCATTATCAGAAGGCGGAACTTGGCGAACTGGGATACGGTTTTTCCAATTCTTACATGAATGTTGTTAAGACCATGTTCCTGAAGGCATTATATGTTTTCCTGTGGTCGCTTTTGTTAGTGATACCCGGTATCATCAAGGGATATGAGTACCGGATGATTCCTTATATTCTGGCGGAGAATCCGGGCATCGATTCCAGGGATGCTTTTGCCATGAGCAAGCAGATGATGGATGGCAATAAGTGGAACGCTTTTGTGCTGGATCTGTCTTTCCTGGGCTGGATCATCCTAAGTATGTTTACATGCGGTATTCTTGCAATTTTCTATGTTAATCCGTATGTTTATATGACCAATGCGGAACTTTATGTGGCGTTGAAGGAGATCACCTTCGGCGGCGGAAGGGCAGGATATCAGAGCGGCGCGGGGTATCAGCAGAATTATCAGCCGAATCAGGGATATCAGAACGGTCAGAATTATCAGCAGAGTCAGAACTGGCAGAGCGACCAGAATTATCAGCAGAGTCAGAACTGGCAGAGCGACCAGAATTATCAGCAGAGTCAGAACTGGCAGAGCGATCAGAGCTATCAGCAGAACCAGAACTGGCAGAGTGACCAGAGCTATCAGCAGAATCAGGACTGGCAGAATGATCAGAACGATCAGCATAATCAGGGGTGGTAATTTCCGGCTGCGGCATTGTGATGCTGCGTCATGTTCGCTTCGGAATGTCCGGATTATGATAAAATATAATAACTGATGTAATTTAAGGCTTTGTCATCGATTGACAGAGCCTTTTCCTTAAGAAAAAAACGGTAATAGCCGATAATTATATTAATAAAACGGATTTTATGTATGGCGGACAAGGATGTTTGTGTGAAAATTCATATGCGGAAGATTTTGTACACGCAAATTTATGCTTGCGCCCGAATTCGCCGGTTGCGTAGAACGGGAGGGGCTAGTATGCAGATCAGGGCAAATGCGAATGAGAATCAGATTATAAACAGCGCCAGTGCGGCGCGGGAGAGAGCGGCGCAGAGGGAAGGGAAACAGTTCGGCGGACAAAGCGGCAGGAAAAGTATCTTTGCAGGCGATATCGGGATGCGGCAGGACCGGATTACGCAGCGCAGAGAGTATGCCAGACAGAAAGCATTGAAGATCGTGGGCGATGCGTGGAAGGTCGATAAGAAGATCGATCAGAATATATTGGATATCAGAGACAGGGCTGCGCAGTTGATGGATGAAAAGAAAGAAAATCTGGACGTCATTGAAACTGCCGAAATGCAGAAGGAGGCACTCAGAGAGCAGTACGGCGTGGCGGCGGACTCGCAGGAGCAGAAGGACCTGGAACTGCTGCAGAAAGCAGACAGGGCTGGTAACCCGCGGTTTGACATACATTTAACGGCGGAAGAGGAAGCGCAGGTCAAAGTGTTAAAGGAGCGGAGACTGGGTGCGGAAGATAAGGAATTGCTGCGGAAGAAGGCACTGTCGGAGGACCCCGTAACCGGAGTGCAGCTTACGGAGGAGGAGCAGGAGAAGGTTGCACAGCTGGAGAATAAGAAAGACAGACTCACAGAATATCAGGAACGTTGTCTGGATATCGATGCTTTTCAGCTTACTTATGAGAGGAGAAATCAGCAGATTGATCAGGAACTTGCGGGGTGTTATGGATCGATCCGTGCAACCAAGCAGGAACGTCTGAAGTATCATGAGATGGTGAACGCGCAGAATAAGGCGGATAAAGTGATGGATGCGGCGGGCAAGGAGATCCTCGGCATGCTGGTCGAGGAGGCGAAGGACCACGTGGACGAGGAACTCGAAGAGCCTCGTGAAGAAGCGAAAGAGGAAGCGGAAGAGAAAGCCGAAGAGGAAGAGAGGATCGAGGAACGGGAAGAGAAGCAGGAGGAACTGGAGGCGCAGGTTGATGCGGCGCATGACCGCAGCGAAGAGCAGGAAGCGGTGCGCAGGGAAGTGCAGGAGCGTTCCAGAGAAGATGCGGATCTGCTGGAGACGATGATGGAAGCCGGCATGGGGAATGTAGGTAATGTCTCAGAGGTACAGTCCGAGATCAAGAATATGATTCATAAGATGAAACTGTTAGAGGAGGATCTCAAAGGCAGTACCGTGGATGAGGATCTGTAAATTATGTCAGTCTCTGTTTGTGACAAAAATATAATGTTTCATGACATATCAAAGAATAAAATTTATATCTGTGCCGATATACTATCAGAATGGTGAATTTTATTTTTGCGCGCATGGACATGTAAAATGTATGAGAAAGCGCGTATATTGCCGTGGAGAGGAAAACAGCGGCGGACTGAGGATATGAGGGGACATGAGAATAGCGATTTGCGATGACGATGTGAGAGGGAGAGAAAGGATTCGCACCCTGCTTGAGAGGGAGTTTTCTCAGGCACAGACAAGAGAATTTGATTCAGGGATGAAGCTATTAGAAAATGTAGAGGAAGGATGGCAGCCGGATATCGTGCTTCTGGACATTGCGATGGAGGGAATGGATGGCATGGAGACGGCGAGACGGCTGAAAGAACGCTCGGATGCCATCCTGATTTTTGTGACAGGGGTGAAGGAACAGGTCTTTCAGGCATTTGATGTAGGTGCATTTCACTATCTGATGAAACCTGTGGATCAGGATAAAATGACAGATGTTCTGAAACGTGCCGCGCAGGAAATTGAGAAGAGACAGACTGCGCCCCGTTTTTTGCTGATCAAAGCGGAGGGGTGCCACCGCAAGGTTCCGGTGGAGGATATTCTGTACGTGGAGAACAGCGGGCGGAAGGTTATCCTGCATACGAAGACAGGATGTCTGGAATACTATGAGCGGATGAATCATCTGGAGGAAGTGCTGGGCGAGGGGTTTTACCGCTGCCACAGAGGATATCTGGTTGCGCTGTCCGCAATCAACGGGTATGATCACGACAGCATTACCGTGGGAAACGGAGAGAAGATTTATCTTGCCAAGCAGAAATATGGTGAATTTGTGAAATTATACTGTAAGTATTTGAAGGAGTGAAATAATGACGGGGAATGTGCTTGATCTGATGGAGCAGTTGGTGAGAGCGGGGCTGTTGTTGTTTTTATGTGAAGATATTATTGTGTTGAAAGAGAAGTATCGTTCCGCCGGAAGGGTACTTTTTTTCTTGCAGGCATTTTTATTGAGCTGCTGGCTTTCACAATCTGCCTGGGTTGACAGGTTACTCTACGGGAATGCCGCCGGAGAAATAAATAACAGCAGTTATAGTGTTGTAAAACTGGCATGTATGTATATCTGCAGCTTTCTGGTGATGCATATTCTCTATGAGGGAACGAAACAGGCCAAGCTGTATCTTCTGCTCGTGTTTTATACGGTGCAGGAGATGGCGCGGTTTGCGCTGCACAGTATATGGCTGTTAGCAGTGACGGGATATTTGGATTACCTGAATGAGCGATTGTTCAGGGAGTCGATCACACCGGAACAGTATATGACATTTTCGAAGCATATGCAGACCGGTAGTCTGCTTGTCTTTTCAACAGGATATCTGCTGCTTATGTATGTAACGATCAGGCTGTTTCGACGATATCAGACGGGGCTTGTGACGGAGATTGACAGGCACGGGCTTCGGTTTCTCATGCTGACGCCGGTGATCGGTATGGCGTTTGATGTATCGTGGCGGGTGTCTTTCTACAGCAGAAGCGGTTCCGAGATTGAGTTCCTGTATGAAAAACACGGCAGCATGTATGTGGTAGTGCCGACAATTGCCGTGCTGTGTCTGATTGGTACGGTACTGAGCAGGAAAATCTACGGAGAGCTTATGCGTTCGGAGAAGCAGAAGAACGGACTGCTGTTCTACAAGCAGCAGCTGGCGGATATGACGGCGCATGTGAAGGAACTGGAACAGCTTTATGACGGTATCCGCGGTATGCGGCACGATCTTAATAATTATGTTGCGGATATGGAGCAGCTTCTGCAGGTCAGCGTGCAGAGCGGGCAGGTACCGGAACAGGTCGGAAGAGAAGCGGAACAATACCTGTACAGTATGCACCGGGCGGCCGACAGGCTGACGATGCAATTCAGCACGGGCAATCCGGTAACGGATGTTATTTTAAATCGGAAAGGACAGATCTGCACACAGGAAGGGATTATACTGGACGGGGATCTGCTCTACCCTTCAGGACTTGGCATCGAGGCGTTCGATCTGGGCATTCTGTTGAATAATGCGCTGGACAACGCGATAGAAGCCTGCAGGTGTGTGCCGGCAGAGCGGAAGAGAACCGTACGGATTCGGGGATATGTGAAAGGGCGGATGTTTTTTCTGGTAGTGGAAAATACCTGTGAGGAGCAGGCAATACGGATGAAGAACGGTGAACTGCAGACGACGAAAATGAATACTTCACTCCATGGATTCGGCATGAACAATATGCGAAGCTGTGCGGAGAAATATTACGGAACGATACAACATGAAGTGCAGGAGGGGAGATTTATTCTGACGATTATGCTGCAGGGATAGCTTTTGTGACGAAAACATTGCGGTTGGTTACAAATGACTTTATTCCTGCCGGAGAAGCTCGATATATATGGTACAGACAGTAAAGCAAGGCTGATGAAAGGAGCAGAACGGATATGAGAGTTACCAGAAATTATATGAGCGCATTGCTAAACGGCAACAACAGCATGAACGGAACGTCGTCTTTATTGCAGCGTGCCCTGAGCAGGAGCAGTAAGAGTAAGCGGGCAAGCAGAAACGCGCTTCTGACAAACAGCAGCAGGAATAATAATTTTTATGCCAATGCCATTAAAAATACGGCAAATACACAGAAACTGTATTATAATATGAAGTATCATGCAGGACAGGTTATTGATTACGCGGATCAGCTGACAGACCGGGGTGGCGCCTCTCTTTTTGCCCGGGCAAAAGAGAGCGGCGACAATGCGCAGATAGTGGCAGCTGTCAAGGGATTTGTCGGGCAGTATAATAAGATGCTGCAGAATATGAAGGATTCCGGAAGCAGGGCGGACGACAGTTATGTGACACAGCTTAACAACATTTCCAGTTTGAACAGTTCTGAGCTGGATTCCTGCGGCGTGACAAGAAACATTGATGGAACGCTTACGGTTGACGATACCAAGCTGGCGGCGACGGATCTCGCGACGCTGGAGAAGGTATGGAACGGTAACAGCAGTTTTGCAGGACGTGCGGCACTCTGGGCGGATTCCGTGGAATCGCATGCGGAGCGCAATATGAAGGCAGAGGCAAGCAGCAGCTACAGCAATCCGTTTAATACTTATGGCAGTAATAATTACAGTAACCTGTTTAACAATTACGGCAATAAAGGAAACTACTTTAATTACTTCCGCTGATATGGTGCAGGAAATCCTGCATATCGGCGTGTTATTTAACAGTCAGCTATACTTTTTGCTTGCACAGAGGGATGTCAGACAGCTTATGAATCGCTTGAACTGGATACAACAGGAACAGAAGATAGCAGATTATCATGTGCTTACATGGCGTACTTCACATTTCCACCATCCCAGGAACAGGACGGATATTGTAGGGAAAGTTGGCGGTAAGTTCGACATGTACGCAGGAGCGGCTTCGCCGGGGGCAGATCAGCAGCCGGAGGGGATCGGACAAGGGTTGTCCGATCCTGTTCGTGATGCCAGGTGGACAACGGGAGGTCTGGGGGCAGAAGGCATGGTGGACGACGGCAGGAAGGAGGCTGTACATCAGGAGCAGATGGATACCTCAGACCGGACGAAAGGCAGGCGGATCACGGGTACTTCGCAGTCTGCGGCAACAGATCAGATTACAGCAGCGGCACAGACAGTAGTGCCGGAAGAAATGTACAGTGTGATTTCCGGTGGGCGCAGTTTCGTCCTGAAGCTGAAGCAGCGTGTGAAGCAGGGCACTGTCGCGCTGCGGGAACGCTATCACAGACAGCGGAAGCAGACAACACACACAGCGGTCTTGCAGGAAACGCACCGCAGACAGCCGCGGGAGGAACAGAACGGCACACGCAGGTGTGATAAGGAGGATGTTCTGTCCATGCAGGCGCAGAATCACTATCTGTTAGATTCTTATGATAAAAACGGCCGCTACAGTATGCTCGGCAGGTAAACAAGAATTACGAAAGGTAAATTCCAATGGAGTTTACTTTTTTTCTATAATTTTAAGATTCCGTTTATTGTTTCCGGCTCATTTATGAGCTATAGTAACAGTGGGTGAAAACTCAATAACTAACATATGTTATTAAATGGAGGACAAAAGAAGAAAATGAGCGGAAATCCCTTTTTCCCATTAGATGAGGCGGGCCTGGAACCGGACAGTGCGGAGATGATGATATTTCCCCGGGTGGATCAGGCAATCTATGACCGGCGCAGAAAGATGGCGGGCACGGTGGTGGATTATAAAGAGATGCGTATGCGTTACAGCTGTGCGATCAAGGAAGTGCGGACGAAATTTGACGTGCTTAATTCGGAGTTTAATGTGCGATACCGGCGCAATCCCATCACGTCGATTAATTCCCGGCTTAAGAGCAGCAGCAGTATCATGAATAAGCTGGCGCGGAAGAACCTTGATTTTACACTGGAAAATGTAGAGAATAATTTGTATGACGTGGCCGGAATCCGTGTGGTGTGTTCCTATGTGGATGATATTTATGTACTGGCGCAGGCATTGGCCAAACAGGATGATATCACTGTGATCAAGGAGAAGGACTACATCAGGAATCCGAAACCGAATGGTTATCGGAGCTATCACATGATCGTCAGTGTGCCGGTATTCTTCTCGGATCAGACGAGAGATATGGCGGTGGAGGTGCAGATTCGCACGATTGCCATGGATTTCTGGGCGAGTCTGGAACATCAGCTTAAGTATAAGCAGGAAGTGCCCAATCAGATGGAGATCGTGGGACGGCTGACAGAATGTGCGCATCAGATTGCGGATATCGACGAGCAGATGTGGCAGGTGAGACGGCAGATCGAACTGTCCGAGGACATTCCAACGGAAGAAGATATATTATTAGAGAAATTGAGCAGGATCGATATCGCGATCAGCGAGTGACGGCGCAGCAGTTTATACTTGTAGAAATTATAAGCAGAATCTATAGAATCAAAAACAGGTCTTCCGTTTTATGCAGGAAGGCCTGTTCTTTGATTCTGCGCCTCTATGCAAGGGCAGTTTATTGTGATCTGATTGTCTTAAGGACATACTCGCTGTACGACTGTCAGTTTTTCGCGTTCACTTCCTCAAATGTTTTTACAATCGTATCTGCCGGTGCGGCGGTCACGAGGGACACTGCTACGTTGACGATCAGAGCGACGATAAATGCAGGAAGCAGTTCATAAATGGCGAATACGCCACCGAGCGTTGCAATGCCGTATTTCCATACGAATACCATGATACCGCCTGCAAGCATGCCCGCAAGCGCGCCCTGTTTATTGGAACGTTTCCAGAACAGTGCAAGCAGTACGACGGGACCGAATGCCGCGCCGAAACCTGCCCATGCGAAAGACACGATCGTGAAGATCGAACTGTCCGGATTCCTGGCAATCAGTACGGCGATCAGGGAGATCACAATTACCGTGATTCTTGCGATGCGAAGCGACATTTTCGTGTCCAGCTTCTTCTTGCCGAAATCCTGCACCAGATTCTGGGAAATACTGGATGCGGCTGCCAGCAGCTGCGAGTCCGCAGTTGACATGGTAGCAGCAAGAATACCTGCAAGGATAACACCTGCTATCAATGCGGGAAATATGCCATGCGTGCTCAGCGCGGAAGCAATCTGAATGATGACAGTTTCAGAGGTATTACCGGCCAGCATGGGAATGATACCTGCTTTGGACATGCTGTATCCCACAATACCGATCAGTACTGCAACCGCCATGGAGATGACAACCCATATCGTTGCGATTCTTCTGGATATTTTCAGTTTGTTTTCATCTTCAATCGCCATAAACCGGAGTAAGATATGCGGCATGCCGAAGTAGCCGAGACCCCATGCCAGCATGGAAGCCATCATTAACGGCGTGTATGGCTTGGCGGAAGCCGTGTCAGCGACATAAGTCTGTACCATGCTCAGATATCCGGGCAGTGCACCGGCATCAGCGGCAACAGTATCGAATCCGCCGGTTACAATCGCGCCGAAGCCTACAACGATCAACAGTGCGACGGTCATGGTAATGCTTTGGATCAGGTCGGTGGTACTCACGGCAAGGAATCCACCCAGCGTACAGTAAAGTACGATAACTGCCGCACTGAGCAGCATAGCCGTCATATAATTCATACCGAACAGGGTGCTGAACAGTTTACCGCATGCGGCAAATCCGGAAGCCGTGTAGGGCACGAAGAAGATTACGATCACGACGGCGGCAATACAGGTGAGAATGTGTTTCTCGTCACCGTATCTCTTGGCAAAGAATTCCGGGATCGTGATGGCGCCCAGCTTGCTGGAATAGCGCCTGATGCGTTTGGAGACAAGCAGCCAGTTGAAATAGGTTCCAAGCGCCAGACCGATGGCGGTCCAGCCTACGTCTGCGATTCCTGAGATATATGCCAGTCCGGGCAGTCCCATTAACAGATAACTGCTCATATCGGAAGCCTCCGCACTCATGGCGGTTACGAGAGGTCCCAGTTTACGGCCTCCCAGATAGAACTCGTCCGCCTGTGTGTTCTTCCTGGAGTAAGATATACCGATGAAGATCATGCCGAGCAGGTAGACGAGGATAGCGATGATAATACAAATTTGCGATGTCATAATAATCCTCATTTCCGTACATATTCTTTATGTACATGTTCTTTTTCTCTTGTTTATGTGCAACATTTTATATTATAAATGCTCAGCTGAGATGTTGCAAGAAGTTTTACGGCACGATATACTGTAGTAGTATCCGTTCAGCCATGAGCGGAGAGCTTTTGCGAATGGCTGAACAGTTACCTGTGATAAGTAATTAAGAAACCAGAGGATTCGTGTGAAAAATAAGCTTGATAGCTTATTTTTCACACGGCTATTTGTGCCGCAGGCGTCACAAAATAGCTCTTATCGCAGAGCCGAATCTGATATTCGGCTCGCGATTCCTCCGACGCTAAAGCGTCTGCGGAATAGAGATTAACATGAGTGAGACGATAAAGCTTCCGGCGGCGTTCCTGAATCGGATGGAGAAACTGCTGGGAACAGAGTATACAGCATTTATACAGAGCTATACACAGGAACGGTATTACGGACTGCGCCGTAATCCTTTGAAGGCTTCTGCGGCGGCGTTTGAGGAGCGGATGCCGTTTGCGCTGGAACCGGTCAGCTGGGCGCAGGAAGGATATTATTATCAGGCGGAGGAACAGCCGGGCAGACATATACTGCATGAGGCAGGCGCCTATTATATTCAGGAGCCGTCTGCAATGGCTGTGGTGGAGATTCTCGATCCGCAGCCGGGGGAGTACATTCTGGATCTCTGTGCGGCACCTGGCGGCAAAAGCACGCAGATCGCGGGGCGCATGGCGGGAGAAGGACTGCTCGTATCCAATGAGATCATTCCGGCGAGGGCGAAGATTTTATCCCAGAACGTAGAGCGTATGGGAATCCGAAACTGTGTGGTATGCAATGAGACGCCGGAGCGTATGGCTGCTTTCTTCCCGAATTTTTTTGACAGGATCGTGGTGGATGCGCCCTGTTCGGGGGAGGGCATGTTCCGCAAGGATGAGACGGCAGTCGCGGAGTGGAGCGAGGCGCATGTGTCCATGTGTGCCGAGAGACAGTACGGGATTCTGCTGGAGGCTGCCAGAATGCTTAAGCCAGGCGGTGTGCTTGTCTATTCGACCTGTACGTTTGCCCCGGAGGAGGATGAGGACGTGGTCAGCAGATTTGTGCGGGCGCACGAAATGTTTGAAATCGAAGCGGTGCGCCATGACAGCGTTTTTGTAGAGGGACGCAAGGATTGGATAGATGATCCGGCCGATGGTATCGAACACACTATGCGGCTTATGCCGCACAGGCTGAAAGGCGAGGGGCATTATATTGCCAGGTTGCGCAGGCGGGAACCCTTTCCGGAAAGCGGTGTGCAGCGGGAACGGGATGTTGCAGGAAGAATGATCACGGGGCGGCAAAAGGGAAGGAAGAAGGAGGACGGGCGTTCGGAGCGGATGCCGGTGGATGAGATTCAGGATTTTCTGGTTGGTGAGATCGGGCTGTCTGAGGACTGGCTGGAACGGCAGAACGGCGTACTGCAGAAGTTCGGAGAACAGATCTATCTGGTGCCGTGCGGGATGCGTCCTATGCAGGGCATGAAAGTCGTACGTGCGGGGCTGCATCTGGGAACCGGTAAGAAGAACCGGATCGAACCGTCCCATGCACTTGCACTTGCGCTTCATATGGAAGAAACGAAGCAACGGCTGGAACTTACGAAGCGGGAGGCGGAACGGTATCTGCGCGGGGAGAGTCTGAGCGGAGAGAGCTTGCACGGTACTGCCTTGCAGAAGGGATGGATACTGCTTACATATGAAGGATACCCGCTGGGATTCGGTAAAGCGGCGGGCGGTCAGGTGAAAAATCATTATCCGAAGGGACTCAGGAAGTGACGGCAGCGGCGGTTTGAACCGAAACCTTACATGAGACGTCAGGTGGAGATTATAAAGGATCATAAATTAAAGCAGATAAAAAAGGAGGAACAGTATGACAGAGTGGTTGAAAACAGCGGTATTTTATGAGATTTATCCCCAGTCCTTCAAGGACTCGAACGGGGACGGCATCGGTGATCTGAGGGGCATTATTGAAAAGCTGGATTATATCAAGGAACTGGGATGTAATGCAATCTGGATGAATCCCTGCTATGATTCCCCGTTCAAGGATGCCGGATATGATGTGCGGGATTATAAGAAAGTGGCTGAGCGGTACGGTACACTGGAAGATCTGCGGCAGCTGTTTGAACAGGTACACGCGAGAGACATGCATATTCTGATGGATCTGGTTCCCGGACATACATCGGAGGAACACACATGGTTTGCGGCAAGCAGACAGAAGGAACCAAACGAGTATTCCGAACGTTATATCTGGACGGACTGCTGGTATAAGCGGGCGGAAGGTTTTCCGTATATTGCCGGAGAATGTGAGCGCAACGGTGCGTATATCCTGAATTATTTCAAGTGCCAGCCGGCGCTCAATTACGGTTTTCTGAATCCGCAGGAGAGCTGGCAGAAGCCGATTGAACATCCGGACTGTATGGCAACGCGTGAAGCAATGATAGATATCATGTGTTATTGGATGGAGATGGGATGTGACGGTTTCCGCGTCGATATGGCGGATTCCCTTGTCAAGAACGATGATGCGGTCAAGAGCGGGACATGTCGTGTATGGAGCGACATGATAAGCCGCGTGCAGGAGAAGTACCCTGAGATTGCGCTGGTGTCCGAGTGGAATAATCCGGCTTCCGCAATCGGTATGGCGGGTTTTCAGATGGACTTCTTCCTCGACTGGTTCGGTAACGGTTACAACCTGCTCATGCGGGACTATGACGATACGGGAAGGGATGACAGTTTCTTTAAGAAAGACAGCGGACGCAGCATACAGGATTTCCTGCAAGAGTATCTGCCAAAGTATGAGGCAGTGAAAGAGAAGGGACTGTACTGCCTGATCACAGGCAACCATGACATGGTCCGCGCAGCATATAATCTGGATGAGAGGGAATTAAAGCTGGCGTATGCGTTCCTCTTTACTATGCCGGGCGCGCCTTTTATCTATTATGGCGATGAGATCGGCATGCGTTACTTGCAGCTGCCTTGCAAGGAGGGCGGCTATACGAGAACCGGGTCCAGAACGCCGATGCAGTGGGAGGCAGGCCGTAATTATGGATTTTCCGATGCAGATGAGGCACTTCTGTATCTGCCCACGGATACAGACGGGGCTGCACCTACGGTAGAAGAGCAGCAGAACCGTCCGGATTCGCTCCTGTCTACGGTTAGAGCACTTCTGCGTGTCAGGAGGGAGCAGGAAGCGTTTGGCAGACACGATAATCTGCAGGTTATCTATGCGGAGGAGGGAAGGCGGGCGTTTGCCTATCAGCGGGATGATCTGATTATGTTGTGTAATCCGTCCGGGCAGGAAGAGAAAATTCCCGTGGTGATAGAAAATACAGATGTTATTTATAAGATTGGATCGGCGAAATCAGAAGGCGGCGGAAGCGTACTGGAACCGCAATCTTTTGTGATCTGCCGGAAATAGCCTCTTGTAAAATGATTCTGACTGGAATATACTAGATGTAGGGTTCTCTTTTTTGACAAAATACCCTAAATTGTGTTAGGGAGCGCTACTAATGGTATTTTCCAGTTTGGGTTTTTTATTCCGGTTTCTGCCGGTTTTTATGTTGATATATCTGATTGTTCCCGCCAGATACCGCAATATTGTGTTACTGGCGGGAAGTCTGCTTTTCTATGGAGTGGGAGAACCGTTCTTTGTTCTGCTGCTTATTTTATCTGTTATCATTAATTATGCCTTGAGCCGGTATATGTTCCGGAAGCCGGCAAAGCCGCGGCAGAATCTTGCGAAGGTGATGGCAGGACACAGGAAGACGGCGCTTATCGCGGCGCTCATCATTGATTTCGGCATTCTGTTTGTATTTAAATACTGGGACTTTTCGGCGGGAGTCATAAATAGTCTCACCAGCCGTGAGTCTGTACCGCTTCTCATGCTGGCGCTGCCGCTGGGGATCAGTTTCTATACGTTTCAGATGGTTTCCTATCAAATAGACTGTTACCGCGGTACATTGAAGGAACCGGCAGGATTCCTGTCTTTTGCAGCATATGTCAGCATGTTTCCGCAGTTGATCGCCGGACCGATCGTGCGGTATGACGAGGTGGCGGAGCGGATGGAGAGCAGGAAGATCCGCATCAGAGACATTGAGAACGGGCTGAAACTTTTTACGGCAGGATTAGGGCTGAAGGTACTTTTGGCGAACCAGATCGGGACGCTGTGGAATACGATTATGTCGGCGGGACCCGGCAGCTTACATATTACGGTGGCATGGCTGGGTGCAATCGCCTATTCTTTCCAGATTTATTTTGATTTCTGGGGATACTCCGTGATGGCGATGGGACTCGGCAAGATGCTGGGGTTTCGGATTCCACGCAATTTTGACGATCCCTATGTATCAAAGTCGATTTCCGAGTTCTGGCGCAGATGGCATATGACGCTCGGCAGATGGTTTCGCGAGTATGTCTATTTCCCGATGGGCGGCAGCAGAAAGGGCAGAGGCAGGACGATTATGAACCTCTTTGTCGTATGGGCATGTACCGGACTGTGGCATGGGGCTGACTGGAATTTTCTGCTATGGGGCATGGTTTTTTTTGTGATTCTTACGGTGGAGAAGAACAGTTACGGCAGGAAGCTGGAGCAGTCTGGGGTAATCGGACATGTGTATACACTTGTGATGATTCCCATTACATGGGTGATATTTGCAATCACGGATTTGAGACAGCTGGCAGCATATCTGGGCAACATGTTTGGAATCCACAGATCTGCTGTTATGGTAAGCACGCTCCATCTGGAGCGGCATCTGAAACAATACTGGGTGTTATTGATTGCCTGTATCCTGTTTGCGACTCCCTATCCGAGACAGTGGTATCATAAGTGGAAGGACAGATGGTTTATGGTGGCGGCGCTGCTGGTGATCTTCTGGTTCTCGGTGCATGAGATCATGGTGGGAAGCAATAATCCGTTCCTGTATTTCAGATTTTAGGAATAGATATATCGTAAGACAGATATGAGCGGTGGTGAGAGATATAACTTATGACAAAGAAAAAAAAGACAGGACATATTAAACAAACAAAGCATAAAAAACAGTCAGGCCGCGGAAGACAGGCAAGCCAGAGAAAACCGGTAAATCAGACGAAGCAGACGAGCCAGGCGAAACCGGCAAGTCAGAAGAAAGCATCAGAACAGGCGAAACCGGCGAGTCAGACGAAAGCGTCAGACCAGACAAAACCGGCAAGTCAGAAGAAAGCGTCGGAACAGACAAAACCGGCAAGTCAGACGAAGCAGACAAACCAGACAAGCCAGACGAAGCAGGACAGTAAGAGTAAGACAGGGCAGGAGAAACAAACCGGACAGGTACAGCAGGTACGGAGCGTTGCAAAGCAAAGAAACAGGAATGCACAGCGGAGAAAAAACCATACTGATCAGAAACAAAATGGCATCAGGCACAGGGGGCAGTGGAAAGAGGTTCTGTATAACTGTCCGTATGTGCTTGGAATCGTGCTTACCTCTTTGCTGGTGATGTTATGGTCTGATGAAATCGGATTCAAGGCGGCTGCCAGAGAAGCGCAGGCGGTGATGGCACAGGCCGGCAGGGTAGGAGAGCACATATATAACCCGTTATTAAATGTAGATGATCCGTTTTCGGATGAAAGTTCCGAAGGGGATGATAAGAATACGGGAATCTTGGAAAAAAATTCCGAAGATAATAAGCAAACAAATGAAAATGCAGGAATGTGCAAGGAAAATATTGATGATAAAGAAAAAGAAAACATTTTGAATGATGATAAAGAATCTGCAGGAAATGACGAAAACAACGAGGATACAGAGAAAGTACCAAAAGGAATAACAAGATTTACAAAATATGAACCGCAGGAAGTTGATTCCAGATATTATTCAGATGCAGGAAAAGTTGCATTGACGACATCGTATCCGTATACCAAAGAAAACATTGGTTATTTTAGTGATGCAGCCTTTCTGGGTGATTCCAGAACCCTGGGCATCTCGGATTATGCCGGACTGGAGGAGGCGGATTTCTACTGTGACAGCGGTATGATGATCTTCAAGCTGTTAGAGGAGGAAATCACGTATCAGAAGACCGGGGATAAGGTGGATCTGACACAGGTGCTGCAGGAGAAGCAGTACGGTAAGATCTATATTATGCTTGGCATGAATGAACTTGGATACGGCAATACTGAAACATATCTGGAACAGTATCGCAAGGTAGTGGATCAAATCAGGGAGTGGCAGCCGCAGGCGATTATCTATATCATGGCAAATCTTCATGTCAGCAGAGAAAAGAATAACATGGAGACAGAGTTCAATAATATTAATATCAACGATAAGAATGCGGCATCCGCACAGCTGGCGAACGGTACGGATATTTTCTATCTGGATGCCAACCCGCTCTTTACGGATCGGGACGGTTTCTTAAATGCGGAATTAACTTTTGACGGTGTTCATCTCTATGCGCAGCACTATGATGTGTGGCGGGAGTTCCTGCTGGAACATGCCGTGGAACCGCTGCAGGACCAGGAGGAAGCAGAGGAAGAGAACAGCGCGGCGCAATAGTATAATATATCGCTTGTTATGAATGTGTAATTTGCGTCAGTGAAGTAATACCCGGGTCACTTAAATGTTTTGGAATGGAGAGAAGAATGCAGAATAAAATGGTAGAAGTCCGCTTAAATAAATATCTGGCATCCTGCGGTGTCTGTTCCAGACGGGATGCGGATAAATTGATTGAGCAGGGTGTTGTCACGGTGAACGGTGGGACGGCGCTGCAGGGTATGAAGGTGACGGGACGGGACGAGGTGCGCGTCCGCGGCAGGAAGATTGCCGGACCCGACAGGAAAGTAGTGCTCGCTTACTATAAGCCGGTCGGCGTCGTCTGTACGGAGCGGGATGCTCATGCGGAGAAAATTGTGACGCAGGAGATCAGCTATCCGGTCAGGGTAACTTATGCGGGCAGACTGGATAAAGATTCGGAAGGGCTGCTTCTGATGACCAATGACGGCGCGCTTATCGATGTCATGATGCGCGGCATGAACCGCCATGAGAAAGAATATATTGTTAAGGTCAAGCAGGAATGGACAGAAGAATCGCTTTCTCATATGCGCCAGGGGGTATATCTGGAGGAACTGGATGTGACGACCCGTCCGTGCGAGATAGAGCAGGTGGGTCCCATGACGGTGAAGATGGTGTTGACACAGGGACTTAACAGGCAGATTCGGCGCATGTGCAGGACACAGGGATATGACGTGTTCTCCCTTAAGAGAACACGTGTTATAAATATAGGGCTGGAGCATTTGAAACCCGGAGAGTACAGGGAACTGACGCGGGAGGAAGTTTCCGGTCTATACGGTGCATGCGGGCTTGCTGTGCCGGAATGAAAAGGATTCGTATGAAGCGCTATGTGGCGGGGAAAAATAACAGGAAACGGCAGGTATGGATTAAGTGGATGAGAAGACAAGAAACCGAATGAAAGAACTGGTCTCCATTCTGAATCGTGCGTCTGAGGCGTATTATGCGCAGGACACGGAGATCATGAGTAATTACGAATACGACCGCCTGTATGATGAACTGACCGGATTAGAAGAAAAAACGGGTGTTATTATTGCAAACAGTCCTACCGTCCGCGTCGGATATGAAGCGGTGGACGAACTGCCGAAGGAAAGACATGAACGTCCTATGTTATCCCTCGCAAAGACGAAAAGCAGAGAAGAGCTTCAGGACTGGCTGAACGGCAAAGAAGGGCTGCTCTCATGGAAGCTGGACGGCCTGACGGTCGTTCTGACATATTCCGGCGGGAAACTGGTAAAGGCCGTCACCAGAGGAAACGGTGAGGTTGGCGAGGTCGTTACGAACAATGCCCGGGTGTTTCGAAATGTTCCGCTGTCAGTGCCTTTTCAGGGAGAACTGATTTTACGCGGGGAGGCTGTCATCACCTACAGCGAGTTTGAGAGGATCAACAGCCGGATCGAGGAGGCGGAGGCAAAGTACAAAAATCCGAGGAATCTGTGCAGCGGTTCGGTAAGACAGCTTAATAATGAGATCACGGCGGCAAGGAGCGTTCATTTCTATGCTTTCAGCCTTGTAAAAGCGGAAGGCGCGCAGGCGCATAACTCCCGTGCGGCACAGTTTGCTTTCCTGGAGGAACAGGGTTTCGACATAGTAGAGTACAGGCGTGTGAATCCGGATACGATTCTGGAGGAGATCGCTTATTTTGAAAATAAAATACCAGCCTATGATGTCCCTTCGGATGGTCTGGTACTGACCTATGATGATATTGCCTACGGACAGTCACTCGGGAGAACGGCTAAGTTTCCCAGAGATTCCATTGCTTTTAAATGGGCGGATGAACTGCGGGAGACGCAGCTTACGGAGATGGAGTGGAGCGCCAGCCGTACCGGTCTGATCAATCCGGTGGCGATTTTTGAGCCGGTGGAACTGGAGGGGACGACAGTCAGCCGCGCCTCCGTGCATAATATCAGTATCGTGCGCGGACTGGAGTTAGGGATCGGAGATCATATTACAGTATATAAGGCGAATATGATTATCCCGCAGATTGCGGAGAATCTGACGAGGAGCGATACGCTGGAGATTCCGGAGATATGTCCGGTATGTGGACAGCCCACACAGATCCGGCAGGTCAATGATGTACAGTCGCTCTACTGTAATAATCCGGACTGTGATGCGAAGAAGATCAAAGCTTTTACTTTGTTTGTCAGCCGGGATGCCATGAATGTGGACGGTCTCTCGGAGTCTACGCTGGAGAAATTTCTTGCCAGAGGCTTTCTGCATGAGTTTGCCGATATTTTCCATCTGGACCGGTATGAGCAGGAGATCACGCAGATGGAGGGATTCGGAGAGAAATCTTACGCCAACCTGATGGAGAGTATAGAGAAGGCCAGAAATACCACACTTCCCAGAGTGGTTTACGGTCTGGGGATCGAGAACGTGGGCGTCGCGAATGCCAAACTGCTGTGCCGGCATTTTAACTTCTCCATCGACGCGCTGCGGACAGCGGATGCGGAAGAATTGAGTGCGATCGACGGGATCGGCGGTGTGATTGCCGGCAGCATATACGAATATTTCCATAATGAACAGCGTATGGGGCAGCTGGAGCGTTTGCTGCAGGAAGTGAAGATCGAGGAGGAGACGGTGGCGCAGTCAGGTTCACAGACGCTGGCGGGTATGAGCTTTGTCATTACGGGCAGCCTGGAACACTATGAGAACCGCAATGCGTTAAAAGAAGAGATCGAGTCGAAAGGCGGCAAAGTCACAGGCAGCGTCACCGGTAAGACGACCTGCCTGATCAATAATGATACCGCATCGCAGTCTTCCAAGAATAAAAAGGCCAAGGAACTCGGCATTCCGATTGTCTCGGAGGACGACTTTATGGAGAAGTATCTGTAATTATATCTCCCGTACATCATACGGTGTCGTCTGATAGACATAGAAGTTGAGCCAGTTGGAATACAGCAGCTGACCGGTGGAGCGCCAGTTGACG
Source organism: uncultured Lachnospiraceae bacterium (assembly GCA_937920345.1). Classification (GTDB taxonomy): domain Bacteria; phylum Bacillota; class Clostridia; order Lachnospirales; family Lachnospiraceae; genus UBA3282. The sequence continues at coordinate 58,168 of CALGVA010000002.1, forward strand.
ACCGGCGCTTTTGACGGATCGTCATCGGGAAAATAATTGGCAGGAACTGCTGGATTCATGCCCTTGTTTAAGTCTCTGAAGTATTCCTGCGCCAGCGTATCAGCGTCATACTCCGGATGACAGGTGATGAAGAAATGTCGGCTGTCTGTGGTCTTAACGATGGTTACACCGGCTTCATCGGATACCGCCATCAGTTCCAGATCAGGAACGGAAGCAATCTTATCCGCAGCTATGCCCATGGCACGGGACTGCGGCGCATAGAAGATATCGTCGAAGCCACGGAACAGCGGGGAATTTTTCTTCACGATCCTGTGCGCATAGACGCCTGACAGCTTCGTATCCATATCATAGCGGTCTAAGCCATAGAGGTAGTAGAGTCCGGCATAAGCGCCCCAGCAAAGGTGCAGGGTACAATGAACATGCGTTTTACCCCATTCCATGATGGAACACAGTTCTTTCCAGTAGGTGACGTCCTCGAACTTGATATAGTCCAGGGGTGCCCCGGTGATGATCATGCCGTCGTATTTACGTTCTTTAACCTGATCAAAAGTGGTGTAGAATGATTCCAGATGATTGGAATCTATGTGCTGCGGCGTGTAGCTTGCCGTCTGTAGAAATTCCACATTGACCTGCAGCGGCGTGTTGGACAGCTTGCGCAGAAGCTGTGTTTCCGTTACGATCTTGGTGGGCATGAGATTCAGGATCAGCACATTCAGGGGACGGATGTCCTGGTGCAATGCGCGGTATTCCGTCATAACAAATATATTTTCGTTTTCCAGGATACTGGTTGCCGGTAATGAATCAGCGATTTTAATAGGCATGACTGTTCCTCAACTTTCCAATGTTAAATAGCATAATATATAACAGTTCAGCAAGTGCCTACGGGCAATCTGCACAATTCTCTCCGCATTGCTGAACTGTTATCATAATATAGATTAACATAAAAAAATGCTTCTTGCAATAATTGCACATTTGAATAAAATGCGCTATAATCTAATAGCTGAGCTATAACAGAGGGGGACAACACGGTATGGAGACAGCCTATCAGAAAGTGAAAGTGCATAATGAACTGGAATGGTGTCAGGTAACGGACTTAGAGACCAAAGAAAAAATTGAGAAGGTTTTGCTGAAGAACAGGGTTTCCTATTTCGTAAAATGGGAGAAACCGAAACTCTTTTCCAACGATAAATTCGGAACGTGCATCTTTTGTGTAAATCAGCTGCAGAAGGAGATCGCGGATGAGGCAATTCATAATCTGGCAGAAGAGATTAAAGGCAAGATCAAATTTATCAATCGTAAGGTAGACAAGACCTTTTATTAAGGGGTATGTATGTAAGGAAGCGGAGTGTGTAATATTATGCGGTGTATGCTGCGGAATGGAAGAGGGATATGAGCAGTTGCGATACCTGTAGTAATTATCAGTATGATGAAGATTACGAGTGTTATGTTTGCATGGTAGATCTGGATGAGGACGATATGAGCCGGTTCCTGCGGGGCGGTAATTTTGCCTGTTCCTTTTACCAGATGGACAATGAATATTTGATCGTAAGAAAGCAGATGTAGGAATTTTCCACATCTGCTTTTTCAATTAATCCCGAAGGAATTCATTTATGGTATAGGAAATTCCTCCGCTTATCCGAGTCCGCGCAGCGGAACTCGCAATTGAGCGAAGCTCAATTTTTTACATTTTTCTGTGCCGTGGACAACATCAGCTTGATCCGGTTAAGCTGGTTGACCTCGCTGGCGCCCGGATCGTAATCGATGGCCACGATATTGGACAGCGGGAAACGCTTGCGCAGTTCTTTGATGACGCCTTTACCGACCACATGATTCGGCAGGCAGCCAAAAGGCTGCGTACAGACGATATTGTTTACGCCGCTGTGGATCAGTTCCACCATTTCGCCGGTCAGAAACCATCCTTCACCGGTCTGATTGCCGATGTTGACGATCGGTTTCGCGTATTCCACGATCTTATAGATGCTTACCGGCGGCGTGAAGTGCCGGCTTCTGGCAAATTCTTTCGCCGCGGCGCCGCGCATCTGCTCCAGTGCCCAGATACCGAATCTGGAAACGAGAGCGGCTTTGCGGGAGGTGCCCAGATAGTCAGCCTTATAGATCTGATTGTAGAAGCAGTAGAGCATAAAGTCTATCAGATCAGGCACAACAGCTTCCGCGCCCTCTGCTTCCAGCAGTTCTACCAGATGATTGTTGGCGGCGGGGGCGAATTTAACCAGAATCTCGCCTACGATGCCGACTTTCGGCTTGCGCATGTCCTCATGAATCGGAACGGCGTCGAAATCCCGTATGATCTGTCGGCACATTTTACGGAATATGTAATAATTCATGTGTTTGCGGGATACAAATGCACGGCATTTCTCTTTCCAGCTCGCATGGAGCGCATCTACGGAACCGGGGGTGGTCTCATAGGGACGCATACGGTAGACGCAGCGCATGAGGACGTCACCGAAGAGCGCACTGTAAGCGGCGCGCATGAGCAGTTCCGCATTCAGGTGGAAGCCGGGATTGCTCTCGATACCGGCAAGATTTAGGGAAATCACCGGTATCTGCGGCATGCCGGCTTTCTCCAGCGCACGCCTGATGAATCCGACATAGTTGGTGGCACGGCAGCCGCCTCCGGTCTGTGTCATGATGATCGCAACTTTATTGACGTCGTATTTACCGGAGAGGAGAGCGTCCATGATCTGGCCGACTACCATCAAGGAAGGATAACACGCGTCATTATTTACATATTTCAAGCCCACGTCTACGGCGTGCCGGTTGTCATTGCCAAGCACTTCGAAGCGATAGCCGCACGCCTCGAATCCGGTCTGCATAATGTCGAAATGGATCGGGGACATCTGCGGGCAGAGAATCGTATATTCTTTGCGCATCTCTTCAGTAAAAGCAACTTTCTTGATGGCGCTGGAACGGACGGTACGCTGTTTGTGCTTCTGTTCCCGCACTTTGAGGGCGGAGAGCAGGGAGCGGATGCGTATTCTGGCGGCGCCTAAGTTATTTACTTCGTCAATTTTTAAGCAGGTATATATTTTATCCGAGCCGGAGAGAATGTCGTTCACCTGATCGGTGGTGACGGCATCCAGACCGCAGCCGAAGGAATTGAGCTGGATCAGATCCAGATCGTCCCTTGTTTTCACATAGCTTGCTGCGGCATAGAGTCTCGAGTGATACATCCACTGGTCGGATACGATCAGTGGGCGTTCCGGCTCGGCCAGATGGGAGACTGCGTCCTCTGTCAGCACTGCAATATTGTAGGAATTGATCAGTTCCGGGATGCCGTGGTTGATCTCGGGATCAATATGATACGGTCTCCCGGCAAGCACGATTCCTCTGACGTGGTTTTCCGTCATGAATCGCAGGACTTCTTCCCCTTTGTCGCGCATGTCCTGACGCGCCCTGGCCAGTTCGTCCCAGGCGGCTTTTGCGGCATCCATCACTTCCGTAACGGGCAGTTCCTTAAATTCCCTGGTAAGGGCGGAAGTAACCGTCTGCAGGCTGCTGAATGCCATGAAAGGATTGCGGAATGCGACTTCACCTCTGCCGATTTCCTCCACGTTATTCTTAATGTTTTCCGAATAGGAAGTGACGATCGGGCAGTTATAGTGGTTGTTTGCCCCGTGAAATTCGTCCCGCTCATAAAACAATGCGGGGTAGAAAATAAAATCTGTCTTCTGGTTGATCAGCCATGCCACATGACCGTGTGCAAGCTTTGCCGGGTAGCATTCCGATTCGCTCGGGATGGACTCGATGCCGAGTTCGTAGATCTTGCGGTTGGAACTGGGCGAGAGCACGACCTGATATCCGAGTCTGGTGAAAAAGGTGAACCAGAACGGATAGTTTTCGTACATGTTTAAGACTCTCGGAATGCCTACCGTGCCGCGGGGCGCCTGGTCGGCGGACAGCGGTTCGTAGGAGAAGAGTCTTTTTAATTTATAGTCATAGAGATTGGGGATGCCGTTCTCGTTTTTGGTCCTGCCAAGACCGCGCTCGCAGCGGTTGCCGGAAATATACTGACGTCCTCCCGTGAATTTATTGATGGTGAGACGGCAGTTGTTAGTACAGCCCTTACATTTTGCCATGCTTGTCTCAAACTGCAGACTGGTGATCTGGTCGATCGTCAGCATGGTAGTCTGATAGCCTTCTTCAAAGTGTTCTCTGGCAATCAGCGCAGCGCCGAAAGCGCCCATGATACCGGCGATGTCCGGTCTGATAGCCTGACAGTCGGCTATTTTTTCAAAACTGCGCAGTACGGCGTCGTTGTAGAAAGTACCGCCCTGTACGACGATGTTTTTGCCGAGTTCGGAAGCATCGGAGACTTTGATGACCTTGAACAGCGCGTTTTTGATTACGGAATAGGCAAGTCCGGCAGAAATATCGGCGACGGAAGCGCCTTCCTTCTGTGCCTGTTTTACTTTGGAATTCATAAATACGGTGCAACGGGTACCCAGATCAATCGGGTGCTCCGCGAACAGAGCGGCCTTCGCAAACTCTTCCACGCTGTAGTTCAGGGATTTGGCAAAAGTTTCGATAAAAGAACCGCAGCCGGAGGAACAGGCCTCGTTGAGCTGTACGCTGTCAACCGTCTGATTCTTGATCTTGATACATTTCATGTCCTGACCGCCGATATCCAGAATACAGTCTACATCCGGATTGAAGAAGGCGGCGGCGTTATAGTGTGCAACGGTCTCGACCTCGCCGTCATCTAACAGGAAGGCGGCCTTCATCAATGCTTCACCGTAGCCGGTGGAACAGGAACGAACGATCCTGGCGCTCTTCGGGAGAAGCGCATGAATCTCCTTCAGGGAGCGGATCGCCGTCTTTAACGGACTTCCGTCGTTGCTGCTGTAGAAGGAATAGAGCAGGGAGCCGTCTTCGCTGACGAGAGCCACCTTCGTGGTCGTGGAACCGGCGTCGATGCCAAGGAAACAGTTGCCCTGATAGGAAGCCAGACCGGCAGTCGTCACATGGTGCGCGCCGTGCCTTGTACAGAAGTTCTGATATTCTTCCTCGGAGGCAAAGAGCGGCTCCATGCGTTCCACTTCAAATTCCATCTGAATATCGGAAGAAAGCTTTCCAACCATTTCTTCCATTGCAAAATGCACCTCTTTTTTGGCATTCAGCGCAGAACCGATGGCAGCAAACAGATGAGAGTTATCAGTGTCGATAATATGTTCGTCATCCAGCTTCAGTGTGCGGATGAAGGATTGCTTTAACTCTGATAAAAAGTGCAGCGGTCCGCCCAGGAAGGCTACGTGTCCTCTGATCGGCTTGCCGCAGGCAAGACCGCTGATCGTCTGATTAACGACAGCCTGAAAAATAGAAGCGGACAGGTCTTCTTTCGTGGCACCCTCATTGATGAGCGGCTGGATGTCGGATTTGGCGAACACGCCGCACCTTGCCGCGATCGTGTAAAGTGAATGATAATTTTTGGCATACTCATTCAGCCCGGCCGCGTCAGTCTGCAGCAGGGAAGCCATCTGGTCGATGAAGGAACCGGTACCGCCGGCGCAGATGCCGTTCATGCGCTGTTCCACGTTGCCGCCCTCAAAATAGATGATCTTGGCATCCTCCCCGCCCAGTTCGATTGCCACATCAGTAGCAGGAGCGAGTGTCTGCAGTGAGGTGGAAACTGCAATTACCTCCTGCACGAAGGGAACCTGCAGATGGTTGGCCAGCGTCAGACCGCCGGAACCGGTGATCATCGGATGTACGGTTATATTTCCAAGCCTGTCATAGGCCTTTTGCAACAGGCTGGACAGCGTCTCTCTTATATTTGCGAAATGTCTCTGATAGTCAGAAAAGAGTACCTGCTGCTTTTCATTGAGAACAGCGATCTTTACGGTTGTAGAACCGATGTCGATGCCAAGCGTATATTGCATTTCACTCATTTCGGATATCACTCCTTATTTTTACTTATTTAATAGGAAATTCTGAACCATGTCATTATACGACACGATTTTGCAAAAAGCAATCGGCTAATTGTTGGTAATGTGTTAAGATTTTAAAATGTATTTATTAAATTTTTATGACATCTGTATTTTTTGAGAGGAGCGGCGTTTACTTTTAAAAAAAGGAATGTTAAAATGTATTCAGTTTTGTACATGAAAATACATTGGAAAGGCGTGGTTATTCATAATGAGTTCGTTTGAACGTAAGTTTGGTAAATATGCAATCAGAAATCTGTCATTTGTGCTGGTGGCATGCTATGCGGCAGGATATCTGATCGAGCTGATCGACAGGAGCGGTGTGCTGATTCAGTATCTGACGTTAGATCCGTATGCGATCCTGCACGGCCAGATCTGGCGGTTGGTCACATGGGTTCTGATTCCGCCGCCGACAGGGAATATTCTTTTTATGCTGATCATGATGTACTTCTATTGTTCCATCGGTACGACGCTGGAGCGGACATGGGGTACTTACCGGTATAATGTATATCTGTTTTCCGGCATGCTCTTTACCATTGCGGGCAGTTTTCTGTTGATGGGATATCAGTACCTCTTTCATGGAGATACTTTTGCGGCGACAGGGGCGGCGGCATATTATTTTCGCTTTGTTTCTGTCTTTTTCAGCACTTATTACATTAATATGTCGATTTTTCTTGCTTTTGCGGCGACGTTTCCGGATGTGCAGGTGCTGCTCATGTTCATCATTCCCATCAAGGTGAAGTGGCTGGGAGTCATTTATGCGGTTATGCTTGTGTTTGATTTCTTCCAGACAGGCGTGGAGGGCAGATTTGCCATCGCCGCCTCCCTGCTGAACTTCGTGGTATTTTTCATCACTTCCCGCAACATGATGCACCTGAATCCGAAGCAGATCCACAGGCGCCAGGAGTTTAAGCGGGATGTGCGCAGAAATACGGGTGTTACGAAACACAAGTGTGCGATTTGCGGCAGGACGGAAGTAGACAGTCCGGAACTGCAGTTCCGGTTCTGCTCCAAGTGTGACGGCAACTATGAGTACTGCGAGGAACATTTATATACGCACACTCATGTTAAGAGATCATAAAGAACCCCATACAGGGGCATAGACGGTGAAAAGATGAATCAGGAAATCTTATTCGGTAAAACATTAGAACAGGTTAAGAAGACCGCGAAGGAACAGGGCAACTGCATCTCCAGAGAGCAGGTAGACGAGGCTTTTGCGCCGCTTGCCCTTGGCGGAGAGCAGATGGAGATGGTCTACGGATATCTGCGTCAGCATAAGATCGGTATCGGGGAGCCGGCAGATCCGGACGAGTATCTGGCGGAGGAGGAGAAAGACTATCTGAATACGTATCTGGAAGAACTGCGGGCACTTCCGGAGGCTTCACTGGGAGAGCGGGAAGCCGTTACACTGTCCGCCATGGCGGGCGACGTGCAGGCACAGAGCAGGCTGACAGAACTGTATCTGCCGGAAGTGGCGGAGATTGCCAGGCTTTATGCCGGACAGGGCGTGTATCTGGAAGATCTGATCGGCGAGGGTAACGTGGCGCTGACAGTGGGTGTTACTATGCTGGGAGCGCTGGAACAGGCGGCAGAAGCACAGGGAATGCTCGGTAAAATGATCATGGACGCCATGGAAGACTACATTGCACAGAATGCGGAGGAGTCCAGGAAGGATAAGAAGATAGTCGAGAAGGTCAATAAAGTGGCGGATGCGGCAAGAGAACTGTCAGGGGAACTTTACAGGAAAGTGACGGTGGAGGAAGTGATGGAGGAGTCGGGGCTTAGCAGAAAGGCGATCGAGGATGCCATACGCATGAGCGGCGGCAGGATAGAGGATCTGGAACCGGCAAGGTAACGGAGCGGGAACGGTTTCGATGCCGAAGTGGTAAATCTGCCGGTGTGGATCTGCCGGCGGGGAAAGACAGAGGTACCAAAGTGGATTATCAGGACAATGATTTTAAATATTTTATGCAGGACACAGGTTCCATCTATCTGGGCGCCAGATTCAGCTATGCGGAGATTCTGACCCAGGAGATGGTTTCTTTTAAATATAAGAGTATTGTAGAGCATTATATTCTGAAAGATACCGATCCACAGACGACATTGGAGAGTCAGTTGTACTATATGACGCCGGATCAGTTCTCATATAAGACTTATCTGCAGCTTAAGGCGAGAGTGAAGGTCAGTATGCTTGCCGTCAGGAAGAGCCTGCTTGGCAAAGAGAAGACCGGATATGTGAATAAGGTGATGAAACTGGATGAAATCGTTGCAATGAATCTCGCACAGAAGAAAAAATGCGGTATGATTGTGCAGGAATTGATTCTTTCAAAGCTTGCAATTATGGGGTTTAATGTATAATTTGAAAATATTTTGTTGAAAAGCGCGATAAATAACATCAAAGAAGCGTAAAATCCGCTTGCTTATCGCGGCATTATTTGATAAACTGACATTGTCGGACAAGACGAACGACAAAATGACAACATAATAGCATTTATGCTATATATGTTGCATGCAGTAAAATTCCCTTTTTACATAGGACAGGCAGAGAGTCCCCTAGTACTCTCTGCCTGTTCTTTTGCATTCTTAAACAGGAGTCCTGCTTCGCGAATTTTTTTGCTAAGTTTGCGCGGGCGTGGTATACTATATGGCAAATGACCTTGCGGAACGGAAAGGAGCATAAACGAAAAATGCAGATAGAGCAGTTACAGGCGTATACAGTATTGGAGAAGAAAGAAATTAAGGAGCTGAATTCAGTCAGTTATTTATTAAGGCATAATAAGACAGGCGCTCGCATTGCGCTCCTGTCAAACGATGACGACAATAAAGTGTTTTATATCGGTTTCCGCACGCCGCCGGCGGACAGCACTGGTGTGGCGCATATCGTAGAACACACCGTGCTCTGCGGTTCCGATAAATTTCCGGTGAAGGACCCTTTTATCGAACTGGCGAAAGGTTCTCTCAACACCTTCTTAAATGCCATGACTTATCCGGATAAGACGGTCTACCCCGTGGCGAGCTGCAATGACAGGGATTTTCAGAATCTGATGGATGTCTATCTGGATGCGGTGTTCCATCCGAATATCTACCATGAAGAGAAGATCTTCCGGCAGGAAGGCTGGCACTACGAAATGGAGAATGCGGAGGATGATCTGACAATCAACGGCGTTGTCTACAGCGAAATGAAGGGCGCTTACTCCTCGCCTGATGATGTGCTGTGGAGAGAGATTATGAATTCCCTCTATCCGCATACGGCGTATTCCGTGGAGTCCGGCGGTGATCCGGACGTTATTCCGCAGCTTACCTATGAGGCGTTTCTTGCTTTTCACAAGAAATATTATCATCCGTCCAACAGCTATATCTATCTGTACGGCGATATGGATATGGCTGAGAAACTGCAGTATATTGATGCGGAATATCTCTCAAAATACGATGCGCTGGCGGTGGATTCGGCGTTAGAGACGGAGGCGCCCTTTACGGAGACGCTTACGATAGAGAAGGAATATCCGATTATGGAGAGCGAGTCTGAGCAGGACAATACTTATCTTGCTTATAACATTTCACTGGGAGAACTGCCTGACCGGAAGTTCTGTTATGCTGTATCCACGCTCGTGGATGTATTGTGTATGATGCCCGGTGCTCCCGTGAAGCAGGCGCTTTTGGACGCGGGAATCGGCAAGGACTTAAACTATGCTTTTGATACGAGCGTGAAACAGCCTTATTTCTCGATGGTTGCCAAGAATGCCAACGCGCAGCAGAAAGAAGATATGATCCGTATTGTGGATGAGACGCTGGAGCGTCTTTGCGAGGAGGGGCTGGATAAGAGAGCGCTCAGAGCCAGCTTGAACAGCAGCGAATTTAAGTACAGGGAGGCGGATTTTGGCTCCTATCCGAAGGGACTCATGTACGGCCTGCAGATGCTGGAAACGTGGCTTTATGATGACGAGAAGCCTTTTGTGAACGTGGAACTCTTAGATGTATATAAAGAATTGAAACAGGCGGTTGATACTTCTTATTATGAAGATTTGATTAAAGAACATCTGTTATGCAATCCGCATAAGAGTATCGTGGTGGTGAGGCCTGTGAAAGGACTGACCGGCATAAGAGAAAAGAAGCTGGCGGAACAGCTGGCGGAGCGCAAGGCCGCTATGAGCGTGGAAGAGATCGAGCGGATCGTCAGGGATACGGGCGCGTTAAAGGCGTATCAGGAAGAGCCGAGCAGAAGGGAGGATCTGGAGAAGATTCCGCTGCTGGCCAGGGAAGATATGAAGCGGGAGGCGGCGCCTTACTATAATGAGGAAAAGAAAGTTGACGGTACGGTGCTCCTGTATCATGATGTGTTCACCAACGGTATCGGCTATCTGCGGTTTATGTTCGATTTGCGTCAGGTGCCGGAGGAACTGTTCCCTTATGTGGGTATCCTGAAAATGGTACTCGGTCTGGTAAGCACGGAGCACTACAGTTACAGCGAACTGTATAATGAGATCAACCTGCTCACCGGCGGAATCGCGCCGGCGGTCAATACCTATACGGATGCGGAGGATCTGTCGAAATATACGGCGACGCTTGACCTGAAGGTTAAGGTATTGTATGAGAATCTGCCGCAGGCGTTTGCACTGGCGCAGGAGATTCTGACGCGCGCCGATTATACGGACAGCAAGAGGCTCTATGAACTGGTGGCGGAAGGGCGTTCGTGCAAGCAGGCGGATATGATGGCGGCGGGACATACGCTGGCGGCGGGCAGGGCATTGTCCTATTTGTCGAAACCCGCGATGGTGATGGAGCACATCAACGGCATACCGTTTTATCAGCTTCTGGAAGATCTGGAGAAGCATTTCGATGTGCGTAAGGAGGAAGTGACGAAGAATCTGCAGCGCGTGATCCGGTATATTTTCCGGCCGGAGAACCTGCTGGTGGATTATACGGCTGAACAGGAAGGATTAAGAGAAATCGAGCCGCTGATCGTGCAGCTTAAGAGCAGTCTCTATCAGGAAACGGTAGAGGCGGCGGGGTATGACCCGGAGCCTGTAAGAAAGAACGAAGGATTTATGACTTCCGCGCAGATTCAATATGTATGCCGTGCAGGTAATTTTGAGAAGAAAGGACTGCCATATCATGGCGCGCTGAAGGTGCTGCGTGTTATGCTTGGTTATGACTATCTCTGGACGCAGGTGCGTGTCAAAGGCGGCGCCTATGGCTGCATGTGCAGCTTCGGCAGATCCGGAGACAGCTATTTCGTATCCTACAGAGATCCTAATCTGCAGAATACGATTGCAGTCTATGAGAATGCGGCAGATTATATTGCCGGTTTCGAAGCGGATGAACGGACGATGACGCAGTATATTATCGGCGCGGTGAGCGAGATGGATATGCCGATGACACCGGCGATGAAGGGTACGTATTCCCTTACCGGTTATATGACGCATTATCCTTATGAGAAGATTCAGAAGAACAGGGATGAACTGCTGGCGGCGGATGCGGACACGATCCGCGGTCTGTCAGAGTATATCCGTGCATTTATGGATGCGGACTGTCTGTGTGTGGTCGGCAACGAAGAGAACATTAAGGCAAACGGGGCGTTATTCGGGAAGACAGAGTATTTATTTCACTAAAAAGAATACAATTTATGCAACCTTTTGTTCCCGTGAAAGGTATTATAGACAGAAGCGGCTGTCTGCGGGTGCCGCATACGGGGAGTATGACAGCGCCCGTGGAACGAAAGAGCCGGAGAGTATGCCGTTGCAGGGCGGCAGGAAGCGGGAGGAAAGAAAAATATGAGGAAGTTTATGAAGATGAGATATGCAACGAGGGTGTTACTGGCAGCAGGCACGCTGGCGGCGGTTCTGACAGGATGCGGCGGAACGAAATCTTACAGTGCCGCCGATACGGCGAAGTATGAGGCAAGCGCCGAGGCAGGCTATGGTTATGATGGCGGTTATATGATGAACAGTGCGATGACGGAGGAAGCGGCCGAGTATGAGCATGATGATGCAGCGTCGACGCCGCAAGCAGCTCCGGAAGAAGGAACTGCCGATGTGCCGGGCGATGCGCTGGCAGGCAGGAAACTGATCAAAAATGTCAATATGAATGTGGAGACAGAGGCGTTTGACGTGCTGGTGCCGAACCTGCAGAACCGGGTTACGGCGCTTGGCGGTTACATAGAGGATATGTCCAGTTACAGCAGGAATGACCACTATTCCTCAGATTATATCGGCACCAAATATCTGCGCTGCGCCAATATGACGGCGCGTATTCCGAAGCAGAATCTGGATATTTTTCTGAACGAGGTGGGCGAGCAGTCGAACATCGTGAGCCGTACGGAGAGCGTGACCGATGTGACGCTGCAGTACGTAGATCTGGAGAGCCATAAGAAGGCGCTTACCACGGAACAGAGCAGACTGCTCGAACTGATGGAGCAGGCGCAGACGGTCGAAGATATCATCACGATAGAAGGAAGGCTTTCGGAGGTCCGCTACCAGATCGAGAGCATGGAATCCCAGCTTCGTACTTATGATAATAAGATTGATTACAGTACCGTATATCTGTATATAGACGAAGTGGAGCGGTACACGCCTACGGAGGAGGTCACCACAGGTGAGCGCATCAGGACCGGCTTTATGGACAGTATGAAGGGTGTCGGCAAAGGATTCAGCAATTTCGGGATCTGGTTTGTGATCAATCTGCCGTATCTGATCGTCTGGGCGGTTATCATCGTGATCATTATACTGGTGGTGCGCCTGATTATCAAAAAGGCCGCAAAGCGCAGTGCACGGAAGGAAGCGACAAGAGTCAATCCTTATCAGATGACACAGCAGCCGTATCCGCAGGGAATGGTGGGGCAGCAGCAGGAGACTGCGCAGGGTAATCCACAGCCGGCGGAAAATACGGCGGACGCAGCAAACAAAAGCGCGGCACAGCCTGACGGGGCTGATAAAGAAAGCTGACAGAAAACGGGGAAAGACGACTATGGAGAGTCAACAGAACAGAAAAGAAAAAAATGCAAGCTTTAAATCGGGTTTTGCCACTCTGATCGGCAGACCCAATGTGGGGAAATCGACGCTGATGAATGCATTGATCGGCCAGAAGATCGCCATTACTTCTAACAGGCCGCAGACGACAAGGAATAAGATACAGACCGTGTATACTTCCGGGACGGGGCAGATTGTGTTTCTGGATACGCCGGGCATACATAAGGCGAAGAACAAGCTGGGAAATTATATGGTAGGGGTGGCGGAGCGTACTCTGTCGGAGGTGGATGTGATCCTGTGGCTGGTGGAACCGACGGATTATATCGGCGCGGGAGAACGCCATATCATCGAGCAGCTTCAGAAGACCAGAACGCCGGTCATACTTGTTATTAACAAGATCGACACCGTGAGGAGGGAACTCATTCTTACCTTTATCGATGCTTACAGGAAGCAGCTGGAATTCGCGGAGATCGTTCCGGTGTCCGCTCTGAAGAAGGACGGACTGGATACACTGATTGAATGCATTATGAAATATCTGCCTTACGGGGAACCTTTCTATGATGAGGATACGGTGACGGATCAGCCTATGCGGCAGATCGTGGCCGAACTGATCAGAGAGAAGGCGCTTCGGTGTCTGGAAGAGGAGATTCCACACGGTATCGCGGTCACGATAGAGATGATGAAGTTTAAGAAGCGCATTGTGGATATCGAAGCTACCATTGTCTGTGAACGGGAGTCCCATAAGGGAATTATCATCGGGAAACAGGGCAGCATGTTGAAGAAAATCGGTTCCATGGCCCGGCCGGACATAGAAGATCTGGTGGAATGTCAGGTCAATTTAAAGCTTTGGGTCAAGGTTAAGAAAGACTGGCGGGACAGCGATTATCTGCTGAAAAATTTCGGCTACAATCCGAAAGAAACAGAATAGAAAAAGCCAAATCTGCGAACCCTAAACATTAGAATAGCGAGCTCGGATCAAGAGCCGCTATTCTGATGTATGACGAAATGATAAGAGAGGATTAGGGGCGTAAGATGGATGAAACGGATTACTGGGCAAGGTTTATGGCAACCGGGAAAATAGATGACTTTCTGGCATACAGAAACGCGGAAGATGTGCGGACGGACCGCACGGGTAGAGAAACGTCAGGAGAACATTCTCATGCAGGAATATACACAGGTTACGGGAATGATTTTAAAGGCTGAGCCGATCGGTGAATATGATAAAAGGATCGTAATGTTGACGAAGGAGAAAGGTAAAATTTCGGCGTTTGCGAGAGGAGCGCGCAAGCAGGGCAGCAGGCTTCTCGCGGCGACGAATCCTTTCTCCTTCGGGGAGTTTAAGCTGTATGCCGGCAGAAGTTCCTATAATATTACGGATGCGGCGATCAGCAATTATTTTGAGGGACTGCGGGAAGATTTTGAGGGTGCATATTACGGGATGTACTTTTTGGAGTTGATGGATTATTATACGAGAGAGAACAATGATGAAAGGGAAATGCTGGGGCTGCTGTATCAGTCGCTTCGGGCTCTTTTGCATACGGGATTGTCCAATCGTCTGGTCCGTTACATATTCGAAATGAAAGCCATGGTATTAAACGGTGAATTTCCGGGGATTCCAACCGGAAAGACATGGGACAGGTCTACCGAGTATGCAGTGGATTATATTGTGCATGCCGGCATTGAGAAGCTGTATACTTTTACCGTGACGCCTGAAGTATTAGCACAGCTTCGGGAGATTGCGGACGATTACCGCATGCGATATCTTGACAGAACGTTTAAAAGTCTTGAAATTGTGGATAATCTTTAATATAATGTAATGCAGTATATCAGCGGATTAGAGTCGACCGGAGGGGAAATTTATGCAAAGAGGGAGAGCGGTTCTGCTTATTGCGGTAATTGCCTGCGGGCTTGCGGGCTGCGGCCGGAGTAAAATACCGGAAGTGAGTTCTGTTTCCATCGGTAAGGATGGAGGCATTGTCCAGCAGATCGTGGGCAGTTTTGAACAGGACTATTATGACATGGACAGTCTGGAAGCGCTTGCAGCGCAGCGGGTGTCGGAGTACTGTGCGGACAGCGGTAAGGACAGTGTCGTGCTCGAAGCTGTCGAGGAGGAGGACAATAGCGTTCTGCTGCAGTTTCGTTATGCTGCCGATCAGGATTACCATGATTTCAATCACAGGGAACTGTTCGTCGGAACGCTGGAGGAAGCGGGCAGTCAGGGATACGGATTAGAGGGGATCGCTTTTATCTCGACGGACGGCAAGCCGATGGAACTGGGATACATGGATGATCATGAGAAGACGAAGATCGTGATCATCGGCACGAAGCCTTCGGAGGAGCTGGTGCTGAATACTTATGGAAAGGTACTCTATATTAACCAGACTGCTATGAGCGATCTGGATGTGGCTTTCGCCGGTAAGAAGGGAGTGCGCATTACACACCCGTCCACGGAAGAGAACGATGAGAGTGTTTTATCTTATATTGTATTCGAATAATATATCAAATCAAGAATGATAAGATTGAAAATTAAATTTTCAATCGCGGAAACGGAGGAAATTATGGAAAAGACAATGGAGAAGATCGTGGCGTTATCGAAGGCGAGAGGGTTCGTGTATCCCGGTTCGGAGATTTACGGAGGACTGGCGAACACATGGGACTTCGGTAATCTGGGTGTGGAACTCAAGAACAATATCAAGAAAGCATGGTGGCAGAAGTTCGTGATGGAAAGCCCCTATAATGTGGGTGTGGACTGTGCCATCTTAATGAATCCGCAGACATGGGTTGCCAGCGGACATCTGGGCAGCTTCTCCGATCCGCTGATGGATTGTAAGGAATGTCATGAAAGATTCCGTGCGGATAAGATCATAGAAGACTATGTTGCAGAGCAGGGCATGACGCTCGACAGTTCTGTGGACGGCTGGAGCCAGCAGGAGATGAAAGATTTTATCGAGGAACATAACATTCCCTGTCCGACTTGCGGCAAACATAACTTTACAGATATCAGACAGTTCAATCTGATGTTCAAGACCTTCCAGGGCGTCACAGAGGACGCGAAGAATACCGTATATCTGCGTCCGGAGACAGCGCAGGGTATTTTTGTTAATTTCAAGAATGTACAGAGAACCTCCCGCAAGAAGATTCCGTTCGGCATCTGCCAGGTGGGCAAATCTTTCAGAAACGAGATCACACCCGGCAACTTTATCTTCCGTGTGAGAGAGTTCGAACAGATGGAGATGGAGTTCTTCTGTGAGCCGGATACGGATCTGGAATGGTTTGCGTACTGGAAACAGTACTGTATTGATTTTCTAAAGAGTCTGGGAATGAAAGAGGAGGAGATGCGTGTCCGCGACCATGATCCGGAAGAACTTTCCTTCTACTCCAAGGCAACCACGGATATCGAGTTCCTGTTCCCCTTCGGCTGGGGTGAACTGTGGGGCATAGCGGACAGAACGAACTATGACCTGACGCAGCATCAGAATACTTCCGGCGAGGATATGTCTTATTTTGACGATACGAAGAATGAGAAATATATTCCTTATGTCATCGAGCCGTCGCTGGGTGTGGAGAGACTTTTCCTGGCGGTATTGTGTGGTGCATATGATGAGGAAGAGATCGGTGAGGGAGACGTGCGTACCGTGCTGCATTTCCATCCGGCACTGGCACCGGTGAAGATTGGTGTACTGCCGCTTTCCAAGAAGTTAAACGAGGGTGCGGAGAAGATCTTTACGCAGCTTTCCAAAAAATATAACTGTGAGTTTGATGACAGAGGCAATATCGGAAAGAGATACCGCAGACAGGACGAGATCGGCACACCATTCTGTGTTACATATGATTTCGATTCCGAGACGGACGGCTGTGTGACGGTAAGATTCCGTGATTCCATGGAGCAGGAGCGTATCGCAATCACAGAGCTGGATGCGTATTTTGCGGATAAATTCACGTTTTGATGATATGCTCAGACGAGGGAGACTTTTTGTTTCACAGGAAAGTGTATCCCATGAAATAAAAGCCCTTCGGGCAATGATGAGCAGCTGTATGGTACAGAGACGACATAAATGAGAAAGGATAGAGAACTACGATGAAACCTTATGGTGTAAATGAGTTGAGGAGGATGTTTCTTGAATTTTTTGAGGGCAAGGATCATTTGAAGATGAAGAGTTTTTCGCTGGTGCCGCACAATGACAACAGTCTGCTGCTGATCAATTCGGGTATGGCGCCGCTGAAACCTTATTTTACGGGACAGGAGATTCCGCCCAGAAGACGCGTTACCACATGTCAGAAATGTATCCGGACAGGAGATCTGGAGAATGTGGGCAAGACGGCAAGACACGGCACCTTCTTTGAGATGCTGGGCAACTTCTCTTTCGGCGATTACTTTAAACATGAGGCGATCGCATGGAGCTGGGAGTTTCTGACAGAGGTGGTCGGTCTGGATGCGGACAGACTCTATCCTTCTATCTATGAGAATGATGAAGAGGCATTTGAGATCTGGAATAAGGAGATCGGTATTGCGCCGGAGCGGATCTATCGTTTCGGCAAGGAAGACAATTTCTGGGAGCATGGTTCCGGTCCCTGCGGCCCCTGTTCGGAGATTTATTATGACCGGGGTGAGAAGTACGGCTGCGGCAAGCCCGGCTGCACGGTAGGCTGTGACTGCGATCGCTATATGGAGATCTGGAACAACGTGTTTACCCAGTTCGATAATGACGGCAAGGGTAATTATACGGAACTGGTGCAGAAGAATATTGATACCGGAATGGGACTGGAGAGACTGGCATCCGCCGTGCAGGACGTGGATTCCATCTTTGACGTGGACACGGTGCTTGCACTGAGAACAAGAGTGTGTGAGATTGCCGGTGTAGAATATAAGAAGGATTACGATACGGATGTGTCGATCCGCATTATCACGGATCATATTCGTTCGGCTACGTTTATGATCTCAGACGGCATCATGCCCTCCAACGAGGGACGGGGATATGTGCTTCGCCGTATCATCCGCCGCGCGGCGCGCCAGGGCAGAAAGTTAGGCATAAACGGTACGTTCCTGTCGAATCTTGCGGGTACGGTGATCGAAGGCTCCAGTGACGGCTATCCGGAACTGGAAGAAAAGAAAGAGTTCATCTTCAATGCACTTACGCAGGAAGAAAACAAATTTAATAAGACGATTGATCAGGGGCTTACGATCTTAAATGAGATGGCGGATGCGGTAGCGGCTTCAGGCAGTAAAGAACTGGGCGGCGCAGAGGCGTTTAAATTGTATGACACTTACGGATTCCCGCTTGACTTAACGAAAGAAATCCTGGAAGAAAAAGGATTTACGGTGGATGAGGAAGGCTTCAGGACATGTATGCAGGAGCAGAAGGAGAAGGCCCGTAAGGCGCGTAAGGTAACCAATTATATGGGTGCTGACGTGACTGTGTATGAGTCCATCGATCCGTCCCTGACCACGGAGTTTGTAGGGTACAACTGTCTGACATGTGACTCTAAAGTGACGGTGCTTACCACGGAAACGGAACTGGTGGAGGCTCTGACGGATGGTGAAGTGGGAACCATTATTACGGAGCAGACACCGTTCTATGCTACCATGGGCGGTCAGGAGGGCGATACCGGTCTGATCACCACGGCAGACGGAGAGTTTAGAGTGGAGAATACTATCAGGCTGTCGGGCGGCAAGGCAGGTCATATCGGTAAGATGACGAAGGGTATGATCAAGGCCGGAGATACTGTGACCCTGTCGGTGGATACTGCAAGAAGAAGTAATACGTGCAGGAACCACAGCGCGACACATTTATTGCAGAAAGCGCTCCGGGAGGTGCTCGGCAATCATGTGGAACAGGCAGGTTCCTATCAGGACGGAGAGAGAACGCGTTTTGATTTCTCGCATTCTGCGGCGATGACGCCGGAGGAAATCCGTAAAGTCGAACAGATTGTCAATGAGCAGATTGCGGAGAATCTGGCAGTCGAGACAAAGGTTATGACCATAGAGGAAGCGAAGCAGTCGGGCGCGATGGCGCTTTTCGGAGAAAAATACGGCGAGACCGTCAGGGTCGTGCAGATGGGAGATTTCTCGAAAGAACTGTGCGGTGGTACGCATGTTAAATCCACTGGTATGATCGGTTCCTTCAAAATTCTGTCCGAGTCGGGCGTGGCGGCAGGCGTGCGCCGTATCGAAGCGGTGACGGGCAGCAATGTTGCGGCATATTATCAGAAGCTGGAAGAACAGCTTCATGAGGCGGCAAAAGTGCTGAAGACGTCCCCCTCTAATCTGGTGGAGCGCTGCGAACACTTGATGGCAGAGATGAAAGCGCTGCAGAGCGAGAACGAGTCGTTAAAGAGCAAGGCAGCTAAGGATGCGCTCGGCGATGTAATGGATCAGGTACAGGAAGTAAAAGGCGTGAAACTGCTTGCTTCTAAAGTTGCGGGTGTCGATATGAACGGTCTGCGCGAACTCGGCGATCAGTTAAAGGAGAAGCTGGGAGAAGGCGTAGTGGTACTGATTTCTGAGAATGACGGCAAAGTGAATATGATTGCCATGGCGACAGACGGCGCGATGGGACAGGGCGCTCATGCGGGCAATCTGATCAAAGGAATTGCCGCGCTGGTAGGCGGCGGTGGTGGCGGTCGTCCGAATATGGCACAGGCCGGCGGTAAGAACCCGGCTGGTATTGACGCTGCAATTGTGGAGTGTGTCAAGGTATTAGAGGGACAGATTCAGTAAATTTCGAAATAGTAGTTGACTCATAACCAAAATGTGGTATAATTTGTGTTGTGTGTAGAAACACCGCGCGTAAGCGCAGAAATAACCCAATCAGTCGAAATGCTTGTTCGGGACTGAAGGGAGGTCAGGTGCGAGAATGTCAAACGTAATCGTTAAAGAAAACGAAACTTTGGATAGTGCATTACGTCGTTTCAAGAGAAGCTGCGCGAAAGCCGGTATCCAGCAGGAGATTCGTAAGAGAGAGCATTACGAGAAGCCCAGCGTAAGACGTAAGAAGAAGTCCGAAGCAGC
>CALGVA010000003.1 GCA_937920345.1 uncultured Lachnospiraceae bacterium
GCTTCGCAAACTCGGAAAAGCTGCCAGATTCAATTCCTTCGGAATTAACTTCGCGAGATTTGCTTCGCAAACTCGGAAAAGCTGCCAGATTCAATTCCTTCGGAATTAACTTCGCGGGATTTGCTTCGCAGACTCAAAGAAGCAGATCAGTACAATAACAGGAAAGGGCGGGTATGATATGATACAGGGTAAAGTAGAGATCTGCGGCGTCAATACATCGAAACTGCCGCTTCTAAAAAATGCCGAAAAAGAAGAACTCTTTAAACGAATCGGAGACGGAGATGAGGCTGCCCGCAAAGAATATATTAACGGCAATCTCCGGCTTGTCTTAAGTGTCATCAAACGTTTCCACTCAAGTAATGAAAATGTGGACGATCTGTTCCAGATCGGCTGTATCGGATTGATCAAGGCAATTGATAATTTCGACTGTTCCCTTAATGTGAAATTTTCCACCTACGCTGTGCCGATGATCGTCGGCGAAATCCGCCGTTATCTGCGCGATGCCAACAGTATCCGGGTCTCCCGCTCCCTCAAGGACACCGCCTATAAAGCAATCTATGCAAAGGAACATCTCACCCGCATCAATTCCAAAGAACCTACCGTCACGGAAATCGCTGCGGAAGTCGGTCTGCCCAAAGAAGACATCGTCTATGCACTCGATGCCATACAGGCGCCCATGAGTCTGTACGAACCCGTCTACACTGACGGCGGTGATACACTCTACGTCATGGATCAGATCAGCGACAAGAAAAACCGTGAAGAGATCTGGGTAGAGCATATTTCCTTAAGCGAAGCCATGAAGCGCTTAAGCGATCGTGAATATGAAATCATCACCCTTCGCTTTTTCGAAGGCAAGACCCAGATGGAAGTCGCCACTAAAATCGGCATCTCTCAGGCTCAGGTATCCCGTCTGGAGAAAAACGCCCTGAAGACCATGCGGATGTATCTGACCGCCTGAGTGTCCGCCACTGTTTCCGTTATGCTGCTCCGTCATCCCTATATTAATAATCCGCCACATCAAAGGTCACCGTAATATCTTTACCGCCATATAACTTGAAATAGTTCTGTATAATACGGTCTGTGACAACGCGGATATTTTCTTTCTCTGTTCCCATCAGTACCACCAGAAACTGGGAACTGCTGTATCTGGTGCCTACGTCCACGCCCCGCAGTGATTTACAGATTGACTGTTCCATACACTGCATGGCAATCTCCATACGCTCCAGTTTGATCTCGCTGCCGTCTGACGAGAAAAGCGTAAACAGCAGCAGTTGTGTCTCCTGCTTGCTTCTCTCCGAGAAGCGGGTCACAAACTCATAGATATGCGCGAATTCGGCATATTCAACCTGAAACGCGCCGGTGCGGCTGTCTCTCGTCTGGATCATATTGATCACCGTCTCCAGATCATTCTTAGACTGCTCCGGTGTGCGCACCATACCGGTGCTCTGGAAGAAGCCGTAACGAACATTCTCATTTTGTTTAACATGGTACAGCGCCTTATCTGCCCTTTGATACAGTTCTTCATACTCATAGCCGTCTGCACCTGAGACACTGATACCGATGGAGAGCTGTGTCTCCTTGAGGACATCCACCTCATCCTGTTTTGCGGTAAATGCATCCAGAATCTCATTAACCTTAACAATAGCTGCATCCCTGCTGCGCATCCCTTCCGCAAAATAAAGGAATTCGTCGCCGCCGGTTCTGCAGACAACACCCGTACTGCACACTTCCCGCAGCACATCCGCCGTCACCTTCAGGGCATAATCACCCGCCAGATGTCCATGCGTCTGATTGATCCGCTTAAAATGATCCAGATCAATAATCATGAGACAGCCGCCTGCAACCCGCAGCCCGTTCTCTATCTCATTCACACCTTTACGCTTACTCAAAACACCCGTCAGATAATCCGTAGGCGCATCCAGCACACTCTCACTGCCCATAGCAATACCGTAGATCTTCTCGCTGTCAAAGATCGGCGACGCCATCTCTTCCTCCCGCATCCACTGCTGCTCCAGCGCGCCTTCTTTGATCAGTTCAAGAAATATATCCACCAGGTCAGGGTCCCACTGGGTCCCTTTCCCTTTCCTCAATTCTTCCATGACGATATCGTCACTGAGCCTTCTCCGGTAGACACGATTGCTTGTCATGGCATCATAGGAATCTACCAGACCAATAATTCTTGCAACAAGCGGAATCGATTCCGCCTTCAGTCCTTCCGGATACCCCTTGCCGTCATAGCGCTCATGGTGATACTTCGCTCCAACATTAACATTCGGAAACATCTTAAAATCCTTCAGGATCTCCGAACCCATGATCGTATGTCCCTTGATCAGCCTGAATTCCAGATCCGTCAGCCGGAATGGTTTATTCAGCACCGCATCCGGCACACCGATCTTACCCACATCATGCAGCATCGCCACGTAATATATATTCTGAATCTCTTCTTCCGGCCAGCCCAGCCGCTGTGCCATCAACTCGGCGTATGCCGCCACACGCATGGAATGCCCCTTCGTGTAGTCATCCTTCGCATCCACCGTATTCGCTACCGTCATGATCGCCTGAATGGTAATGCGCTCCATCTCCCTCGTTTTCTCATCCAGTCTCCGCTGCAGATCCTTACGGTAACCGTCCAGTTCCAGCGTACTCTTAATACGGCTCATCATAATCTGTGGTTCAAAAGGCTTGGAAATAAAATCACAGGCGCCCACACGGAAGCATTCCACCTCCGTCTCGGAACTGCGATCCGCCGTCAGGAAAATTACGGGAATCTTACTCCACCGTTTGTCAGCCTGCAATGTGCGCATAACCTCAAAGCCGCCGATATCCGGCATATTAATATCTAACAGGATCAGATCCGGTGTATGTCTGTCCAGATACTTGTATGCCTGTTTTCCGGAGTTAACGGCAACTACCTTGTACATCTCTCCCAGCAGATTCTGCGCTGTTGATAACGTCAGCCTGTCATCATCCACAATTAAAATTATTTTTTTCATTCGCCCTCACACATATGTTTGTCTATACCGCTTCTGATCAAACACTTTCACATTTCAGAATAGTTTTTAACCACAAAATGGAATACCTAAACATATGATATCATCACAGACCGTAAAAATCAATTGTCTTTGCTCATCTCCTTTTTCAGTCTGCGCATAATCTTCTTTTCCAGCCGCGAAATGTACGATTGTGATATTCCCAGCAGTTCGGCAACCTCTTTCTGCGTCAGTTCCTTACCGTCCGCATTCCCCAGCCCGAACCGCAGCCTGATGATTGTCTGCTCCCGCTCGGACAGCTTGGCAATCGCTTTGATTAACAGCTTGCGCTCCACCTCATTCTCCAGATCTTTATAGATCACATCCTCATCTGTCCCCAGAATATCCGACAGTAAAAGTTCATTGCCGTCCCAGTCAACGTTTAACGGCTCGTCAATCGACACCTCCATTTTATGTTTGCTGTTTCTTCTTAAATACATTAAGATTTCATTCTCAATACAACGCGACGCATAGGTTGCCAGCTTGATATTTTTCTCCGGATTAAATGTATTGATCGACTTAATCAGACCGATCGTACCGATAGAAATCAGATCTTCCACGCCTACGCCAGTATTATCGAACTTCTTGGCGATATATACCACCAGTCTCAGGTTATGTTCTATCAGGATCGCCTTGGCTTCATCCTCATACTCTGTGCCAAGATCGTTTATGATTGCATTCTCTCTCTCACTCTCAAGGGGCGGCGGCAGTACCTCCGTTCCGCCTATGTAATGAATATCTCCCTGCCTCGTCATAAGAAATCTCGGGTCCTTATGTACCATCTTAAACTGAACTTTGCCGGGAATTGCCACTTTTAAAACCATTTTCCTTCCTCCTAGTCTTCTAATAGACGGGGGTGAAGTATCATCTGATAGATACTTTCTTCCGACATTCCTGTATTACAGATCGCTACAATAACATGTTCTTTCCTGATCTGACGCGTTTCATCCTCTATCATCATTTCCGGCAGTTCATAAGCATCCAGTATGCCTCTCTCCCTGCCGATGCTCCGGAACGGAACCGCATGATATTTTTCCGGTCTGAAACAGTCTGCAATCTCTTCTGCCAGCCTCTTACTGATGACACACACCGGTTCTCCCGACAGTGGATCTGTCAGATGATTGCCTGTATCCAGCAGTGCCCTGACCGGAATCTCCCGTGCAGGCTCCGGCACATAGATCACAACTCTTTTCAGTCCGCTCTCCTTCCTGCGTCTCAAGAAGCCGACTACCTTTAACAGAACCAGATAGGAGAGCCCGCCCGTGACAAGTGTAAGCACAAGACTCACATCTCCTTTTAGAACTGTTCTGAGACGATTCAGAATCCATATCATAGTGCCGCCTAAAAAAAATCCGCAGCCCGCCATTACAAGACTTGCGTGAATCAGCTGCCTTTTATGACAGATTCGAAAAGTTACATACAGCATACACATACTGACAGGAATCGTGCTTACAAGTATCCGGATTCCCACCGTACCTGCCGGCACCAATATTGTTCCGCAAACCATCAATGCGCCGAGCGCCGCCCCCATAAGAATCCTTCCATGCGTGGCAGTACATTGCAGGATCCGTCCGGCAAGCGACAGCAGATACAGATTGCTCGTCAGCTGCAGAATAAAAACACTGTCAATATATAATTTGTAATACACATCCCACCTCCGTGTTTCTGCTCTATTATAAGAAATCCGTGACGAATAATCTGTCATAATCAGGGAGCATTTCCACTATTTTTGAAGACAGATAGCAACAAAAAACCACAGGATATTCTATCCTGTGGTCTCGATCGGCCTTATGCCGTTTTCGTCTATTTACTTCTTAAGAAATCCGGAATTTTTAAGGATTTCTCTTCAACTGAACTCTTGATATCTCCCGTCTTGCCTATGCCGCCGATGGTCTTGAGCTGACCCGCTCCGGCTTGTCCGGCCATACTGCCCGGCTGTTTCACACCACCGGCTCCTGCCGCAAAATTACCGAGCCCGGCACCTGGCATGGTTCCCACAGTCTGCTTGCCCTGCAGAGACGTCGGCGTTATGTAGCCGGTCTTGAATCCAAGCCCGCTCATCTGTCGTGCCTTCTCTTCGATTCCGGTAGCAATAATCGTGATATTGCACGTATCGTTCATATTGACATCATACATTGCACCGAAAATAATATTGACATCGTCGCCCGTAAGTTCCTGCACATAACTCGCCGCATCATTGGCATCCGCCAGTGAAATATCGCCGGACACATTGATGATCACATGCGTTGCACCGGAAATAGTCGTCTCCAGAAGCGGACTCTCTACCGCCATCTTGACAGCTTCACTCGCTTTATCGTCACCTTTACCCGTACCGATACCAATATGCGCAATCCCCTTGTCCTTCATAACAGTTTGTACATCCGCAAAGTCAAGGTTAATAACAGAAGGTACATTGATCAGATCCGTAATTCCCTGTACTGCCTGCTGCAGCACTTCGTCCGCTTTCTTCAGCGCATCCGGCATGGTTGTCCTTCTGTCAACGATTTCCAGAAGTTTATCATTCGGAATAACAATTAATGTATCTACATTATCTTTAATCTTATCTATTCCCGCAAGGGCATTGGTCATACGCGCCTTCGCCTCAAACCGGAAAGGTTTGGTCACTACGCCTACCGTCAGAATCCCCATGTCTTTGGCAAGCTTGGCCACCACAGGGGCTGCACCCGTACCGGTTCCCCCGCCCATTCCACAGGTAACAAATACCATGTCCGCACCCTTGAGCGCCGCCGCAACCTCGTCAGAACTCTCCTCCGCCGCTTTCTCACCGATCTCAGGCTTGGCTCCCGCACCTAAACCTTTCGTCAGTTTCTCGCCGATCTGCAGCAGTGTCGGCGCCTTGCACAGCTGTAATGCCTGCTTATCCGTATTGATCCCGATAAACTCTACACCGTCTATTTCTTCATCTATCATTCTATTTACAGCGTTATTGCCTGCACCGCCGACACCGACTACGATGATCTTAGCAGCAGACTCAGCATCATTCGACTTAATCTCAAGCAAGGTGATTCCTCCTTCTGTTTCCCCATAAACTCTCATAGATTATCATATAATTATTTTCCGAAATTCGCAACCCATTTTTTTGCTTTTTTAAGAAAAGCACGTCCTACTCCTGCTCAAAAGTGTACGATCGCGTATCTTCACTGTATTCCCGCATATTCAGCGTTCCCTCTTTACCGATCAAATCCGGCAGTATATATTGTAGTTTCATGATTTTCTCATCAATATATTGATCGTCTCCCAGCGCAACCTTCGCTTCACCGAACATCAGTGTGACCTGATAATCCGTATCAAAATAGATTCTGTCCGCCGACATGGAATATCTTTCCAGCTGCTGTGTGATATTCAGCACCTCGTCGAACACCTCCGGCCGCTCCACCGGCAGCGGCTCGTGCAGGATCACATGGTCAAATGACAGTCCTGTCACCTGCGGGATTCCCGCCGTTTCTTCCATGGAAGTCTCGACCACGATCCCGTCCTTGTCAAAATACACATAGCGCCCCAGATAAGAGACATATCCTGCCAGCGCCTTCTCATATACGATAATGCGAATCGTATCCCTCGCCTCGATCTCCACGTCCATTGCCTGAATAAAGGGAATATCTTCCATTCCCTTATCTTTATATTTCAATGAAAGAAACAGTGAATTATTGCCGAACCTGCCTCCCATCACCATCTCCATGATCTCTTCGTTGCTATAATGAACATTCCCCTCCACATGCACTGTAGTGACGGTGTAATTATGAATAATATATTCGTATCCCGCAATCAGGATCGTCAGCAGAAGAATCAGCGTAACGGAAAGGATCACCGCCCTCTTGTTTCTGTCAAAGCGCAGCTTCTCTCTCCGTCCGCCTCTCTTCTTTTCTGTCTCTATGTCGTTATTTTTGACAAGCCGCAGATTGGGATTACTCTTCTTCACTTTTCTAACCGTTTTCTTATTCGCCATCTGCAAACCTCATGCCATTTCACACTAACCCACATGATTCCGAACCGCGGAATCTCATAATCTGTGCGGAAAATGCCCGTTTTTTGGCATTCTCTAGTGTGAGATTTAGTACTTCTCCGCGAAACAGCCTCTGCTGTGCGTGGCTAGAAGTACTTCTCACACTAAGCTAATTCTATCTCCGCCCCTAATTCCCGCAGGCTGAGTACAATGTCCTCGTATCCTCTGTCAATATAATGACGGTTTGTCACGATGCCTGTGCCCTCTGCCGCCAGCGCCGCCACGACCAAAGCCGCACCGCCGCGCAGTTCTTCCGCCTGCACGATCATACCCTTAAGTCTGCTGTTCCCGTCGATATATGCAGTACTGCCCTGCACCGTGATGCCGGCTCCCATCCTGCGCAGCTGTGACACAATGCGAAACCGGTTCTCGAACACAGTCTCCTCTATGCGCCCCGCATGACCTGATACGGCCATAACTACCATGAAAGGCGACTGCATATCCGTCGGAAACGCAGGATAGCATCCCGTTATCAGGCTGTTGCATGTGCTCTCATGATCCCGTCCGGTCACCAGAATCCCCTCCGGTTCGCGGTCAATCGCCGCTCCCATTCTGACTGCCGTCTCCAGCACACTTTCCATATGATTCACCGGCGCATCTTTTAAGAATACGCGTCCTCCGGTACACATACAGGCACTCAGATACGTTCCTGCCACGATGCGGTCTGCAGGAATGCGGTATCTGACCGGTCTTAAACTTCTCACGCCGCGGATGATAAGACGATCCGTTCCGCTTCCCTCGATCTGTGCTCCCGCACTGATCAGGAATTCGCATAACGCCTGTATCTCCGGTTCTCTCGCCGCCGGTTCAATAACCGTCTCTCCCTCTGCCAGCACCGCCGCCAGAATCAGATTCTCCGTCACGCCGACACTGACGAACGGCAGCCTGAGTACCGTGCCGTTGAGCTTTGATGCCTCCGCACAAAATCCCGTGCCTGTCTCTTCTATCCTGACCCCCATCTTCCGAAGGGACTGCAGATGCAGATCAATGGGTCTTGCACCGATCACGCATCCGCCGGGATATTCCATGCATACATACCCCGTTCTGGCAAGCAGCGCGCCCAGCAGCATGATGGAGGAGCGCATCACCCCTACAGAGTCCGAAGGCATGTCACACTCCGACAGACACTCCGTATTCACACGCACGATCCCTTCTTTTTTCTCCACCTTACAGCCCAGACTCGTAAGCAGGCGCTGCATATGAAAGACATCGGAGATGTCCGGGCAGTTCTCCAACTCACATGTCCCTTTTATCAGAAGTGTCGCCGCGAGAATCGGCAGCGACGCGTTTTTAGACCCTTGTATCGTAGTCTGTCCTTCCAGACGTTTCCCCCCATAGATACGAATAGCGTCCATATTCCATTACCTCGAATCTAAAAATATGACCTATTCTATCTATATGGTTTTCCTAATAAAAGTTATCTTGTCCTTATAAATCTTTCAGCCTGATTCCCCTTGCAACACTTAAGACAAGCCCCATCTCTATGAGCAGGAACATGACCGAGGAGCCGCCGTAACTGATGAAAGGAAGCGATATTCCCGTGTTCGGAATGGTATTGGTCACCACCGCAATATTCAGGATCACCTGGATTGAGATATGCCCCATTACCCCTACCACAAGCAGCGCACCGAACAGATCCGGCGCATTGTTTGCAATCACCATGAACCGCCAGATCAGCAGAATGAACATAATGATCACGGCAAAACCGCCGAACAGACCCAGTTCCTCACATATAATGGAGAAAATCATATCATTCTGTGCCTCCGGCAGAAAACCGAGCTTCTGCATACTGGCACCAAGCCCCTTGCCCAATACGCCGCCCGATCCTATGGCGTAGAGCGCCTGAATGGTCTGAAACCCTTTACCGCTGGCGTAAGCCTCCGGGTCCAGCCAGGCCAGAATACGCGCACCGCGGAAATCCAGACTATCGACCTGCGATGCCGCCATCTGCACAATGGCAAACACGACCGCCGCCGCACCTATAAGCGTCGCTATGCCCAGCAGAATAAACCGTTTGTAATCCGGACACGAGACAAACAGCATGAGCACCGCAATGCCTACGACGATGATCGCCGAACTCATGTTCTGCGTGATCTTCCACAACATGAGCGCAATCGGCATGGGCACCAGCAGAACCATCCAGAACCCTTTGCGGTATCGGATCTGCTTGCCCATGGTACAGATCATGCTCGAAAGGAACAGGATCATGCATAACTTCGCAACTTCCGCCGGCTGCAGCGAAAGCGGTCCTATGTACAGCCATCTCTTCGCGCCGTGGGACTCATGCCCGAAAGGAATGATCAATAGAATCAGCACCACAGACACAATATAGCCGATCACCGCAAAGCGCTCCCAGAAATGATACGGAATATTCGCCACCACCAGCATAGCGATCAGCCCCAGTATGGTAGCGAACAACTGCTTCTTCAGATAGTATGCCGCGTCATTGAGATCGAGCGCCGCCTCATAAGAACTGGTGGAATACACCATAATCAGTCCGAACCCCAGCAGAAACAGAACGATGAACAACAGACTGTAATCCATGAAATTTTCACTATTTTGTTGTCTTCTCCGGGAAGAATTTCTCTGTGCCACTTATTCTGCATCCTCCAGTCGGTTTACGAGTTCTTTAAAAATCTGTCCCCTGACCTCATAATTCGGAAACATGCCCCAGCTTGCACATGCCGGCGAAAGCAGTACCGCATCTCCGCTCTCTGCCTGACTGACACAGATCCCGAATGCCTCCTCAAACGTATCCGCCAGAATCACGTTTTCTACACCGTGCCTTCTCGCACAGTCTGCAATCTTATCCCTCGTCTGTCCGATCAGAACCAGACACTTGACTTTACCGTCAAAAGCCTCGATCCACTCGTCATACTCACTCTGCTTATCATAACCGCCGCCGATCAGTACCGTAGGTTTACTCATCGCCTTGATTCCCTGGATCGCCGCATCCGGGTTCGTTCCTTTAGAGTCATTATAATAGTCCACGCCGCGTTTGGTCGCCACGTATTCTATCCGGTGCTCTACTGCACGAAATTGTCTGACCACGGACAGAATCGTCTCCATGGGCACGCCCATCTCCTGCGTGATCGCAATCGCCGCCATCACGTTTTCCACATTGCACATACCGACCAGATTCATCTCATGAATATCCAGAAGTCTGGTCACCTCACCGTTCTTGACCAGACAGATATCGTCGCCGTCCAGATAGTAGCCTTCTTCCGGCTTCGCCGCCGAAGAAAACCATACCACACGCGCCGGACATCTGCTTCCGAAATCCTTCGTGTATGCATTGTCATAGTTGAGCACACAGGTCTGCTCTCTGGTCTGATTCATGGCAATACCTTCCTTGGCCGCCGCATAATTCTCCATTGTATGATGCCTGTTCAGATGATCCGGCGTAATATTCAGAATCACCGATACATCCGGCCTGAAACGCTCAACCGTCTCTAACTGAAAGCTGCTGATCTCCGCCACCGTCACAGTCTCCTCTGTGGCATCAAGCGCCGTCAGTGTATAGGGATTACCAATGTTACCCACCACATCCACATCATTGCAGTACGCGGACATGATCTCGCCTACCAGCGTGGTAGTCGTCGTCTTCCCGTTCGTGCCTGTGATACCGATCACGCGTCCACGCCCTATTCGGTAGGCAAGCTCAATCTCACCCCAGATCGCAATCCCCTTTGCCCGAAATGCCTCCACAAACGCGGTGTCCGTCGGCACACCGGGGCTGAGCACCACCAGGCAGACCTGCGCGGACACTTCCTCCGGCAGTTCGCCGAGCACGATCTGTATCTGCATATCCCGGGGCAGCTTCGCTCTGATCTCCTCCCGGTCAAGTTTGTCGTTGGCATCATAAAGTACCGGCTCCACACCCACATGCTGTAACACTTTCACTGCACCGATCCCGCTGATTCCCGAACCGACGACCAGTACCTTTTTACCCCGTAGATCATTTATACTCTCTATCTTTTCCATATCCTGTTATCCCCTCTCAGACCCAGACGCCTATAAGCGCCACCAGACACAGCAGCGCCGTCACGATCGAAAACACGGCTACCACTCTGGTCTCCGCCCAACCGCACAGTTCGAAGTGATGATGGATCGGCGCCATCTTGAAAATACGCTTGCCGCCGCTCATCTTGAAATAAGTAACCTGTATGATGACCGAAAGCACTTCTATCATATAGATAAATCCCACAATCACAATAAAAAGAGGCATCTGCATCATATACGCCGCAGCCGCCACAAAACCGCCCAGTGCAAGGGAACCCGTGTCTCCCATAAACACACTGGCAGGATATACATTAAACAGCAGAAACCCGAGCAGCGCTCCTACCACCGCGCAGGTGACCGGCTCGATCCCGCTTTCCGTACCGATCGCCACCACACTGAAGAACGTTGCGACCAGCACCGTGACAGAGCTTGCCAGACCGTCCAGACCGTCGGTAAAATTCGTCCCGTTGACCGTACCGATCACAATAAAGAACAACAGCGGAATATTCGCCCACCCAAAATCCAGATATACGCCATCAAGAAAAGGCACCTTCATTGCGAGAGAGACATCCGTATAATGCAGCAGATAAAAAGCAAAAACTCCCGTCACCACGATCTGCATTCCAAATTTCTGCCACGCTCTAAGCCCCATAGAGCGCTTCAATACGACTTTAATGTAATCGTCCAGAAATCCAACCAGACCAAATCCCAGCGTAAGGAACAGGATCGGAATCATCTTCGGATAGTCCCGTACAAAAAAGAGCGAAGTAATTAAAACACTGACCAGAATCAGGATACCACCCATCGTCGGCGTGCCGTTCTTTTTCAAATGGCTCTCCGGTCCTTCCTCCCTGACCGTCTGCCCGACCTTAAGCCGCCGCAGGAAAGGGATCACCATCGGTCCCATCACCACACTGATCGCAAAAGATATCAACACCGCCATTAAAATCGTAGAATTCATATTTCCTCCGTTATACGCTTCCTGTTCGAAAGCCGCCCTATGTCCTCCTACCGAGAACAGCTCTGCTGTTCTCGCGGACATAACTTAGTTATACTTAGTCTGTACTCTTCACTGCCTTAGTGCAACTTCATGCTCCCTACCGAGAACAGCCCCGCTGTTCTCGCGGACATGATTTAGTTGCTCTTAGGCTGTGTTCTTTACAGCCTTAGTGCAACTTCTTGCTCCTACCGAGAACAGCCCCGCTGTTCTCGCGGACATGATTTAGTTGCTCTTAGGCTGTGTTCTTTACAGCCTTAGTGCAACTTCATGTCTTATTATAGTCCATCTTCTCCAAATATGGAAGAATGTTTTCAAAAAGCTGCCGCACCACCGGCGCGGCGATCTGCCCGCCGTAATATGTGCCCTGTGGATTATTAATGATTGCGACTGCCAGCACCTGCGGGTTATCCGCCGGCGCAAATCCTAAGAAAGAGGCAATGTATCTGCCGCTTCCTCTGGGCAGGGTCTGGCTGGTCGCCGTCTTGCCGCCGACACGGTAGCCTTCCACGGCGCCGTTTCTGCCGCTTCCCTCCGCCACCACCTGCTCCAGTATGTATCGCATTGTCGCGGACGTCTCCTCCGAAACCACATGTTCCCTGACCGGATAGCTGAAGACTTTGGAATTACTGCCGTCGCTGTCCGCCACCTTTACGCCGAAATGCGGCGTAATCCGTCTGCCGCCGTTGATGATGGAAGAAGCCGTCACCGCAAGCTGGATCGGTGTGATCTGAAAAGACTGGCCGAAAGAAATAGTCGCCAGTTCCACCGGCCCGATATTATCCACATTATGCATGATGGTGCCCGCCTCGCCCGGCAGGTCTATTCCCGTCTTATCCAGCAGACCGAACTGCCGGAAATAGGAATAGTACTT
The DNA here is from genome assembly GCA_937920345.1 of uncultured Lachnospiraceae bacterium. Classification (GTDB taxonomy): domain Bacteria; phylum Bacillota; class Clostridia; order Lachnospirales; family Lachnospiraceae; genus UBA3282. The sequence continues at coordinate 12,927 of CALGVA010000003.1, forward strand.
CTCCACGCCGATCCTCTGTCCGACGGTAATAAATACGGGGTTACAGGAATTCATCGTCCCCTGTACGAAATCCTCTGCCCCGTGTCCGCCCACTTTATGACATCGGATCTTACGGTCCTCCACCATAATAAATCCCGGACAATTAAAGGTATCCGTGGTCTTGACTGCTCCCGATTCCAGACCGGCGGCAGCCGTCACGATCTTAAAAGTCGATCCCGGCTCATACGTATCATTGATACAGCCGTTGCGCCACATGCCGTTTAGCAGTTCCTGCCTTTTCTCCTCACTGATGCCTTCACTTTCTATCCCTTCCGGCAGTGTATACGGATCATTCAAATTAAATTCCGGCACATTGACCATAGCATAGATCTCGCCATTTTGGGGATTCATCACGAGGATGGACACGCTGGCGGCCTCTTTCGTTTCCATGGTCTGCAGTGCAAGCTGTGTCGCGTAACTCTGGATATTCATATCCAGGCTGACATAGAGGTCCTGCCCGCCTACGGGCTCCACTCTCTCTTCTCCCGCCTCGGCAACCTCCACCCCTTTAGCATCGGTCACCGTTAAGATCGTTCCCGCTTCTCCCTGCAAATATTCCTCATAGATCACTTCCAGCCCGATAATGCCCTGATTATCCCCTCCGGTGAATCCGAGCACTTTAGAGCCTAAAGAATCATACGGATAATAACGCTTATAATCCTCATCCACTTTTACACCCGCAAGATCGTATCCTCTTATAGCATCGCCGATGCTCTTATCCACATTACTTTTGATTTTCTCTATGGAAGAATACTTTTCCACCCTTTTACGGACATACTCTTCCGACAGTCCCAGTTCCTTACACAGCATCGCAATCACTTCTTCCGGCTCTGTGATCTGGCTGTGGATGACCGATATGGTACACACAGTCTTATTATCCGCCAGTATCTTGCCTTCCGAATCTATGATCCTGCCCCTTGCCGCTTTAATGCTTCTCTCCCGCTCATGCAGTTCTTTTGCTCTCATCGTATAATACTCTGACCGGAAGACCATCAGATATACCAGTCTTCCCATTAAGATGCCGAACACGATCAGACACAGGAACATCACCACCACAGTCTTGCTTCTGTGATACGTCTTGTGCAGGTGCGGTATATCGTCCATCATACAGAAAACCTCACAAAAAGGTATTAATATAATTTATTACCGTTTTTATGAGGTTATTCTTATTTTGCTCTATTCTGTTTCTTCCGGTTCCTCTCCGGTGTCTTCATCGCCTTCTGTCCCCGACTCCAGATCGCCTTCTATCATGCTGCCGCCATACACCTGCGTGCCAAGTTCAGGATCATACAGATAGCCTGTTTCCGGATCTTTCAGATAGCCTGTCTCCGGGTCCAGCGGGAAGCTCTTCCATCTCTCCCGTTCGGCCGCCTGTTCCGGCGTCTCCCCTTCCGGCTCCTCCTCTCCCGGTTCGCCTTCCTGCCCGTCTTCTCCGGTCTGTTCACCGTCGGGCGTAACGGGATTACCTTCCTCATCCGTCTGCGGTTCCTCCTCCGTCTGCTGCGGCGTCCTGATCTGGATCTGCAAAGCATCCAGTTCTTCCCGCTCCGTATCGCTGAGTTCCTCCGTCATGAAGATATTCAGATAGGGAAGCACCTCCGTCAGCACTTTCCTGACAATCCCTGTGGCAAACCTCGCATTATCCTGGCTAAACGCATTGGGCCTGTCCACCACCACATAGATCGCGATCTCCGGATCGTCCGCCGGCGCATATCCCAGGAAAGATACCACATATTCGTTGTTTTTACGGGGCAGCGTCTCCGCCGTTCCGGTCTTGCCGCCAATCATATATCCTGCCGGTCTCGCGGTCTTGCCCGTACCCTTCTCTCCGGTCACCACCGTATTACAGAACTCTTTGATCGTATCGCTGGTGGACTGGGAGATTGTCTGCTTCAGCACCCTCGGCTGAACATTTTCTCTCGTGGCACCGTCCGCCGTGGTGATCCTGTCCACCACATGGGGTTCATAATAATAGCCGCCGTTGATAAGCGAACAAAACGATGTGATCGTCTGGATCATGGTTGTATTAAATCCCTGGCCGAAAGAATTGGTGGCCAGTTCCACCGGTCCCATCGTATCTTTCGTATACACCATTGACACCGTGCGCGGCTCACCTGCCAGATCAATATTAGTCTTTAAACCAAATCCGAACAGATGCTGATAATCCACGAACTGACTTCGCCCAAGCGCAGCCGCCACATGCATCAGCACCACGTTACAGGATCTCTCGATCCCCTGCTGCACGGTAATATACCCGTCTCCGAACGTCTGATGGCACTTGACCGGCTTCGGCGCGCCCACATCCAGTTCGCCTGTACAGTTGTATGATTCATTGCCGGTGATCGCACCGCTCTCGATGGCCGCCGCTACCGTGAAAGGCTTCGCTACCGATCCCGGTTCATAAGTATCCACGATGCAGAAGTTCTTCCATAAAGCATTAAGCTGCAGATACATGGCCTGATCGTCCATGCCGTCTATGACCTCCTGCGTCACATACTCTCCCGTACGCATCCCCTTATCATCCACTAACGGCATTCCTAACAGATTCGCCGTATTTCTCGGATCATTCAGATCAAATGCCGGATAACCTGCCATAGCCAGTATACGCCCCGTATCCACCTCCATAATGATACAGCCGACATTCTCCGCGCCGTTCCCCGGTCTGTAAGCGTCTTTATACTCCTCATTAAATTCTTTCAGATATTTCTCTACGATGCTCTGGACATTCGCGTCTATGGACGTCTGGATATTACATCCGTCCTGTGCCGCTATGGTTGTCCGCTCCAGATTGGAATCATCATTCAGGTAGCCGTACTCCCGTCCGTTAATCCCACTTAATATATCATTATAGTACTCTTCCAGCCCGTATGTACCCCGATTGTCACTGGTCGTAAAACCGATCACATCACATGCCAGAGAACCGTTCGGATATTCTCTTTTATACTCGCTCTCAAACCACACGCCCTTAATGTTCGCGCCTGCCTCCGGATCATTCGCCAACTCCTGAAAAGCGTTCATTTTCTCATACTCTACGCGCCTGGCCATAACATAATAAGAAGACTCCGGATGGGATGCGATATAGCCTCTCACCTCGTTCGTGTCTATATTAAAGCACTTCTTAAGCGCGTTTAACGTCGGTTCCAGATTCTCCTCCTTACGCATCAGGATCTTCGTATCCAGAATGACATTATATACTTTATTGCTGACTGCCAGAATCGTGCCGTTTGAATCCGTGATATCACCACGTTTAAAAGGTATTGTCGTTGAGTCATACTCCTGCTGCGACAATACCGCCTTCTTATACTCCTCGCCGTTGTCTCTTGTAATCAGATACAGCTGTGCGCTGAGTCCTGCAAAAGCCGCCAGTATCATAAGAAATAATACCAGCAGCTTCTTCTGCATTTTAATTGTAAATCTGTTGACGGAACTTCTTCCGCTTTCCCGACTGCCCAAATACCCACCTACTTACAACCGCTGTTTTTCTTATTGTGGAATGTCCGCCATCTGCTTGACATAATCATTATTCTCACTTGCAAAAGAAATGATCTGTCCTTCCTGCGCATACTGCATACCCAGTTCCTGAATCGCGATTCTCTTTACCTCTTCTAAGTTTACACTACTTGTTATTCTACTATATTCCTCATCATTTGCAAGCTTTAAATCATTCAGCTGCTTCTCCAGCGCGGAAATATGTTTTACGCTGCTCGTAATATCTGCCTGCAGACCGATATAATTCACCAGAGTGATGCCTGTCACCACAAGCGCTGCACATAAGAATACCACATATCCCGCGCTCATATGCTTCGCCTTTTCTCTGTTTTTACGCGCTGTATTACTGATTTTTCTCTGAGGCTTTTTCTCAATCTCCCTGGTAACATCTAACTTTCTGACCGCACTGCCCTGTACATAATAACGGTTCCGTCCGTCTGCCGTGCGGCTTCTGTTCCCTGCTCTGTGTGTTGACGCCATGTCTGTTCTGTCCCCTCTATCATTTAACTTTTTGACCGCTTCTCTTTATATCCGGTGTTATTTCTTCTCAAACACTCTGAGTTTTGCACTTTTGGCTCTCTTATTATCTGCTACTTCTTCCGCCGACGGCAGAATCGGTTTTCTGGTAATGACCCTGCCCTTAGATATCTGTCCGCATACGCAGACCGGAAAATCCGGCGGACACGTGCACGGATTCTCATTTTTCCGAAAAGCCGACTTCACGATCCTGTCTTCCAGCGAATGAAAGGTAATGATACAAATCCTTCCTCCCGGATTCAGCAGATCAATCAGATCGTCCAGTGAATCCTTAAGCACCTCCAGTTCCCGGTTGCACTCGATCCGGATCGCCTGAAAGGTTCTCTTGGAGGGATGTCCTCCCGTCGCCCTCATCTTCGCGGGAATTGCCGCCCTTATGATCTCATTTAACTCGCCCGTCGTCTCTACGGGCTTGTCCGCTCTTGCACTGACAATGTGCTTCGCAATGTTTTTAGCGAACTGCTCTTCCCCGTAATCCCTGATTACATGATAGAGCTGCGTCTCCGTATATCCATTCACGATATCCGCAGCTGTCAGAGACTGCCGCAGATCCATCCGCATGTCCAGTGTCGTATCGTATTTATAGGAAAAACCTCTCTCCGCATTGTCGAGTTGAAAAGAAGATACCCCCAGATCCAGCACGATCCCGTCCACTTTCTCAATCCCGATTCCGCTAATCGCTGTCCTCGCGTTGCAGTAATTATCGCGAATCAGCGTCACCTTGCTCTCATAAGGTCTGAGCCTTGCAGCGGCAGCCTCGATCGCGGCCTCGTCCTGGTCGATTCCGATGAGCCTGCCGCTCTCCCCAAGCGCTCCGGCGACACGGCAAGCATGTCCGCCGCCGCCCAGCGTGCCGTCCACGTAAATTCCGTCCGGCCTGATCTGTAAACTGTCTATTGTTTCCTCTAAAAGAACCGATGTATGTTTAAATTCCATCTCTACCTCTGCAGCGAAGCGACAGCACGCACGCCGCTCTGTATATGTAAGCCTTGATTTCTCTTTACCATATTCACCGTCATTTACACTGCCGGTGTGTACATTCAGATCCCCAGCCCGAGCTGCGCCATGTGTTCCGCGATCTCATCCATGTCTTCATATGCCGCCATACCCTCGAACCGTTCTTTACTCCAGATCTCTATCCTGCTTGCCACCCCGATCAGTACCACGTCCTTACTGATCTGCGCAAATTCTCTCAAAATGTTCGGTACCAGGATTCTTCCCTGTTTATCCACTTCTACTTCCGCTGCGCCTGCCAGAAAAAATCTCACAAACTGCCTGGCTTCCTTATTCGTAATGGGCAGGGCTTTCAGTTTCTCCTCGAATGCGCTCCATTCTTCGTTGTCATACACAAACAGACAGCCATCCAGCCCTTTCGTTACCACAAAGGTATCTCCCAGCGCTTCCCTGAACTTAGAAGGGATGATCAGCCTGCCTTTGGTGTCGATTGTGTGATTGTATTCTCCCATAAACATCATCGATCACCCTTGCCCTGCGCATCCTTGTATCTTCGCGATCGTCTTGCGATCTTCCATGTGACCATATGCGCGTCTGTAACATATAAGTGGTCTGCCACGGAAATTCCGGTCTGTCTCGTGAAATCATGTGTTCTGCTGCTTATTCCCAAATCATGCTCTAACGCTTCGAATAGCAGCTTCATTTCTCCACTTTATTCCACTTCATACCACTTTCCACCACTTTTACTCTAATCTTATACTATTCAAGGGGATAATGCAAGGAAAAGTTGCTTAAAACCGGGATTTTTTATTTGTCTGAAATCACCTTTACATCTCCGTCCACACGATTCCACAATACGCAAAAAAGGGCCCTCGTTCGACATGGTTTCAATCGCACGAAAGCCCTTGCTGTATGCAGTTTTATCATATTTTATGTCAAAAAAGCGGCAGTGCTTCCCCTGCCGCCGTTTTCTGTCCTGTCTGTTTCGTCTCTTATTTCTCCTCTTCCGTCTTCTTCACATCCGCATGCACCGTCGCAACCGGCGTGCGCTCACCCCGTTTCAAATACCTGCGGATCAGAATATCCGCCGTAAGTGATACCACAAAAAGTATCACTGCCAGCACCTGAGATACGGCAAGCGTCGTATGAGGAATAAAAAGTGTGTCCGTGCGAATACCTTCGATCCATGCCCTTCCCAGACCGTAACCGCCCAGATACAGAAGACACATCTCACCCTGAAACTTCTTATGCTGTCTGTACACCAGCATCAGAAGCAGAAGCGCCAGATTCCACAGACTCTCATAGAGGAAGGTCGGATGCACCTGTATATAGTTCGTTCCCTCTGTGATATGCCTCGCCACATTCTCTGAAATATCAATGCCTCTGACCGCCTCAACCGGCAGCCGCATGGCAAGCAGGTTATCCGTATATTCGCCGAACACCTCCCGGTTCGTGAAATTACCCCAGCGACCGATCACCTGTCCGAGTACCAGTCCCGGCACACAGATATCCGCAATCTGCAGGAAGCTGTATTTCTTCACTTTAGAATACACCCACAACGTGATGAATGCCGCGATCACCGCCCCGTAAATCGCCAGTCCGCCGTTACGCAGATTCAGGATTCCGAGCAGATTGTTCTTATACATATCCCACTGGAAAATCACATAATAGATTCTTGCTCCTGCGATGGAAAAAATAATGGCATAGATGGCAAAATCCCAGATCACGTCCGGATTCAGGTTCTCTTTCTTCGCCACGTATGCCGCCATCAGGACGCCGCACAGGACGCCGATCCCGATGATCACACCGTACAGAGCGATCTGAAATCCGAAGATGCTGAAACTCTTCGGCACATGATTCAAATAGATCCCGAGGTTCGGGAACGCAATGTCCGTCACATTCATAATATCCTGCATATCAGACCTTCCTTTTTCCGCAGCTGTCATTTGCTTTGCCCGCAAATGCCCTTATTCTCCGCAGCTGCATTCATAGACTGCTTACGCAGTCTATTTCATGTCGGGCTTTCGCCCTATGCCTGCGAACAAGTCATTTGCTTTGCCCGCAAGCGGTCACGCAAATGACTTGTCCGCAGGCGCAGCTGCTCATTGCTGTCACACGTTAAACCGGAACAGGATCACATCGCCGTCCTGCACGACATATTCTTTACCTTCCATACCGACCAGGCCTTTTTCTCTGGCTGCCGCGAGCGATCCCTGTTCCAGCAGATTTTTATAATTGACCACTTCTGCCTTAATAAAGCCTCTCTCGAAATCGGTATGTATCTTACCGGCCGCCTGCGGCGCTTTCGTACCGATCTTTATTGTCCAGGCCCTGGTCTCGTCCTCCCCTGCCGTAAGGAAACTCATCAATCCCAGAATACGGTAGCTTGCCTTGATCAGCTTCTGCAGTCCGGACTCGGACAATCCCAGATCCTCTAAGAACATCGCCGTCTCTTCCTCGTCCAGTTCCGCGATCTCCTGCTCGATCTGCGCGCAGATCACGAATACTTCACTCCCATTGTCTTCCGCGAACGCTTTCACTTTAGCGACACCTTCGTTGGAAGCGCCGTCATCCGCCAGATCATCCTCAGCCACGTTCGCCGCAAAAATCACCGGCTTGCAGGTCAGAAGATTATAAGATGCCAGAAGTGACGCTTCGTCCTCGTCTTCCGGTTCAAACACTTTGGCAAGTTTGCCCTCCTCCAGATGCGCCTTGATCCGTTCCAGAAGAGCATATTCTTTTGCTGCTGTCTTATCCATCTTGGCAATCTTGGCAGTCTTTGCAATCCTTCTGTCCAGAATTTCAATATCTGAGAAAATCAATTCCAGATTAATGGTCTCGATGTCCCGCAGCGGATCAATAGACCCGTCCACATGCACGATATTGCTGTCTTCAAAGCATCTCACCACATGCACAACGGCATCCACCTCACGGATATTGCTTAAGAACTGGTTCCCCAATCCTTCTCCTTTGGACGCGCCTTTTACCAGACCGGCGATATCTACAAATTCGATCGTAGCCGGCGTCACCTTTTTAGAATGATACATATCGCCCAGAAGCTTTAATCTCTCATCCGGCACTGACACGATACCGATATTCGGATCGATCGTACAGAACGGATAGTTTGCAGACTCCGCGCCCGCCTTGGTCAGTGAATTAAAAAGGGTGCTCTTTCCCACGTTTGGAAGTCCTACGATGCCTAGTTTCATTTTATTATCTCCTTTATCTCAAAGTCCTTAATTTCTTAGATTTTGGCGTTGTTGCCAGTGTTCAACTGCGCCAATCACATAGCTGCACTACATTTAGCATTTTCTCAATTTTCCCGACTTCTTTTTTCTTCTCATCATCGGTAACATGGACATACAGATTCATAGTGATGTTAATGCCGGAATGTCCAAGAATCAATCTGCCGATATGCTCTTTAATATTCCGCTCAAATCGATCTTTATAATCTCTCTGCGTGTTTGGCCTGATTGTGTCGCCTTATATGTCATTGATAAAATAATCAAACCAAGCCTCAGCGATTATATTCTCGCCCGCAGACAAATCCGAATGCGAATCAATAAATCGGATTTGTAGATCTGGCTGAATACAATCCATCCTGACGTTGATATATCCCTACACCTGAATCACGACCTTTCAAGTCTTTTCCCATATGTACGCCTCCTTCTATTATTAGAAAAAGCCCAATACAGCGATGTATATTGTACCATACTCAGGCTCTACTGTACATATTTTGTTCCGCGTGATTTTACACAGCCACATCGTTTTTTTTTTAATTTTAACCCTTTTTTGAACATTATTTCAGTCACATCGTATTTTATATAAAATCTGCACATTATTATGCAGCTGCTCTCTATGGCGGTCTTTCTCTTTCACACTGACATCCATGCACTTTTACAGATTGCATCTTTTTTCATACAAGCGTACAACTGATTGATACTGAACATAACATACTATATAATATAATACACGTCAATATTTGACGATCAATCTTAAGCATATGCCCTGTTTCTTTGTCTGTTCGGACATCAGGCATGACAAAAATTTCATTTTTATGACTTTGATGATTACACATCAGGCAATAAGACAGTATGGCAAAATTAAAGTTGTATTGGAGGAATTTTGAACATGGACAAAAACGTACCCAAGGTCTCATTCTGGAGCCGCATCACAACGCAATTAGTGTTGATGAATCTTGTACTAATGGTTGTTTTCGGCATTTACTTCGGAAGCAGCATCGCTAATTTCCAAAGTACAATTGAACAATGTAACAAAATCAGCGATACATATCTTTCTGCAATGGTGCTCAGAGGCGATATGAAGAAAGACTATGAGAAGATACAGCGGTATATTTATGCGTATCTGGCTACCGCCGAGGCCGCTGAAAAGGAACATCTGCTGGAAAATATAGATAAGCGGTATAACGGTCTGAATGAGGCCATCGACCAGCTTCAGGGTTATCTGGAAGGAAATACAGATGTAAATATCGAAGAAATGAAATCCGGTCTGCAGGCCTATACGGAAAACGCCAAAAATTCCTTACTGTCATCAGCAGGAAAGAGTACGGAAACCGTTGTGGAAGAAATCGATGCTCTGGAAGCGGAAGATGAAAAATTTGACAGCAATCTGGAACTTGCCAATGCATTCTTTGAACAGTCCATTACGGAACTGCGTCAGGAACAGCAGGATATGTATAACCGCACGATTAAGACAAGTATTCTGGGTGCCATTGCCATTTTTGTGATCATCGGCATCAACCAGCTTCTATTCCAGAATAATGTAATACGACCGATCAAAAAGTCTTCCCGTGAATTACAGCAGATGGTCGATGATATCAATGAGAACAGAGCCGACATGAACGGCCGCCTTACCACCCGTACCCGGAGCGAACTTTCCATACTGATCGGAGGAATGAATAACTTTCTGGATACGCTGCAGGCTATCATCACCCAGGTATCTGACAGCGCCAAGGCTCTGGCACAGTCCAACAATCAGATTGTCACTATGGTTAATACTGCCAACACAAATATTACGGATTCCTCTGCCGCTCTGGAGGAACTTGCCGCTAACATGGAAATGGTCTCCAACACTTCTGACGGCATTCAGAATACCATCGGAGATGTCAAAAATCAGGTAGACGTTCTCTGGAACGAGGCAAACAACGGTTCGCAAAAAGCCGTCCAGGTATCCCATGCCGCCAGAGAAATGAAGGAACATATCACTAAAGTCAAACACCTTACGGAAAACAAAATCCGTGAGATTACAGAACTGCTGAACCGCTCCATACAAGACAGCGAAAAAGTAAACAAGATCAATACACTGTCAGAAACAATCATGGATATCGCCAACCAGACCACTCTTTTGTCACTGAATGCTTCCATTGAGGCCGCCAGGGCAGGAGAGGCAGGCCGCGGTTTTGCCGTGGTAGCCGGCGAGATCAATTCCCTCGCTGACAACAGTGAAAAAACAGCACAGGACATCCAGCATATCAATCAGGAAGTCATCAGGGCAGTCCAGGAATTAGCCGACAATACTTCTGAGGTTCTGGAATATGTCAACAGCAACGTGCTCAAAGACTATGATCAGTTTGTGGATGCGATGGATGAATATGTGGACAACATGGAATCATTCTATACGATCCTGCAGAACTTCTCCAACAGTTCGAAGGGATTAAATGACAGCATGGGAAATATTATTCACTCTGTCGGTTCCATCACCAACGCCATGAGCGAAGGTTCTGAGGCTGTCAACCTTTCCGCTCAGAATGCAGTCAGTCTGGTGGACAAAATGAGTGAAGTCCAGAGTGCTGTAGATGTGTGCCGCGAAGTAAGTAATGCACTGGAACAGGAAATCAGGCATTTTTCGACTGATGAGATATAGAAACACCATTGTACCCTAAACTTTATACCCGCGCCCTTCTGTGTTGACAGAGGGACGCGGTTTTTTTCAGATTTTATCAACACCTCTGCACGCACTCTGACGTTCCCTCTGGTAAAAAATACCGCCTGTTTCTCACCGTCCATGATCAGTTCCGACGTCTTCCTGCGGATCGTGTCAAGGGAAGATTTCAGCTCTTTCATACCCTTCCCGCTGCTCCCCTCGGCAATATACCCGGGAAAATATTCAGATGTTTCTATGCTGAAATGCTTGCATATATTCATTCTGCTATTCCTTATAGCCCACAACAAAAATTGCAATACCGCCTTGCATACATACAAGACGGTATCTTCAAAATGAAAAGGCGCATGATATTGATTTTCTCTCTACCATACACCTAAAGTTACTATTACTATGAAATTTTCCATGACAACTTTTGCCACTATGTAGTAATGACATTAAATGGCAGATAACGATTCCTATCTCCAGGTATGTTTTTTCTGCCATCTGGAAATTGCCAGATAAAGCAGAAACCAAAGGATACAATGTGCCATAAGAATAAACATGTCTTTTGCAATCATTGGCTTGTCGCTGTCAGCCAAAATCATAATCCCCTCAAAGGACGCACTGGACGGTACAAAATAACAAACTACCGAAACCAAACCGCCTGCCCCCAGCAAATAAGATACCAATGGCACTGCCATAAATATAATCATAATAATCTTAATATAAACAACACCCACCATAAAACTTTCAGAAAATCTGCCGATAAACAACCCGATCAGCGCAGCTATAAACGCAGAAAGAATAATCAGCATCAGCATAAGAAGTGCGTTCCAAACGGGCAGGCGGAAATAACAGCAGGCGGTCAAAACGGCAGACAGGCATCCGCCTGTAAAGCCTACAAATATTTTTTGTATGACATAACCGCTTTGTGTCACCGGCAATACCTGATTGACCAGATCAACACCATTTTCTTTCTCAGATATCATGTTCACCGCATTAAAAGTACATCCCATAAACATGGCAACAATTAACGTAATGGCAATAAATATATTTTGGAATCCGGTCATCATATCAGGACGCTCTAAAACGGTGATGTTTATCTGCCCTGTGCTTTCTCTCCCCATATATAATCCCGGAAGCGTATCCGCCGTCTGACGGAATAAATCCAGTTCATCACCGGATACCATTGTCTGAATGCCGTCGCCATCAGCTTTCACTCCAATCATATATGTGGAAGGTTCATTAATGGCAGTGATCAATTCTTCCTGTGTTTCATATATGGCTACAGAACCATACCGCTCTAACCAGACAATCGTCTGCGCGGACAGATCATTCTCTAATACACCAAAATGAAATTCCGACACAGGAGAAAGGTCAATCCCGCCAATAAAATTTAAAGCGAAAGCTACGATGATTGGCAGAAGAAATGACATCATGCAAAACTTATCTTTCCATACGCTTTTTAGCTGATAAATAAGACCTTGCATAATCAGCCCTCCTTTCCCGTTTCTTTATGAAATGCAGTCTGGACGATCAGGAACAGAATGGCAATTCCACAAGCGGAGCACAGATAGTAAACAGGATTTGTGACAGACATACCAAAGCAGGCATTTTTAAGCCCCATATACACATGATAGAAAGGATGCCAGTCTATCCATGCCATTTTCACAGAAGTATTTGCCGACAAAAATACAGGTGCTGCTGCAAAAACGGCAATTATCAGATAGGCAAGGCTGAACTGCCTGAAATCCTTCAGCAGCATGGCACAGCCAAATCCCGTAAGTGACATAATCAGCGACAAAATTGTGGTCTGTATCAATACGTCAGGCAAAATATCGGCTGCGACGTGAAATCCTACATTTAATATCATCATCAATGCCGCAAAAATTAGATCAGATAACAGAAAAACCGTTATTTTTGATGCGATGAATAAGCTCTTATTGAATGGAAGAACTGCATGGACACGGATAACCCCCATTTGTTTTTCTTTGAATAATAATGAGGCGATCCCCAAAAAACCGACTGCAGTGATTTCTATAAACAATAATTCACAAGACATTTCTTTTCGTTGTTTTAGTTCCGGTGTATTTGTACCTACTGTCCCGGCCGTGTACTGATTGTCCTGACTAAGAAGTGACAATGCATAATCAGCCCTGTGATGATCAGCCTTTTCACTGCCAAAATAAAAAACAATATCCGGCATACCGGAACTGACATCTATTCCGACACCATTCGTATCCATAGAAAGAGCCGCATTTAATTCTTCTAACGATGTTACCGGATAAATCAGTTCAGATATTTGCTGCTGTGTTCCCTGCGGATCAAACAGATATACGTTGTATAGTTCAGCACTCATAAAATTGACATAGCCAAAGTTAATAAACAACGTATAAAGAATCAGTGAACAAAAAGCAACAAGGAAAAATTTTCCGGCTGACATCATTTGGCAGTCTTTTTTTAATAAAGCGCAGAAATTTCCCCGGTTCGACTGCGTCTTACTGGTATTTCTCGTCAAACAGCTATTCATGCAGGCATGATTGCTGCTTTCCTCGTTATGATTCCACATCAGGACAGCCCCCTTCCTGTATACCGGACAAACATATCCTCCAAAGTTGGTTCTTCTGAATGGATACTGACAATTTCATCATGCCGGAAAGGAATGCCTTTTTCTAATTCCGGAATTTCTATTGTTTTTTCCTCTCGCCTTCCCTGATACAGGTAATCTATCTGTACACGGTGATTACTGTTTTGTTCCTTTAATCTTTTCGGCGTGTCCAGTGCAACAATATTCCCGTTTGTAATAAAAGCTACCCTGTCACATAATAAATCTGCGTCCAGCATATTATGTGTGGTTAAAAATACTGTGGTACCCTTCTTTCGCTCTTCTTCTATAATCCTGCGGAACAGAATCGCGCCGGAAGGGTCCAGCCCACTGGTTGGCTCATCCAAAAATAACAGTTCAGGACTGCTGATCAGCGCCCTTGCCATACTGACCCGCTGCCGCATACCTTTTGAGTAGGAAGAAACAGGCTTTTTCATAAAATCAACCTTAAACTCCAGCTTTTCTAAAATCTCCCCGATATCTCTACGCTGCTCCTCAGGATAAAAAGAGGAAAAATATTTCAGATTATCAACTGCGCTTAAATTTGCATACAAATAAGGAAATTCAAACAAAACACCGATCTTTTTAAAAAAATCCTGTGTATGCACTATAGAAAGATCCCGTCCGAACACTGACACATAACCGCCATGACCTTTCAAAATTCCAGTGAGAATTTTTTGTGTTGTTGATTTTCCGGAACCGTTTGGCCCCAGAAATCCAAAGATTTCCCCATCCCCTACCGTAAAACTTAAGCCCTGTAATGCCTGCTTATCCTTTCCGTATGAAAAAGTCAGATTTTTAACTTCAATCATTCGTCATCACCCCACTTTCCCCGCCTGATGTCTTTCTGTTCCTGCAGGCGTTTATTCCACCATTTCATAAATTTTATCTTGAAAGGAACAGAAATTACCAACACTGCTGCAATGACAAACCACCAGTACCACTGGATTCCTAAAAACATATACCTTTCCTCCTTGTCAGTTAGTAAAGTTTTCCTTGCGCCTACCGCATGTCGCAACACGACTGCATTTCTATGGGAATAAAATAGAAAATTGAAATGAAATTGAAGTGTGTTCTCTGTGAAATTGAGGTGAAAAAAAGTAATTTGCTTCGCAACCTCAAAAAGCGGCTTTCCTTTTACATCTGAAGGAATAGCCGCTTATCAAAAAAACTATTTTATGATTGGAATGGAGAAGAAAAACCGGACGCCGTCTGATATGTTTTCTGCTCCATATTCTAAATTTTGCATGGATAAAATTTGTGCGACAATCGCAAGGCCTAATCCCGAACCGCTATACTTTGTATTCTTGTCACGGTAAAACTTTTCCCAGATCTTAGGTAGTTTTTCCGGCGGTATGGAAGCACCTTGATTATAAACGGAGAAGTGGAGCATATCTCCCTGTTCGACTAATGATAATCGTAAAATTCCTTTTGGCGTTACATTCTTTTTCGCGTTAACAATCAAATTATCTAAGACCTGCTCCATACGCTGTTTATCTGTATAAACAAAAACTTTATCTTCCGGAAGCTCGTACTGTAATGCAAGATCGGTCTCCGGCATATCAATCAATAACCGGCCTGCTATCGTTTCGACAAATTCTACAAAATCAAAGCGTTCCGGCATCAACGAAGCTGCCCCGTTTTCCAATGCTGACAAATCTAACAAGTTCTCGATCAGCATACTCATTCTTTCCGTTTCGGAAATGATGATCTCAGAATATTTCTGTCTTTTCCTGTCATCTGTTTCGTCCTGGATTCCCTCCGCATAAGCACGGATCACACCTATAGGCGTCTTCATTTCATGGGAAAGGTGGTCTGTTAATTCTTTTCTTTCCCGAAGCAGTTTTCTTTCCTGCTCTACATCTTTTTCAAGCCGGCTATTTGCTTGTTCCAGTTTTTCAAGCGTTACCTGCAGATTCTCGGACATTTTATTGAGATTGTCTGCAAGCTCTCCAAATTCGTCCTTTGACGTTATCCTGCAAGGCATGGAAAAGTCTAACCTCGCCGCCCTGTGCGCCATCTCACATATTTTGCAGATTGGAGTTGAAATAAATCGTCCTAATAAATAATCTATGACTACGATCAGCAAAACAACAAAGATTACCCATAGCAGAAAAGAAATCTCCTCTTCCAAAGGTAACCGTGTTGAAACAAGATATGAAACCATTAAAGCGATACCCGCGATCTTTGAAATCATGATTATTTTTTTCCGTACCGTGCGGATTGAAAATTGTTCTTTCATTTTTCCTCCATTCTGAAACATTTTACGTTGAGGAGGCGGGCAAAATGTCAGATTTTGCTACCATCATGGAAGTTATGACACTTCGGCACAAGTCAGGACTACCGGCTTAGCCGGCAGCCTGCTCTTTTTGTCTGTGACACAATTCCTGGTTGAATAAATTGCTGCCGGGCACTTTATTCAACCTTTTACCTCAAATTTATACCCGGAACGAATCAGCGTTACAATAGATTTCCCCTCACTGCCCAGCTTTTGCCGCAATGTTTTGATATGTGTGTCTACCGTTCGTGTATTCCCCTCAAAATCATATCCCCAAATGCGGTTTAACAGTTGTTCGCGTGAAAATACTTGTCCGGAATTAGACATAAAGAAATGCAGCAGTTCATATTCTTTATGGGTCAGCGTAATTTCTGTATCGTCTAAGAACACTTTATGTGCGGTAGTGCTTATTGCTATTTTCCCCGCACAAATCATTTTTCTCTGTGTGTCGCTTTCCGAATCTGTGGAAGCTGCAGAAGTACGGCGCAACAGGGCATTTGCCTTTGCAAGCAGTATTTTCGGGCTAAACGGTTTTGTCATATAATCATCGGCACCATATTCATAGCCTTTCAATTTATCTTCTTCATCACTTTTAGCGGTCAGCATGATAATTGGCAGACTGCTCATTTCCCTTGCTGTTTTGCATACAGAAAAACCATCAAGATGCGGCATCATAATATCCAGCACCATCAGATCCACAGGATTATTTTTCATTAACATCAGGGCATCTACACCGTCATCTGCAGTAAAACAGGTATGACCTCCTCTGCGCATATATTCAGAGATTATGTCCTGCATGTTCTTTTCATCTTCTACAATTAAAATATTTGCCATGAAATCACCCTTTTCTCTAATATCTATCCATTCAATCTTCAGCTTAAGCTTTACCGCCTCATCTTCGCTAATGTCATATCTCTTGACCAATTCTTCCAAAAAGCACTGCAATGCTACCATTCCCTGATAATGATATCCCTGCCAACTCGATATAGCATTTCTTCGTGCATTATATAACGATTCACATAATTCATTCATTTGCTAATTTAGACCCTTCTTCATTTGTCGCTTTGTTATATATTGCTTTAAAAAAGCGATTTTTCATTTCGAATTAATATTCGGACTCTGCGCACACTCCTAATCCCTTAGCTGTTGCTCAATTTCCGCAATAGTTGGTAAGGAACTCTTAAAATCTGCCGGATATACTTTCGACAACTCAAACTCAGATATTCCAATCGGTTCACCGGCAGATTCCACTGCATACTGCGCTAAAACTTCATCCTTCTCCTTGCAAATAATTAACCCGATTGTAGGATTCTCCTGCTCTGTCTTTAGAATATGATTTACAGCAACTACATAAGTACCAACCTGTCCTATATCTGTTGGTTTAAATTTCTCAGTCTTAATCTCAATTACAACATAACAATGCAAACGTATATTATAAAACAACAAATCTACAAACTGCTCTGTCTTACCTACCTCCAATCTATATTCGCGTCCAACGAAGGCAAAACCGTTACCCAACTCCAATAAAAATTTCACAATATTATCCGTTAAAGCATCTTTCAATTCTTTCTCGTTATAACCTTCTGTCATTGTAAGAAAATCAAAATTATAGGGATCTTTTGTCAATTCATTAGCCAAATCCCCCTGTGCCACAGGAAGCTGTTTATTAAAATTCGTAATTGCTTTTCCCTGTCGTTCAAACAAATCTGTATCAAGCCAGTTCAGCAAAACTGCCCTTGACCAATTGTTTTCAATGGTCTTTCTTACATAAAAGAGTGCTTTTTCCGGATTCCCCTTGCATTTGTCAATAATATATCTGTGATGTCCCCAGGGAATAGAACATAATTCATCCACAACCTGTGGACTGATTTCATCATTGTCCAATTTTGCCACAACTTGTGGCAAAATTTCATCGTCATCCATTTGTGCCACAGCTTGTGGCAAAATTTTACTATACATTTGATAAAATTGAGTCATATATCTGAGATTTCTTGGCGAAAAGCTTTTTTGATCCGGCATTGCGGAAATCAAGTCCTTACTCAGGCTGTCGTAAAACTTACTTCCCCATCTGCTCTCTGCATGCATGTCAACCATATCTTTTCCCAAAAGCCAATAGAAACGCAGCATTTCCTGATTCACTTTCGTTGCTGCTTTTACCTGCATACTCTTGAATCTTGCTCCTACACTTTGTATCCACTCTGCATATTCTTCATCTATTTTAATCAACTGACTCATTTTATATTACTCCGCCTAAAAATATAATTATTTAAACTGTAATAACTTAATCCATATAAGGATCGAATCATACAATATAAGATTCAATCCTTATATCAATTAGCATTAAGGCTCACCTATAGTTTCTAATTTTTTTATCTACCTAAAATACTCCAAACCAAAAGAATTCTACAATTATAATAGTATATCATATTGAGACTCAAAAGTAAATTGTGAGATTCCTTATACAATTCTAAAAAGCAAATCCTTTCATATTCTGCTCAAACATCTCAAATTTCGCAGCTCCGACTTTTCCGCGATATTGAAAATACTATCCAGATTTGGAGACTCCATTTCTACCACCGCTCACTTTTTTGTGGATTTAATTTTCTTTCCCCTCTTCTTCTCCTCGAGCCACACGGGAAAATCCGCATAATCACTATCTTTTAGATATATGCTTTACGCATATACTTTTAATTATTATAATATTTACATACAAAAAATATATACTAACCAGTTATATCTTTTTTGTATAACTATCCTTATAATGGTCTCAAAGGAGATAACTTATGTTTAAAACAGATAACACAAAGATTGGTAAACACCTGGCTGATTTGATTAAAAATAGTGAATACCAAAGTGACCGCCAGTTTGGAATCGCATATCTCGAGTTACGTTACAACGAAGTAAATCCCGCCCCCGACGATATCCAGAATATGCAGAATCGCATCTGCCAGATTAAAAAAGGAAATAAAGGCATTCAGATAGAAGATCTTCCTATTTTTTCTGAGCTCCTGGGTGTATCCATTGAAGAAATCCTCAGTGCAGGTACCGCACTTGCACCTGTGATAAACAGAAAGACAAATTATTCGATTGCTTTCTCAAAAGACTCTTCCGAATGGGAATCATACATTAACAGAGACGATAAGCTTATACTGAATCCTGATGAATATGACAAAACAGCCATTGATTATGCCCTTGAAGCAGGGAACTACCCTTTCCTTAAGTATCTTATGAATAAAGGTTATATATGGTTTGTCGGGGATGATCAAAAAGAATACTATTCAGGCTTTGGTGCAGGAACCTCGATCAAGAGAAGAGAAATAGGCTTTCATGATCCCTTGGAATATCGAATGAAAATGCAGGATGATCTCCGCTTTAAAATGATTGCTCTTGCTATCAGAGAGAAAGACTTTGGGATGCTGGATAAGCTGCACGCCAGAGAGCTTCCACTCCTTTACACTATAACTCCTATACTACATAGAACTCTAGGAGATATGCCGCTTCCCTTTTCTCCTAATGTTAAGCAAATGATTGAAAGCATAGCTGCCAGTGAGAATACCGCGATATCCTATTTCTTTGATGCGTTTGAAACAGAAACTGAACGCAACGCGTTACGAAACACCTTTGTATTTCCTTATGCCGGACTTGTTCTTGATGCTTTAATAACCGGAAAAAGAAGTGCAGAAAGCAAACGATTTCTGCAGAAGGCTATTGAACATAATATGAGGGTTCAGAAGAATCTTCAGAAACTTATAGACAAAAGCAAGGCAGGCTGTAAGGAACTAAACAGCGGCGTTCCGCATACAAAAAATTACGATAATGCATATTGCAGCCGCGAAGCATGGCGTGAATACTATTTCTACCCTGATACAGGCTTTGTAGCTTACTACATGCCTTCCTTTCTCAAGAATGCTACTGGATTTATTACAAACGTCATAAATGTAACTGCTTCATCCAATGACACTGAAATACAGTTTCTTATTGATGAACTAAGAAAAACCTACAACAACTTTATCAGGCATTTCGAAAAAAAGGTCCGGTTGGGAGAACGATGATAATGCCTGCTAAAGCAACGAGCCAGGAACTCCTGGCTCGTTTCCGCAGCAAAATACTGCTTCCCATAAAACCTTATATCTAATATCTCCTCTTGTCTTTCAACTCCTGATACAGTATCTTATAATTCTCGTACCGCACTGTGCTGATCTTTCCCTCCGTTACGGCTGTCTTGACGCCGCAGGAAGGTTCGCTGATATGTGCGCATCCGCTGAACTTGCAATACGGTTCATACTGCACGAACTCCGGATAATACTGTCCCAGTTCTTCCTTCGTGATCTCAGATATATCAAGAGATGTAAATCCGGGCGTATCCACGATATAAGTCTCCTCGCCCAGAGCTATGATCTCCGAATGTCTTGTCGTATGTTTTCCTCTTGCGATCTTCGCGCTGATCTCGCCCGTCTCCATGTTGGCCCTGGGCGCCAGCTGATTGATCAGGGAGGATTTCCCCACCCCGCTCGGTCCCGCCACCGTAGTTGTCTTACCGTTTAGCAGTTCCCTGACCCGGTCCACGCCTTCATTCTCCAGCGCACTGATAAACAGCACATGGTATCCGCAGGCTTCATAAGCCTGTAAAAGCGCTTCCTTCTCCTGCTCCGACGCGATATCCTGCTTATTAAAACAGATGATCGTCGGCAGATTCTGCCGTTCCATACGAATAAGAAATCTGTCCAGCAGATTAAAATTGGGATCAGGCTTCACAATGGCAAAAATGATCAGTGCCTGATCCACATTGGCGACTGCCGGGCGGATCAGTGCGCTTCGTCTGGGGAGTATCCCGCTGATATTGCCAAGCCGCTCACCCTCGTCCAGCACATCCATCATGACGTCGTCACCTACTAACGGCTTCACATGATCTTTTCTGAATATACCTTTTGCCTTACATTCATAGGTTCCGCGCCCTTCCACATGGACGTAATAGAATCCTGCGATTCCTTTGATGATTTTCCCCTGCATGAACCTGTTCCTATTCCTCTGTAAACTGAATCTCTCTCTTTACCGTCCTCTCTTCGGAGACAGGGTCCGCCGTGATCGTCTCTCCCGTCTCAGGATCAGTCGTGGTCGTCGCCTCTTTCTCCACTACAAAATGAAAAGTGACCACGCCGCCCGGTGATTTGATTCCCGTGTAATTGACCGCTACCGGGAAAGAAGATGTCTGCGTGCTCAGGAGCTGTACGCCGTCCGCCGTGGTAACCGTAACGGTAACAGACATGCCGCTCCGGTAATCCGGGTCCTCCGTCGGTGCGGTAATGCCCTCGGAATACCGGTACGTCACATCGGACGGTCCCGTGCTGATCTTAATGTCAATTGCTGTTCCCTGGTCCACATAAGATCCGACCGAATAACTCTGATAACATACTTTATCTGTCAGAGAAACGTCCTCATTACTGGTCTGTGTGATCGTTCCCACTTCCAGACCGCTCTCTTTCAGGCTGACCGTTGCATCCATTTCCGTCAGCCCGATCACATCGGGCACCCTGACTTTATTCTCCTCCGCGCCCTGGCTTACGCGGATCGTGATGGAAGAACCTTCCGGCGCTTTCGTGTCCGCTTCGGGCGACTGAGAGATCACATAACCGCTCTCCACAGCGGCGTCATAGCTTTCCGTCACATTGACAACAAATCCTTCTTTCTCAAGAACCGATGTCGCCTCCGCCTTGGATTTGCCCGTTACGGACGGTACCTCGACCCCGTCGCTTCCCTGTGCGACAGTCATCACTATGACTGTATTTTTATTTACCATATTACCCGGTGCCACACTTGTAAGACCATCCTGTGAGGCAGCCCGAAGGACGGTTCCCACGTCGTAGGCATTGTTCTCCTCATACTTGATCTCAGGCGTCAGTCCAAGCTCCAATAGTCCCCGTTTGGCATCCTCTACATTCATGCCGACGACTTTGATCATTTCCACCTGCTCTATCTCTTCCTGCGCTTCCTTGTCATCCCCGGAAGTGCCGATTTGAAATACGCCCACGGATTTTCCGACAAGGAAGATCGCAATACAGCCGATCAGAATCGCCGCTACCACCGCAAGGATCGTGGTGATTTTCTCCATCTTGGGATCATAATCCTCATCGTCCCAGTCCTCGTCGTCATCCTCCTCTTCTTCCTCGTCCTCCTCATAGAAGCGCTCGCTGTCCTTCTTCAGCCGCATCGCCTCGTCCATGGAATCTCTTCTGTCAGACTGTCTTTTAATCTGTGCCATATCCCTGTCCGTTATCATCCTGGTGGACGCTTCCTCATCAGGATCGATCACCTTAACGAAATCCTCATCGGGATTGATCAGCGACTGCTTCAAGTCTGTGATCAGCTCCGCCATGGACTGATATCTTCTGTCCGGGCTCTTCTGACAGCACTTACACACGATCTGCTCCACGCTGATCGGGATCTCCGGCACATACTCTCTAGGAGACGGCATTTCTTCCTGTATATGCTTGATCGCGATCGCAACCGTAGTCTCTCCATTGAAAGGAACCCTGCCCGTGAGCATCTCGAACATAGTGATTCCTAAAGAATAAATATCGCTCTTTTCATCGCTGTAACCGCCTCTTGCCTGTTCCGGCGAAGTATAATGCACAGAACCCATGACGTTTGACGTGATCGTATTGCTGGTCGCCGCCTTGGCAATACCGAAATCCGTCACTTTTACCTTGCCCTCTTTAGATATAATGATATTCTGCGGCTTAATATCGCGGTGAATGATATGATTATTATGCGCCGCCTCGATCCCCATGGACACCTGGATCGCAATACTGATTGCCTCTTTGACGGACAGTCTCGCCTTCTTCTCGATATATTTCTTCAGCGTTATACCATCCACCAGTTCCATAACGATATAGTGGATGCCGCCTTCTTCCCCGACATCATAGACATTGACGATATTCGGATGCATGAGTCCTGCTGCCGCCTGTGCCTCGATCCTGAACTTGGATACAAAATTAGCGTTCTCCCCGAATTCCTGCTTCAGCACCTTGACCGCAACGAACCGGTTGAGCTTATGATCTTTTGCTTTATATACATCTGACATACCGCCTGTGCCGATCTTTTCCAGAATCTCATAGCGGTCGCCTATCATCATTCCTATCTTAATCATGTTTCACCTCGTCTGCTAACGGTTCGATAACGATCACGGAAATATTATCTTTACCGCCGTTGTGGTTGGCCGTTCTCACCAATTCTTCCGCTCTGTCCTTAAGACTTCCGTCCCTTGTCAGAATCTGATGTATTGTCTCGTCATCCACCATATTTGTCAACCCGTCAGAACAAAGTAAAATCATATCCCCCTGCCGCAGTTCCAGGTTAAAAAAATCCGCCTCTATATAGTCTCTGGCACCGATTGCCCTTGTGATGATATTTTTATCCGGATGGTTTCTTGCGGATGCTCTGTCTATACCGCCCATACGCACCATTTCTTCCACCAGTGAATGATCCTGCGTGATCTGCTCTATCCTGTCGCCTACCACATACAGTCTGCTGTCTCCCACATTGGCGACTTCCAGATATCTTCCCATGCAGGTCGCCACCACCATCGTGGTCCCCATGCCATTATATGCCGCCTCTTCTCTCGCACGTTCCCGTATGCGCGCATTGGCTTTCTCGATGGCTCTGCCCAGAATCTTTACCGGATTCTTTTCAAAAGAAGCGCCGATCTCCTCCACAACGGTTTCCACCGCATAGCGGGAAGCATAATCTCCCGCGTTATGTCCGCCCATGCCGTCCGCAACAATAAACACGTTCGGCAGATTCCCGATGGGAGTCTCTGACAGATAGATAAAATCCTGATTCAATTGTCTTTTCTGTCCGATATCCGTTATCGCATAGGACCTAAGCACTGTATCTTCCTCCGATTACCCTGATTCATTCTTCCGGTTCCGACTCCATATATCTGCGCCGCAGCTGACCGCAGGCGCCGTCGATATCCCGTCCCATTTCCCTTCTAATAGTAACATTAATTCCATTTTTTTCAAGTTTATTTTTGAACGCATTCACCGCACACCGCTCAGACTGCCTGTAATCACGCTCTTTGATCGGGTTGACGGGAATCAGATTGACATGTATGCCGCGTCTGCCGATCAGCCCTGTGAGCTGTCTCGCATCTTCTTCCGTATCGTTGACGCCCCTTACCAGACTGTACTCAAAAGTAATTCTTCTGCCGGTCTGTGCGAAATAGTAATCGCAGGCTTCCATCAGTTCCCGCAGAGAGTACCGGTCGGCAATAGGCATAAGCTGTCTTCGTTTTTCATCCGTCGCCGCGTGCAGAGACAAAGCCAGCGTAATCTGCAGCCGCCTGTCGGCAAGCTGCCGCATCTGCGGCACAAGCCCGCAGGTGGACACCGTAACATTCCTCTGGCTGATGTGCAGTCCGTTTTCATCCGTCAGAAGCATAATGAACCCCAGCAGATTATCATAATTATCCATCGGCTCCCCGCTTCCCATGACCACCACATTAGAAACCCGCTCACCGGTATGTCTGGTGATCGCATAGATCTGATCAAGCATCTCCGACGGCAGTAGATTGCGCTCCAGCCCGTCCAGTGTAGAGGCACAGAAACGACAGCCCATACGGCAGCCCACCTGTGAGGATATACATACGGAATTGCCATGCTGATAGCGCATAAAGACACTTTCCACCGTGTTGCCGTCCGCCAGTGCAAAAAGGTATTTACGCGTGCCGTCCGCGCTGGATTCCTGCACGCGGCGAATCTCTAACGCCGTATAATCATAACGCCCCCTGCACTTGTCTGCCAGAGCCCTGGGTATGTTCGTCATCTCCTCATATCCCGCCGCCTGCTTCTTATGCATCCACTCATACATCTGCTTCGCCCGGAAAGATTTCTCACCCAGGGATACCATCTCCTCCTGAAGCCGCTCTAACGTGAATGATTTAATATCTCTATTGTACCCTGTTTCCATCATATCTATCTCTGTTTCATATCTCTTCTTCGCAGCTTCGCCAGGAAGAACCCGTCCGTACTGTGCACACCGGGCAAAAGCTGCATATATCCTCTTTCAGCCTCGCTGCGCAATTCTTCCGGCATAACCTGGGCCATGCTCACCGTCTCCATGTCATGCGTTTCGCAGATCCACGCCGTCATTTCCTCATTCTCCGCCGGATTCATGGTGCAGGTGCTGTACATCATGATGCCGTCCGGTTTCAGGTACTGCACCACATTGCCGATAATTTCCCTCTGCAAAGCGGTAATCTGTTCCATAGATTCCCTTGTCATTCGGTACTTGATGTCCTGTTTCCTGCCGATCACACCCAGCCCGGAACAGGGCACATCCGCCAGCAGCACGTCCGCCTGCCCGACTAAAGACGCATCGGTTATGCGGGCATCCCGCACCCTGACAGACACATTCTCCATGCCGAGCCGTTCCCTGTTCTCCTCAATCTTACCGGTCTTATATTCTGTCACATCACAGGCAATCACCTGTCCGGTTCCCATGAGCTTCGCTGCCGCATGCAGCGCTTTGCCACCGGGCGCCGCACAGACGTCTATGACGGTATTCCCCGGTCTGATTCCCGCTGCCTCTACCACCAGCATGGAACTGACGTCCTGCACCGCAAAGGCGCCCTCCCGATACCCCGCAAGGCTGCGGACCCCGTCCGTCTTCTGCACCGCCACGGCATAGGACAGATACGGATGCTGCCGCACATCGACTCCCGCCTGCCGCCAGGCTGCCATCAGCAGTTCCTGCTCCCGCGGTGTCAATGTCTCCTGCAGTCTCAAACTCACCGCCCCCCGCTGTTGAAAGGCTTCCAGTATCTTCTCACACTGCCGGTCACCGTAGACATGTCTGAAATGCCCCACCAGCCACAACGGCATAGAATAGCAAACCGACAGATACGCCTCATATGCCGTATGCCGATCCGGATATCTGATCTGCGCTTTCCCCCTTGCAACCGCGCGCAGCACGCCGTTGACGTACCCCTGCAATGAGTGAAAGCCCCGCTTCTTCGCCAGCTTTACCGCCTCGTTGCATACCGCTGCGTCAGGAATATGTTCCATAAAAAGAAGCTGATACACACTAAACCGCATCAGTTCTCTGATCAGCGGCTTCATCTTCTTCACCGGCACCTTGGAGAACTGGTCAAGCACATAATCAATCTGTATCCTGCGCTCGATCGTCCCCTCACTCACCCGCTTGATGAAAGCCTTCTCCCTACCGTCCAGATAATCATATTTCTCCAGAACCGCCGCGATCAGAATATTGCTGTATTCCGTTTCCTTAGCCAGTTCCAGCAAAATATCCAGAACCACTTCCCGTCCGTTAATCTCCGCCATATCACGGTTCCTCTCTGTCCCTAAACTGTTCTCAAACTATGGGAAGAATGCTGCCTTAGAGTTGGTTAATGTTTTTTTCACGCTAATCCCTGTCCCTACTGCTGTTCCCGAACAGCAGAATCAGCCTGAGAAGCTGTAAGATGGCGGATGCCGCTGCCGCCACATAGGTGAGCGCCGCCGCCGACAACACTTTGCGGCACCCTCTCGTCTCGTCCTGCTCCAGCATCCCGTAATCTCCCAGCATCGCCAGTGCTCTGCCGGAAGCGTTAAACTCCACGGGCAGCGTTACCACCTGGAAAAGCACGGCCAGTGCAAACACCCAGATACCGATCTGAATCAGCATCTGGTTCATTCCCAGTATGGCGCCGAGTATAATCAGCGGTATGCCCGCCCATGAGCCGATATTGGCTGCCGGAACAAGCGCAGTTCTGATGGTCAGCGGCGCATATCCCTTATCATGCTGTACCGCATGTCCGCACTCATGAGCCGCCACGCCGATCGCCGCAATCGAGTCGGAACCGTACACGGAATCCGAGAGACGCAGCACCTTGTGCGCAGGATCATAGTGATCCGTCAGTTCTCCCCGAACATGCTCTATCCTCACGTCATTAATCCCGGACATCTGCAGGATGCGCTGCGCCGCCTGCGCGCCCGTCAGTCCGCTTCTGCTTCTTACCCGCGCATATTTCCTGTAGGTGGAGTTAACGCGCATCTGCGCCCAGATACACAACACGGCCCCGATCAGCACCAGAAAATATGTGGGGTCAAAATAAAAACCGTAATATCCGTAATGTCCCATCGCAATCTCCATTCCGGAGCGTTTACGTGACAACGGACATGTCTTTGCGAATACAAAGCCGCAAATTTCATATCTGCGTCTGCCGTCAGACAAATCTGTGACGCTCCGGCACAAATTTGTACATATCATGCCTTTCTTTCGGGCATTCTACATTCCAAGTTTCTCTCCCGCTTTTACAGGATATCCCAGCAGGAAATCCTTAACCTCCATGCGTTTCTTCCCTTCCGGCTGCACCGCGCTGATCTTCAGTATACCCTCACCGGTCTGCACATAGAATGCATCTTTCTCCACGGCAGTCACCGTGCCGGGCTGCGCGTCCTGCAGCTGCACCGTCACATTCCTCTCCGGCAGTTCCTTGTCAGTCACCGGCTCTTCCTTCCATATCTTAAGGTTTTTGCCCCTGAAAACAGTGGACGCGCCCGGCCATGAGATGAGACCGCGGATCAGGCAGTCCAGTTTTACCGCACTCTGCTGCCAGTCGATGCTGCCCATTGATTTGTGCAGCATCTTCGCATAACATGACTCGTCGTCGTTCTGTTTTACAGGCTTGATCTCCCCGCTTTCAATCTTCGGCAGCGCTTCCACGATCAGTCTCGCACCCGCCTGCGCCAGTTTATCATGCAGACTGTCGCCGGTCTCATGCGGGTCAATGGCAATCTCTGTCTTCATCCACATATCGCCGGTATCTATTCCTTTATCCATCTGCATGATCGTGACGCCGGTCTTCTTCTCCCCGTTTATCACCGCCCACTGGATCGGTCCTGCCCCCCTGTATTTAGGCAGAAGGGAGGCATGAATATTCACGCAGCCATAGCGGGGCATATGCAGGATCTCCTCCGACAGAATCTGTCCGAATGCCGCCACGATGAAGACGTCCGCGCCATAGCCCCTGAGCACTTCCACCGCCTCCGCTTCCTTGATCTTAACCGGCTGAAATACCGGGATGCCATGCGACACCGCGCACATTTTGACCGGTGTCATCTGAACCTCTTTGCCCCGGCCTTTCGGTTTATCCGGCTGCGTCACCACCGCCAGGATCTGATGTCCTGCTTCTATAAGCGCCTCCAAAGCGCCCACGGCAAAATCAGGAGTTCCCATAAATACAATTTTCATGCAGGTCTCACTCCTCCTCTTCTTCCATCAGTTCCGTCGTATCTACAAGCGGTCCTTCTACTCTCTCCACGTACAGCTGTCCGTCCAGATGATCCAGCTCATGACAGATCGCTCTGGCCAGCAGTTCCGTTCCCTCCAGTTCAAATGCATTCATATTCTCATCATAGGCCATGACTTTAGCATAGTTCGGCCGGGTCACCTTACCGCTCTTGCCGGGAACGCTTAAGCATCCCTCATAGCCTTCCTGCTCTCCGCTCGTTTCCATCAGCTTCGGATTGATGAGCAGAATCGGGTCCTCTCCGGTGACATCGATCACCACGATTCTCTTCAGTATCCCCACCTGCGGTGCGGCAAGCCCTACACCGTCCGCCTCGTACAGCGTCTCAAACATATCGTCTATCAGTTCCTGCACTCTCGGGGTTATTTCCGTCACTTCCTTACATTTCTTCGTCAATACCGGATCTCCGATTTCTCTGATCTTTCTGATTGCCATACTTTCCTCTCTCCTTCTTCCTTGTCAATATGTATTCATGGGATCGAAATCATACTGAACCGTCAGGTTGCGCAGTTCCTTTTCTTTGCAAAAAAACTCCAGTATGTCCTTGATCCCTACCAGTCTCTGATAATCTGCGTGTTTCACATAAAAAACATGTCTGTACAGATCGTTGATCCTGCCGATCGCCGCCTCTGCCGGTCCAATCACCTGTACTGTGTCCTGTACCGTATTGTCCGTTTCCCTGTCTTTGACACATCTCTTATTGACTATATCAGTCATTTCCTCGCACAGTTTCCTGCCCGCATCCTGATCGGAAGACGTGATCAGCACGGCAAGCATATGCGATACCGGCGGATAGCTCATAAGATCCCGGTAGGTAATTTCTTCCTCGTAGAAAGCGCCGTAATCCTGCTTCGCCGCATGTACGATGCTGTAGTGCTCCGGCTGATAAGTCTGTATGACCACCTCGCCCTTCTTATCCCCTCTGCCGGCGCGGCCTGCCGCCTGCGTCAGCAGTTGGAAGGTGCGTTCTCCCGCGCGGTAGTCGTTGCGGTTCAGCGACAGATCCGCTGCCAGAATCCCCACCAGCGTCACGTTCGGGAAATCATGTCCCTTCACGATCATCTGTGTCCCCACAAGAATATCCGCCTGTTCATCCGCAAAGGCTGACAGGATCTGCTCATAGCTTTCCTTCTTTCTGGTGGTGTCGGCATCCATACGCAGCACACGCGCATCCGGGAACTCTCTGTGCAGCGCCTCCTCGATCTGCTCGGTGCCCGCCTTAAATCCCATCAGATATCCGGAACCGCATTCCGGGCACTTCGCCGGCCTGCGCTCCTCATATCCGCAATAATGACATATTAACATACCACCCCTGTGTTCGGAAAGAGAAACATCACAGTGCGGACACTTCATCACATGTCCGCATGCCCTGCAGGAGATAAAACCCGCATATCCCCGCCTGTTCAGGAAGAGTATGGTCTGCTCTCCCGCAGCAAGCCTCTGTTCCATCAGTTCCCGCAGTTTCCTGCTGAATACGGAGCGGTTGCCCTGTTTTAATTCTTCCCGTAAATCTATGGTGTATACGTCAGGCAGCGTGCTGTTCCCATGCCTGCCTGACATCTCATACAGCTTGTATTCTCCCTTTGCCGCACGATAATACGCCTCCATGGAAGGCGTCGCAGAACCCAGTATCACAGCTGCATGCTGCATGGAGGCAATATAGACCGCCGTCTCTCTGGCATGGTACTTCGGCATGGATTCACTCTTATAACTGCCCTCGTGCTCCTCGTCCACCACGATCACGCCCAGATTGGGAAACGGTGTAAAAAGCGCCGAGCGCGGTCCTATGATCACATCGATCTCTCCATCCGCCGCCCGTCTGATCTGGTCATATCTCTCTCCCATAGAAAGCGTTGAATTCATTACCGACACCCGGTCCCCGAATCTCTTATAGAACCGAAGCAGCGTCTGGTAAGTAAGCGCAATCTCCGGTATCAGCACGATCGCCTGCTTCCCCATAGCGATCATCTGCTCGATCACTCCAAGATATACTTCTGTCTTACCGCTTCCGGTCACCCCGTGGAGCAGATAGGTTCCGGCACAGCCCGCTCTGTAATCCTGCAGAACATCATCGATAATATGCTGCTGCGTGTCACTCAATGCGACCCTCTGTTCTTTCTCCAGAACCGGCTTGACAGGATTCCGGTACAGACTCTCTGTCTCAATGCGAAGGCAGCCCTGTCTCTGAAGCGCCTGCAAAGTAGCCGGCGACACATTCAGTTTCTGCCGGATCAACTCATAGGGAAGCAGTTCTTCCTCCGCCAGTGCGCGCAGCACCCTGGCTTTAGCCGGCTGATGTTTTCCCTCGCACTGTTCCGCCAGCGCGAGCAGTTCAGCCGCCGGCATACATCCGGTAACTTTCTTCCGCTCAAGCTGCTTTAATTTCTGTTTTACGGGAAGAACCGTCTTGAGCGCCGCGATCATGGTTGCGCCGTACTGCCTTTTCATCCAATAGGCAGTCCTGATCTGGATACTCTGGGCGGTGATACCAAGATCGTCCACCGAAGTAATACTCTTCATCTTCTCCTCCGGATAATCCGGCTGATCGGACAATTCCACCACGTAGCCCGTCTGATCCCGGTTGCCCCTGCCGAAGGGCACATGAACCCGCACCCCGGCGCATACGGCGTCCGACAGTTCCTGCGGTATCTTATATTGAAAAGGTCTGTCTACTTTCTCATGGGAGATATCAATGATAACGTCCGCATATTTTGCTGCCATGCCGTCTCCTTCTTATCTTCTGTCCCGCCGCTTATACCCGTATCCCCGGTCTTTCCTACCAGCCTGGCGCTTGTGCTCTGCACCCGAGGCTGCGCTTACCTGCCTTCCAGAATCTCCTGTATCAGCACCCGCTCATCCATCGGATACTTGACGCCGTTGATCTCCTGATAGTCCTCGTGTCCCTTACCAGCCAGCACAATAATGTCTCCCGGCTCTCCGTGGGATATGGCATAGGCAATCGCTTCTTTCCTGTCACAGATCTCGACATATTGGCCGTCCGTCCTGCTGATTCCCGTCTTGATATCATCAATAATAGCCTGCGGTTCCTCCGTCCGCGGATTATCGGAAGTGATAATCGTCAGATCCGCCATCCGGCCGCTGACCTCCCCCATCTCGTACCGCCTGGATCTGGCACGGTTACCGCCGCATCCGAAGAGACAGACCAGTCTGTGTGGCTGATACTCCCGCAGCGTACCCAGCAGACTCTTGAGCGCCATGGCATTATGCGCGTAATCAATCATCAGCGTAAACGAATCCGACACTTTCACCGGCTCGATCCTGCCCTTCACCTTCGCCGCCAGCAGCGCTGCCCTGATATCCTCTTCCTGTACGCCGAAATGTCTGCAGATCGCGATCGCCGTAAGCGCATTGTACACGCTGAACTTGCCGGGTGTTGCGATCTGTACCGGGAAGTTCATAAGTCCGGTCACATCAAATCCCATTCCCAGATTGCCCGCTTCACGAAAGAACGTAATATTTTCTGCTCTGAGACCGGCCGCAGTGTCGATCCCGTATGTCTCCAGGTCGCAGGTATGGCCTTCAGTGACCGCCTCCCAATGCGCGTCGTCGTGATTGACGATTCCGACTCTGCACTGTCTAAAGAGCAGACTCTTGCAGTGCAGATAATCCTCAAAGTCCTTATGCTCGCCCTTGCCGATATGATCCGGTTCCAGATTGGTAAAGATGCCAAAGTCAAAAGTGAATCCCTGTGTCCTGTGCAGCATAAGCCCCTGAGACGACACTTCCATCACCACCGTGTCGCATCCGGCGTCCGCCATCTGCCTGAAATACTTCTGGATCAGATATGATTCCGGCGTCGTATGATCCGCGTGAATATGGGTGTCACCTATGATAATCTCTATCGTACCGATCAGCCCGACTTTTCTTCCGGCATGTTCCAGTATGGATTTGACAAGATATGTTGTGGTAGTCTTGCCTTTCGTGCCCGTAATACCGATAATCTTCATTTCCTGTGCCGGATGCCCGAAAAAAGCCGCCGACACGAACGCCATTGCGTAATGGGTGTCTTTCACCCGCACGACCGTCACATCCGCGCCCTCCGGCAGTTCCACATCTTTCTCCGTCAACAGCACGCCGGCTCCCGCCCGCACCGCTTCCGCGGCATATGCATGCCCGTCACTTACGGCGCCGGATATGCAGACAAACATACTGCCCGGCACAACCTTACGCGAATCATATATAATATCCGTCACTTCCCGGTCCGGTGTACCCGCACTGCATTCATATTCGAATCCGGTCAGTAACTCTCTTAATACAGCCATAGATTAACCTCCTGTTTTCTGTCCGCCAAACCACAAGCCAAAGCCCTGTAAACCAGCCATTTCACTTTACGCTAATACCATAGCACGAAAACCTCTCTTTTTCAACTTATGCGGCAATTCTGCTTTTTTTCTTTATTCTTTAAGCTTTCTTAATGCTATTTTATATTTTTATAACAAAGTAAACACATTTTAGACACATTTACATCTTATGATAAGTATCAAGATAGTTGATGAACTCACTATCTCCCCCCTCATAAGAAAATACGAAAAAGTCTGGGACCTCCCGGACTTTTTTGTATTGGTCCGCCTGCGTCTCATAAGGCGGTCCGGTTCGCGGTCCGGTCACCGCTTTCGCTGCGCTCTCATCCGCCGGACGCGGCATAATCCTGCATGATCATCTGCAGCCGTTCCCTGCCCTGATATACGTCGAGATCCGGATAATAAATCACATGGATGCGCATCTGCCCGCCTGCGCCCCGGTACAGCCCGTCGCACGCCTCCTGTCCGAACCGCTCCGCAAGAAAAGCATGCCACACCTCCAGATTGCCGAAATAGATCATCTCAAACTGCCTGCCGCCGTCATCTTCCACCGTATACCGTCCTACATTCTGATTTTTCCCCAGTATCCTGCCTTTTATCAGGCGGATATCCTTCTGGGCGAAAACAGGCTTGGGATTGCCGTTGCCAAACGGTTCCAGAACCGCCAGCTGCTTCACAAACGCAGGCGTCACATAGGACATGGGCATAGGCACGTCTATACAGATCTTCTCCTCAAAATCCGCCGCCGTCAGCCCGCAGTGCTCGTTCAGATACGCGCGGAATCTGTCCACATGCTCCTCCGGCATAGAGACGCCGGCCGCCATCTTGTGTCCGCCGTACTTCGTGTACAACTCCTTACACTCACTCATCTTATCATACATATGATAGGCTTCTATGGAGCGCCCGGAGCCTTTCACCCCGTCCTCCGCGCGCGTCAGTACGAACGCCGGCTTATGATACCGCTCTCTGAGCCGTCCGGCAATGATGCCCGCCAGGCTCTCATGACAGTCCGGCAGATAGACGACGAGTACCCGGTCCTCCCGCAACGCACTGTTCTCAATCGTCTCGATCGCCTGACCGGTTCCCTGCAGCGTCATATTCTTCCTGTTATCGTTCAGTTCCTTCAATTCTCCGGCAATGGTCACCGCCTCCGCCCGGTCGGACGTTTGGAACATCTGAAGCGCCCTGGATGCCGTGTCCAGCCTGCCCGTCGCATTCAGACAGGGCCCCAGCACGAATCCGATATGGTATGCCGTAAGCGGCTTGTCCTGCAGCCCGTTGACCGTCAGTAATGCCTGCATGCCCGGGTTGGAGGAGCGCGCGATCTGACGCAGCCCGTACCGGACAATGATCCGGTTCTCATCCGTCAGTTCCATCACATCTCCCACTGTGGCAAAGGCCGCAAACGCCAGCAGTTCCTGCAGGAGTTCCTGCGCCCCTTCCCCTGTCTGTCCGGCAAGCAGCGCCTGTATCAGCTTATACGCGACCACTGCGCCGCAGATCCCCGCAAAGGGATAGCCGCAGTCCGCCTGCTTCGGATCGATCACCGCATCCGCCGCCGGCGGACACTCCCGTCTGCTGCCGTCCTCCTGCAGTTCATAGGGCACCTCATGATGATCCGTCACCACCACCGTCATGCCAAGAGATCGGGCATAATCAATCTGTGTTCCGGCCGCAATCCCGTTATCGCAGGTCAGAATCGTATCGATTCCCGCCTCATGCGCCTCCGTGATCATACGGTCATTCATTCCGTAACCGTCATGAATACGATGCGGAATCACAGTGTCCACGACCGCACCCAGAAAATTCAGTCCCGCATACAGGATATAGGCAGAACATACTCCGTCAATATCATAATCCCCGATGATGCGTATCGGCAGCTTATGCGCAATCTTGTCCTCCAGAATGCGGACCGCCTTCTCTACATCCTTCAACAGCCCCGGATCATACATCTGCGCGGGCGTACCGTTTAGAAACTTATCTATGCTCTCGTCTCCCACGATCTCCCTGTTGCGAATGATTCTGGCTATCACCGGATCAATCCGAAATTTCTCCGCTATATGATTAAAATCCGCCCCCTTGGCAGTTACTACCCATTTCGCCACTGACACTTCCGCCTTTCTCCTGTGTTGTATGTACCCTGTTTCTCTGCACCCTGCCGGGATACAGCGCCGCATGGTGCCATGACGGCGTTATGAAAGGCGTCCTGCCCGCGCAGAACGCCTTTTATCATTTTCCGGCGGCCGCCGCACCGCGGACGCACTGCCGGAACCGATATCTGTTAAAACTGCTCTGATCTATTTCGCCGCCTTCTTCACGAACTTCGTGCGGAATACATACCACATCGCGCCTGTCAGACAGATTGATGAGTAAGTACCGCAGATAATGCCCGCGATCAACGGTAATGCAAACTCTCTGATCGAAGATACACCAAACACTTCCAGCGCCGCCACCATAAAGAACGTGGTCAGGGATGTGAAGATACTTCTCGACAGCGTCTGGGATATGCTCTTATTCACCATATCCTGTAAGGACTCTCTGTCTTTCTTATCCCGCAGGTTCTCACGGATACGGTCGAAGATTACGATGGTCGCATTGATGGAGTAACCCACGATCGTCAGCATACATGCAATAAAAGTATTACCCACGGATATTCTGACAATCGCGTAGAATGCCAGTACCACCAGCACGTCATGGATCAGTGCGATCACGGAACTTGCGCCGAAGCGGATATCCTTAAATCTGAACCAGATATACAGCAGCATAAGGATCGTTGCCACTACGATGGCCTTGATCGCATCCGCCTGCATCTCGGAACTGACGGTTGCACTGATGGTTTCCGCCGTAATACTGCTCTCATCCACGCCGAAATTCGTCACCATCGTGTCTGCAAACTGCTCTCTCTCCTGTACATTCAGTGTCCTTGTCTTAATGATGACCTGATTGGAACCTGCCACCTTCGTGGTCTGCACATTGCCGTCGCCCGTGATATCCTCAATCATCGGAACGATCTGTGCGTCGATTTCTTCGATACTCATGTCCTCATTCAATGTCATGGTGGTAGAAGTACCACCCACAAAGTCCAGGCTGTAGTTAAGCGGCATATCGATCTGGGACTTGTTGACACCCATTACAACAAAACCGATCAGAATCACCACGACAGACAGACCGAAGAACAACTTTCTTTTAGAGAGAAAATCAATGGTCTTCTTCTCTTTCCCCACACCGTAAGCCTTCTCACTCTGGACACCTACCGCGTACAGTGCATTGATCAGGAACTTCGTGACAAACAGCGCCGTAAACATGGACAGGAAAATACCCAGCATAAGCGTTATGGAGAAGCCCTTGATCGTACCGCTTCCCATGAAGTAGAGCACCAGCGCCGCGATCAGGGTCGTGATGTTACCGTCCAGAATCGCCGACAGCGCCTTGCTGAAACCGATCTTGATGGAAGACTGCACCGTCTTGCCGGTAGCGAGTTCCTCCCGGATACGGGCGAAAATAATCACGTTCGCATCCACCGCCATACCGACGGAGAGAATAATACCGGCGATACCCGGCAGCGTCAATGTCGCCTCAAAGGCATACAACAGAATTACCATTAACTCCGTGTACAGGCAGAGCGCCAGAGACGCCGCCAGACCGGAAATATAATATACTGCAATCATAAACAAAATTACCAGCGCGAAACCTACTGCCGCAGCAATCAGGCTGGAATGGATCGCCTCGGAGCCAAGCTGTGCGCCCACCACGTTGGAACGCAGCTCCTCCAGTTCCAGTTTCAGGCCGCCGATACGGATCGTGGACGCGATACGCTGCGCTTCCTCCACACTGGCCTGTCCGGTGATCACTGCGTTACCGTCGGTGATCACAGCCTGTACATTCGGCACGCTGACAAAATCGTCGTCATAATAGATCGCGATCGATTCGCCGTTGTCATAAGCCTTCTGCGTGGCTGCCGCGAAAGCCTCCGTACCCGCCGCATTGAGCGTCAGCGCAACTACATTCTCCACATTTCCCATGGAATCCTGCTGTGCTCTCGCCTGCGCGTCTTCCACCTCCGTACCTGTCAGCACGATGGAACCGTCTGCCAACAGCTCGTCGATTGTCTTATTTAACGTATACTGTGGAACGAGATTGCCATCCGCATCAATACCGTAGCCTGCCTCATAGTTATTATTGCCCGCGCTGTCCGTCTGTGCGATGAAGTACAGACTGCCCGGCTTACCCAGCTCCTCCAGAATCGCATTGGCATCCGTCACACCGGGGATCTCAATATTGATCCTGTCATCGCCTTCCTGATAAACCTGCGCCTCCGTGCTGTAACCGTCAACACGCTGCTGCAGCTTGTAAATCGTGTCGCTCATATCCTCTGCGCTCGGCTTCCCTTCCCCCACAGCCTGGTATGTGATGCTGACACCGCCCGCCAGATCCAGACCCAGCTTAATGCTGGAAGCCGAACCGGACTTGTCCGCTCCCACACCGAACACTGCCGTGTAACCGAGCAGCCCAAGTATCAGGGCAAATACGATCAAACCAATAACCGCTCTGCTTTTTTTCATAATGCTTTCTCCTTTTCCTCATCGGCAAGTGCCGCTTTTATCATGATTGCGCACTCAACGCGCTTTCTTTGCAACTCGCAGCCAAGGTCGTAAGCGCCGTTTATGCTGCCGCTGAAATTGTAGGCATTGGCCGCACAGCCGCCGCTGCAATAGAATTTCGCGAAACAATCCCTGCACTTCTCCTTCGCATAGACATTACATGTTTTAAAAGTATCCCTGATATCCGTGCGGACGATACCGTCGTCCACATTGCCCATCAGAAATTCCTCCTGTCCCACGAACTGGTGACAGGGATAGAAATCTCCCCATGGGGTCACCGCCAGATACTCTGTACCCGACCCGCAGCCTGACAATCGCTTCGCCACACAAGGGCCACCCTCTAAATCTATCATAAAATGAAAGAAATTGAAACCTTTTCCTTCTTTTTTTCTACGAATATATTCCAGCGCCAGCTTATCGTACTCCTGAAGGATCGCTGGAACGTCCTCCTCCCGGAGCGCATAATCCTCTGTATCCGCCGCGACTACAGGTTCCACGGAGATCTGCTCGAACCCCTCGTCCGCCAGATGTTTGACGTCCTCGGTAAAATCCAGATTGTTTCTCGTGAAGGTGCCCCTCACATAATAGTTCATCTGGTTTCGGCTCTCCGCTGCTTTCTTATATCTGGGAACCACCTCGTCATAACTGCCCTGTCCGCCTCTGTGGGGACGCATCAGATCATGAATCTCTTTTCGCCCGTCTATGCTCAACACGATATTTGCCATCTCCCGATTGGCAAACTCCAGCACCTCATCATCCAACAGGACGCCGTTTGTCGTCAGCGTGAACCGGAATTTCTTGTGATAAGGCTCTTCCAGGCTTCTGCCGTACGCCACCAGATCTTTAACGACCTGCCAGTTCATGAGCGGCTCACCGCCGAAGAAGTCCACTTCCAGATTCACTCTGCTGCCGGAATTTGCCACGAGAAAGTCCAGCGCCTTCTTACCGACTTCATAGCTCATGAACGCTCTTCTGCCGTGATATTCGCCCTCCTCCGCAAAACAGTACCTGCAGGCAAGATTGCAGTCATGGGCGATATGCAGGCAGAGTGCTTTCACCACTGTCTGCCGGTCCCTGAAATCACCGATATACTTCTCGTAGATGTCCTCGGTAAAAAGCAGTCCCGCTTCCTTCAGTTCCAGAATCTCCTCCACTGTCTCCAGAAGATCCGCCGGGTCCATGATCCGCCCGTCCTCCTCCGCCAGTTTCTCTGCAGCATGTGCCGCAATCTGCTGCGCTTCTTCCATCTGTCCCGCAAGCGCTTCTTCCACGAGCGGTATCACCCGGTATGCCGTCTCATCCACCACATGGACACTGCCGCTGTTGACGTCCAGCACAATATGATATCCGTTGCTTATATATTGATGTACCACTTCTGTTCTCCTGTTATCTTTTGACACAAAACACGTAGAATAAGCAGCGATTTACGATCGCTGCTTACGCTTCCTATCATTTTAACTGAAACCGAATCACTTATCTTGCCTTCTCGCAGCTCTGGTTTCCTACTGTGCAGGATGTCTTGCAGGCTGACTGGCAGGATGTCTGGCACTCGCCGCATCCGCCCTTCTTCATGGATTCCTTCAGATCTCTTGTGCTTAAAGTCTTGATATGTTTCATACTCTGTATCCTCCTCGTATGTCTCCGTTCCTGATTCCATTATACCGGCGCGGCCGGCACCCATAATATCTGACCGGTCACCCGTAACTTTATGTAGTATACCACAGTTTCACCGGTACGGAAAGAACTTTTTTTATCCTGCAGCAAATTTCCGGCTCAACTGATCATCCCGCCCAGCATGCCGCTGCCGGCGCAAAGGAAAAATACCGTCACCATATTGCCTGCCACATCCTGCAGCCCTCTGTTGACAATGAGCGACACGATCACAAGGATCACATAGTACGCCGTTCCCATGGCCAGTCCCCACAGGAATTTCCGTCTGGGCGCCCGTTTGCCTGCAAGCAGTCCCGTTGCAAAAGTGACCGCTATGTAAATGCCGATGATGCACAGGGACACCACCTTCTCAGACAGCCCGAACCGATACAGCATAAATGCAAGCAAAAGCAGCAGTCCGGCAGTCAGAATATATGCAGCAAGCATACATTTCGTAAGGAAGATCGCCTTCTCCGTATAAAATTCTTTTTTTCCCATATTCCCTCCGTTCCCGCATAATAGACAACCGTAAACCGCAGCAGTCCCGGTCTCTTCGTAACAGTTCAGCCTTCGGCTTCACTGTCACGCCTGATGCACACAAAATGCTCCAAAGTCGCATTTTGGCGCTTGCACAACTCGCAAAATCGCATACAGAACGATTTTACTCGCGGAATAGTGCAAGGCTGAACTATTACGTCTCTTCACCACTACCGCAACGTAAACTTACTAATTATATATTCCATGCCAAGGAAAAACTTGACACATTCTTATGTTCCATAGTAATATTTCTGTAACTGTACCGGAGCGGATTACGGCCGGTTCCGATGCCCGCCTTTTGCAGCGCGGCATAGTACATACATTAATATAATAAGGAGTGAACATTTCATTGGATACCACAGGTGTCATACAGATCATAACATTGCTGGTTCTCGTTTTATTATCAGCATTCTTCTCTTCTGCCGAGACAGCTTTCTCGACAGTCAACCGTGTGCGGCTTCGTACACTTGCCCAGGAAAATAACAAGGGGGCCGCCAGAGTGCTTGCCATTCTGGACCAGTACGGCAAGATGCTGAGCGCCGTTCTGATCGGCAATAATATTGTAAACTTATCCGCTTCCTCCGTCGCAACCACTTTTGCGATCAAAATGTGGGGCAGCCGCGCTGTCGGCATCATGACAGGGGTTCTCACCTTTACCATCCTGATCTTCGGCGAGATTATACCGAAGACATGGGCGATGCAGCGGGCGGAATCCATCACCCTCATCTACAGCGGACTGATCCGTATGCTGATGATGATACTGACGCCCCTCATCTTTATCGTTGACAAATTGTCCAACTGGATACTGCGTTTCCTACATATCAGTTCCGAGGGAAACAATTTCAGCATCACCGAGAAAGAATTAAAGACCTACGTGGATGTGAGCCATGAGGGCGGCGTCATTGAGACGGAAGAACGGGAACTGATCTATAACGTGTTTGATTTCGGTGACACGGTAGCCAAGGACATCATGATCCCGCGCATCCAGATGACCACCGTATCCTTAGACGCCTCCTATCAGGAACTGCTGTCCACCTTCCAGGCTTCCATGTTTACGA
Organism: uncultured Lachnospiraceae bacterium; assembly: GCA_937920345.1. Lineage (GTDB taxonomy): Bacteria > Bacillota > Clostridia > Lachnospirales > Lachnospiraceae > UBA3282. The sequence continues at coordinate 53,190 of CALGVA010000003.1, forward strand.
GAATCCCTGTCTTCGACGGCGATCCCGATCACATTATCGGCGTGGTCAATATCAAGGATTTCATTCTGGTAAAAGACAAAGAAAAATTTCAGATCAAGAAGATTCTGCGCGAAGCATACTACACTTACGAGTATAAGAGCGTATCCGATCTGCTGATGGAAATCCGCGAGAAATCCCTCAGTATTGCTTTTGTACTAAGCGAGTACGGCGCTACCGTGGGCATGATCACCATGGAAGACATGATTGAAGAACTGGTGGGTGAGATTCGTGACGAATATGATGCCGACGAGGAAGAACTGATTCAGGAGATGGATGATGGTCAGTATCTTGTGGTGGGCAGCATGAAATTAGACGATATCAACGACGCACTGAACATCGAACTCCATTCCGAAGACTATGATTCCATCGGCGGACTGATCATAGAACAACTCGAGCGTCTGCCGCAGGATCAGGAGACCATCCTGCTTCCTAACGGCATATCCCTGCAGGCGGACGGCATAAAAGATAACCGCATCTTAAAAGTGCTGATTACTCTGCCTGAAGAAAACGCCCAATCAGGGGAAGAAGCTCCTGTGGAGAACTGATCATACGCTCCTTGGCCGCGCCGGCACGAAGAAGCTGTTCCAACGTCCGAAATCCCCATGTCACACTGATGCACGTCATGGGCACGTTAGCGGCAGTCTGCAGATCCACTTCGGAATCCCCCACATAGATGGCATGTTCCGCATCTGAATCAAGTTCTTTCAGCGCCCGATACACCATATCGGGCGCCGGTTTTCTCTGCCCGTCTTCGCGATCGCCGTGAAAGTGCCGGACATATTCCCCGAAAAACTTAGCGCCAAGCTGCTTTACAGCCTTGTCGGGCTTATTGGACACGACCGCCATGCGGTAACCGGCCCGCCATGCCGCCGATAACATCTCCATAATGCCCTCGTAGGGCGCGGTCTTATCTTCACAGTGTACCGCATAATGCGCCCTGAAAGCATGAAGCATTTCCCGGTATGCCGGGTCAGCGCTGCCCTGCGGCACCGACCGCTCGATCAGCTTCGCCGCGCCGTTACCGACATAGCGCCTGACCTCCTCGATCGTATGTACAGGATGACCGAATTGTCCCATCACATAATTTACGCTGTCCGTCAAGTCTTCCAACGTGTTTAACAGCGTCCCGTCTAAATCAAATATTATCGTATCTGTCATTGCTTCCGCCTATCTCTGTTCTGTACTGTTCCTCACATATGCTGCCGGAAGGTATCGCATAAGCAGCTGTTCCAGCGCCGTTCCTTCTATGGGTTTGGCGAGATAATCGTCAAATCCCTTCTCCAGGTACATCTCCCGGACACCCGCCATTGCATTGGCAGTCAGCACGATCACTGCCGCCTCTTTACTTTGGTTGTCCGGCATATCTCTCATGGCAGACAGCGTCTCAATGCCGTCCATGCCGGGCATCATATGATCCAGTAGAATCACATCATACCGCTCCTTTGCCACGCACTGCAGACACTCATGACCGCTCTGCGCAAAGGTGACCTGTACCTTCGTCTTGCGCAGCAGTCCCTTGATCACCGTGAGATTGACTTTATTATCGTCCACTGCCAGGATCCTGGCTGCCGGCGCCGTAAACATGGGCGCGCCCTTGCTGCGCCCTTCCCGTTTAGCGGATTCCTCCAGGGAACCGACCGTCTCTTTGCCGATCACCTGCTGCTGCAGACATACCGTAAATGTAGAGCCTTCGCCGTATACGCTCTCCACCTTCACGGAACCGTGCATCAGCTTCACCAGCCTGTCCACGATACTGAGTCCGAGTCCCGTTCCCTCTATCGTATGTACCTGTTCCTCATTCACACGGTCAAACTGGTCAAACAGCCTGCCGATATTTTCCTCCCTGATTCCGATCCCGGTATCCTTCACTGCGAATGCAAGTTCAATCGCGTTCTCCTGCACCCACTGATAGGAGACTGTCATCGTTACGCTGCCCTTCATGGTATATTTAACCGCATTTGTTAAAATATTGAGAATAATCTGACGGACTCTCACTTCATCACCCAGCAGACACTCCGGCGTATCCTCCGGCACCGTAAAGTGCAGCGCAAGTCCCTTCTCTTCGGCACGCATACCACACTCCACCTTAAGCGCCTTCAACAGCGCTTTCAAAGAATATACCTTCTCCACTACCTCAAGCATGCCCGATTCGATCTTGGAGAAATCGAGAATGTCATTGATCAGCACGAGCAGCGTCTTGCTGGCATCCCTTATGTTCCTCGCATACTCCAAGACTGCCGCATCGTCGCTCTCTCTGAGAATCATTTCATTCATACCCATAACTGCGTTGATCGGCGTCCTGATCTCATGGGACATATTGGCAAGAAATACGCTCTTCGCCTCATTCGCCTTATCCGCACGCTGCTTCTCCATCCCCACTCTCTCCAGCATACGCACACGCTCCGTCACATCGTGCACAATCACGATATAACCGATGATATCCCTGAAATCGTCATAGATCTTATCGATCGTAATACTGCATATATTATTGCGCTGCCAGCAGCGCGCTTCCACCCGGTTCTTATTCCCCCGGAACCGGAACGCGTTGCGGTTCAGTTCAAATATATCACTCAGCTGCAGCTTACTGCACTCCTGCGCACTCATACCCAGAAACAACGTTGCCCCGTTGTTCACAATGCAGAGCCGCTCTGCCTCATCAAACAAAAATACCGGTTCATCCACGGAATAGTACACAAACTCAGACATGTTCTCGAGCGTCATCTTCATCTTATTATGGAACCGGTATGTCCTGTACAGCACCGCACAGCCGACAAACTGCCCGATCGTGGTCCCCGGAAATGCTGCGATCCCCGCCACCTGTATAGCCGTATCCAGCACGCACCCGAAACAGACGACAGAGATACACAATAAGAGCGAATACGCAATCACTCTGTCACGTCTGCGTATGCTCCTGCGCAGCATATAAAGCGCCACACATGCCAGATTAACCGCCGCAACCGCACAGTATACCGTATAGACAGCACTCCATATGCCGGAAACAATCCTGTATGACATACCGTACGGCGTCATCTCAAATACCACATTCCCGGGTAAAATCAAAAACGGGTACAGTAACAACCCCGACCAGATAAAACCGACTTTCCACTGTTTCAGTCTGCCGCGTACATTAGACCAGTAGACCATCATATGCGTATTACATATGAGCAGTCCGAAGATATGAAGCATACCAAGCGCCCGTATGAAAGCCGCCCTGTTCTGATCCGTCTGAATCAGCACGAGTCCCATGCATAGACTCCACCCTGCACTCAGCATCGCCGCCGTGAAATAAACCTTATCGATCCGATTCTTCCTGATCCCTTTCCGCAGAATCATATACCCGATGATATATGTGATCACAGCGAAATTATAGAGCAGGAAAAACATAAAATATTTCATATGTGCTCCTATATGCGGGCCGCCAGCCCCATTACCGCCTCAATTTCCGCTCCGTTATCCGGTGCTTCCTCCACCAGCTCATGCTTTCCGTCTGCGGTAATTCTCCCGATCTGATTTCCCTGCTCTGTCTTTTCCATTGTATAATAACGTAATTCCTGCGGACCGCGCAGCCAGACGGCATATACGCGGTAACACATGCCCTTCTTCGCTGTCCCGTCCGGCATATCTACCCTTGTGATCTGCATGTCATCCGTAACATTCAGCGTCATAACCGAAAAGTCGTCCTGCCTTGCGGCAACAGATGATTTCCGTCCCTCCGGATAGCACTCTCTGTAAAACTGCAGTATGAATGCTCCTTCTTCATGCTGCAACTGTTTTAAACCTTCTTCCTTATGTTCAAACAGATATTTGGGAAGCAGCTGCATCGCCACCCTGTTATGCACAAGCTGTCCGAACTGCTGCTCCGTCACCTTGATCGTCTTCGTCTCTTTCTTCGCACCAAGACGCTTGACTGCCACATCCAGAACCGTCTGCGGCAATACCATATTGTGTGTAAAAGGATTGAGTACGATGGCTTCCACCTGTCCGGGATTCGCCATGACCATAGACAGACATGCCCCGAACGGCATCGCCATAAGCGCCGGACTCTTCTTGTCTTCCGGAATCTGCGCTGCGGACGTAAAAATCGGCAGTGCCTGTTCGCCGGTTTCCTTGCGCAGCAGACAGGGGGCAATCTTCGCTCCCTGCGGAATCTTAACCTGTTTTCCTTCCTTCATCAGTCGCTGGGTTTCCTCGTCCAGCCCCTGCGGCTGCATGACAGGAACCAGTATGAGCGCCTTCTCCAGAAGCTCCATGACTGCGGCATACTTCTCCTTCTGCCTGTCCTGTGCAAATTCCTCCAGTAATGTCTCAAGCTGCGTATTGTCTATTTTATTTTCTGCCATAGTGCAACTGCTCCTTTGCTTTGTTGTACCCACCAGTATATCAGTGTTTTGCTTTCCTGCCAATCTGCCTGATCAGTCCGATCAGCTTATGATCCGCCACATGCAGCACAGTCGCCAGTGCAATAGATGCGCCGTAGCACCCAAGTATATACCATACCCTGTTGGAAGCCGGCATATACAGCAGGAACAGATTGTGGACCAGATATAACTCCAATGCAATGCTGCCCAGAAAATCAAGAATCTTATTGCCGAACTCGATCTTCTGCAGAATCACGATCACCGTAAAGACTGCCAGCAGCACAAACGGCGTCTGTACCGCCAGCGTCTGCAGCTTCTCCTTATAACCGGCATAGCCGTCCCACTCAACCCAATAGCCCTTGGTGCGCAGCATAAACAGCGTTTCTTTATACAAAAACGCGGTGAGCAGCGCCGCAACGATCAGCACGATCGCGTAAAATTTCCTGACAAAAGACAGAATCGGCTTCTCCCACTTCGCAAACAGAATCCCGGCGGGCAAAAGCAGCGTCGTATTATACCACCACTCCCCGTGAAGCCACAATCCCTGTGTCGGCGTCGTCTTGTCATGCCCGAGCCACAGGCTGAAGCCGATCAGCGCCACCGTCAGCAGCGTATACAGCGCACATGCCGCATTCCGGTTACGGACCAGACGAAATACAATGTAAAACAGCAGATACAGAATGAAAATCTCCACGATGTACCACATTTGGGAATTCATCAGAATCGCACCTGTGAGATAAGGCGCCAGCTCCCCTTTCTTAAACTGATAACCGAAAAGGAAGGATCCCAGAATAAAGACAAAATTACACATATAGAAGGGCACCAGAACTGCCGGCAGCCTCCCGCGCAGGAATCCCTTCAGATAATCCGGCTTGTCCCGCAGGCTGGAGTACAGCCCGTAACCGGAGAAGAAAAAGAACATACCCACGAAACAAACCCCGATATCCACCATAAACAACAGAATCCCCGGATCTTCATTCGCAAAATAAATCGTCTGGGACATATGGTGCAGCATGATCCCCACTGCACAAAACCCCAAAAGCCCTTTTGACGAATGCAAGGACAATGACTCTTCCCGCCACTTCCCCCTGTTTGCCGGTTTCACACCAATCAGCAGAATCACTGCCAGAATGCTGTAAAATACAAAAAAATATTCTTTTGCCATAACCCTTCCCCTTCTCATCCTTGTTTTGCTTCAACAATTTTTTCTCTATCTGCCATCCCCCGGTTATTCCTGTCCGGCAGCTGTGCCAGCACGATCGCTACGATCATCAGACTGCAGCCGAGCAGTTCTCTTCTGCTCATCGTCTGCTCCAAAATCAGGAACCCCGCCACTACGGACACAACAGACTCCAGACTTAAGATCAACGACGCCACCGTCGGATTCATGCCTTTCTGTCCGACGATCTGCAGTGTATAAGCAATGCCGCAGGACATGATCCCGCCGTAGCAGACCGGCTGCCAGGCGGCAAGGATACTGCTAAGGTCCGGCTGTTCAAACACGAAACTGCAAAGCATCGCCACAATGCCGCATACCCAGAACTGAATACAGGACATTCGCACGCCATCCACCTTCGGTGAGAAATAATCGATCACCAGAATATGCAGTGAAAAGACCACCGCACAGGCAAGCACCAGCGCGTCTCCCCGTTCCAGTTTAAACCCGTTCGTCATACACAGCAGATACAATCCGCAAACTGCAAAAACGACGCCGATCCATACTTTCATGCCAACCTTCTTATGTACGAACAGTCCCATGACCGGCACAAGCAGGATATACATCGCCGTGAGAAATCCTGCTTTTCCAACCGACGTATACTGAATGCCGAGCTGCTGTAAACTGCTTGCCACAAATAAAATAACACCGCAGCATATACCGCCTGCCGCCAGTTGTCTTCTGTTTCTCTTACGTGCTTCCGCCGGCGTCAACGCTTCTTCTGTCTTCATACCCTCTGCCGCCTGCGCCGCCGCATCACCTTGCACACTCCTGCCACCCTGCAGTCTGTCGAGCAGCGCGATACATGGCAGCAGGACCAGACCGCCCAGAATACAACGCACGCCGTTATAAGTAAAAGGCCCCACATAATTCATGCCCGCACTCTGCGCCACAAACGCCACGCCCCAGATCACCGCTGTCAGAAACAGCAGCAGAGACTGTCTCAATATAAATCTGTTCATCCTTACACACCCTGTATATTCATAATCGCACATGTCATGTCCGGCCGCCTTACAATTACGTACGCCGGCACAAATGATCCCATGACAAAAGTTACCTTGCAGGCACCTGAGAAAATCGCCAGGCCCCGGAAGATAACTTGTCAGAGTAAAAGCCGCTATCGTTCCCGTGTCAGACTCTTCAGCTGTTCGATCATCTCCATGTCATCCGCATTGATCTTCAGGTTCGAATCAAAGCTCTCCCCCTCCGCAGTCGTCACTTTAATTTCTATGATACTGCCCTCTTTGATACCGTTTCTCACCACCGCCGAAATAAACTTTGGAAACTTCGGATGATTATTCTGAAAACGGCTCCATAAATTCATCAACTGTATAATCGCTGCCGGATTCTGTATATTCATCTGTGTCCTCCTCTCAGCTGTACAATGCCTGCTCCCCGCATGGCACCGGTTCTGTTTCTAAGCGTTCTGATCCTGTTCTCCATCTTTACACTCCGGCGCGAATGCAATCTGCAGTTCCACGAGCTGCTTCTCATCCACCGTGCCGGGCGCCTCTGTCATCAGACAGGACGCATCCTTGATCTTCGGGAATGCAATGACCTCGCGGATATTATCCGCCCCGACAAGAAGCATCACAAATCTGTCAAGACCGTAAGCCAATCCCGCGTGGGGCGGTACACCGTACCTGAAAGCGTTTAACAGGAAGCCGAACTGCTCCCACGCCTGTTCCTTCGTAAATCCGAGTACCTCAAACATCTTCTCCTGTATGTCATCCTGATGGATTCTAACGGAACCGCCGCCCAGCTCCACGCCGTTTAATACGATATCATACGCCTTCGCCCGGACACGTCCCGGATCGGAATCAATATACTGCCAGTCCTCCTCCATCGGCATGGTAAAAGGATGATGCATCGCCATAAAGCGGTTCTCTTCCTCGCTCCACTCTAACAGAGGGAAGTCCACTACCCATAAGAAGTTGAACTTCGATTCGTCAATCAGTCCAAGCTGCTTACCCAGCTCCACACGCAGCGCGCCGAGCACGCTGTATACAATATTTTTCTTATCAGCCGCAAAGAGCAGCAGATCGCCCTTCTCACCCTGCATGGCCTGTACCAGCCTGCCCAGTTCTTCCTCTGTCATGAATTTTGCAAAAGAAGACTTATAGGTGCCGTCCTCCTGCACACTCAAATATGCCAGTCCTTTAGCACCGTAGCCTTTGGCAAAATCTACCAGCGCGTCAATCTTCTTACGGGGCATCGCCGCCTGTCCCTTCACATTCAGTCCGCGGACAGAACCGCCGTTTTCCAGTGCCGATATAAATACGCCGAACCCGCATCCTGCAACGACCCCGGACACATCCGTCAGTTCCATCGCAAAACGGGTGTCCGGCTTGTCGGAACCGTAACGGTCCATCGCATCCTGCCATGTGATCCGCGGCAGCGGAATCTGTACATCGAGCCCGATCGCCTCTTTGCATACATGCCTGATCAGTCTCTCGTTGACGTCTATCACATCGTCTACATCCACAAATGATAATTCCATATCCGCCTGCGTAAACTCCGGCTGTCTGTCGGCACGCAGGTCTTCGTCTCTGAAACAGCGTGCGATCTGGAAATATCTGTCGTAACCGGAACACATCAGAAGCTGTTTATAGAGCTGCGGCGACTGCGGCAGCGCATAGAAACTGCCCGGGTGCACACGGCTGGGCACCAGATAATCCCTGGCACCTTCCGGCGTGGACTTGCACAGGATCGGCGTCTCAATCTCCAGAAATCCTTCGTTTGCCATAAATGCGCGCATCTCGGAAGCAATTTTACTTCTCAGGATAATCTTATCCTGCAAATCAGGTCTTCTCAAATCCAGATACCGGTATTTTAAGCGAATCTCTTCCTTCGTCTTAGCATCGGCTTCCACCGGAAACGGCGGCGTCTCTGATTCGGACAGAATACGCACCTGTGCGGCACGAATTTCGATCTCACCGGTCTTCAGATTCTCATTGACCGCACCGGAACGCTTCTCTACCTTACCGGTTACGGCAATCACAAACTCGCTGCGCATTTTCTCAGCCTTGGCAAACGCCTCCGCACCACAGTCATTTTCCTCAAAAATAATCTGCAGAATACCGGAACGGTCTCTCAGATCAACAAATATAATACCGCCCTTGTTTCTCTGTTTCTGTACCCATCCCATAACGGTTACTTCTTCTCCGACATTCTGTGTGGAAAGCTCCGCACAACGATGCGACCGCTTCCAGCCTTTCATAGACTCTGCCATTTTTCTTCCTCCTCATATCTGTCCTGTCTTTATTCCGGCTGTCTTCAAACAACACTTTTTGTCCGGACAGAATCTCTATCTTTTCAACTCTTCCTTATAAAACTCCTGGAACGCTTCGTATCCTTGCGCGGTAAGCTGTTCCTTCTGGAATTTCTTATTCTTGTTCATGCGCGCCACCAGAATCTGATTGCCATGCGCGCGCTCTTCCTGCGCCTGTGCCATCACTTTGCACAGCTTATCGGACGGCAGACCTTTTTCCAGCAGATAGGCAATCTTTTGTCCCGTCTTCGGCACCTGAAAACCGCTTTCCAGCAACAATAAAATAATTCTCTCGAATCCGATGGAGAAGCCGCACGCCGGCACATCATTACCCGTAAATTTACCCACCATCTTATCGTACCTTCCGCCACCTCCGCAGCTGCCGCCAAACTCCGGCATATCGATCTCGAAAATCGTACCGGTATAGTAGGACATGCCGCGCACAAGCGTCGGATCAAATACCAGTTCAAAGAAATCACCTTTCGTCGCCTCCACGCTGTCGATGATCTCCTTAAAGCTCTCCATAACTTCCGCTGACAGGACTCCGGAAAGCCTGTCCGCAAGATAACCGACCATATCGTCCGTATCCTGCAGTCCTCTGTAGAGTTCCATATACCTACTCACGCACGTCTGATCGTAGCCCGCCTCATGCAGTTCCGCCTCTACACCTTCTATACCGATCTTGTCCATCTTATCCAGGATGATGAATACCTGATCAAAATCCTCTTCCGCAAACCCGCTGTAAGCCGCCATCGCCTTCAGAATCTGTCTGTCGTTGATACGGATGTTGAAATTCCGGAAACCAAGTCTGCCAAGCGTTGTCGTCGTCGCCAGTATCAGTTCGATTTCTGCCAGATTACCCGCCTCGCCCAGAATATCAATATCGCACTGCATAAACTGACGGTAACGCCCTCTCTGCGGTCTGTCTGCACGCCAGACATTTCCCATCTGCAATGCCTTGAAAGGCGCCGGAAGCTCATTCGCATGATTGGAATAATAGCGTACAAGCGGCACCGTCAGATCATACCGGAGTCCGCCGTCCACAAGGTCGTCCTCGCTCTGCGCCTGTGCAAGCCGCAGCTTCTCGCCTCTCTTTAAGATCTTGAAAATCAGTTTCTCATTCTCGCCGCCTGCTTTACAGTTTAAGTTCGCTATATTCTCCACACAGGGCGTCTCAATCGAGGTAAATCCGAAATTTCCGTAGGTTTCCTTGATGACGCCAATGACATAGTCACGGATCTCCATCTCCTCCGGAAGAATATCTTTCATACCGGTAACCGGCTTCTTACTGAGTGCCATAATTTCTCCCATCTTCCGTAACAGTTCAGTCTTCTGCTTCCCTGTCACTATCTTCCATATATTAGTTTACTGCTACGATTCTACACCGTTTTATCCGGATTTTCAAGCAGGACCGCACCCCTTACGCTTTCGCCGGCAGGAAATCAGAATTTCTCACTGCCCGGGCATCCGTGCCGGTCGCTGCCACAACTATGCCCTTCCTCATGGTCTCCGTGTCCCTGATGTTCACAGTGTACATCGGCATTGTAGGTAAGCGTGCCCGCAAGCAGAGCCTGCACCGCCTCATCTGCACTGCCGGACACACCGCCGTAGAATCTGATCCCGGCTTCCATAAGCGCCGACTGCGCACCCGCACCGATCCCGCCGCAGATCAGCGTGTCCACGTTCCATCCCGCAAGCATGCCTGCCAGCGCGCCGTGACCATTCCCGTTCGTGCTGACCACCTGCGCATCCGCAACTTTTCCGCCTGCAATATCATAGAGCTTAAACTGCTCCGTGCGCCCGAAATGCGCAAATACACTTCCGTCTTCATAAGTTACTGCAACTTTCATAACGCCCTCTCCTTTTCTATAATATCATCCGTTTCCATGTTACTCCGCAATCAATTCCACCAGCCTGCTGATATGAATCTGCATGATATCCAGACAGTCTGTCGGACAATTCTCCGCATTCAATATGAGCGGAAGCTCCGTGCACCCCAGAATAACAGCCTCGATTCCGTCCTGATCCCGCATCCTTGTGATAATGCTCACAAGCTCCGCCCTCGTGGAATCTTTCACAATTCCGCATTCCAGCTCTTTGGCAATTCTCTCATTAATCAGCGTCATCTCTTCCTCCGACGGGATAACGATCTCAATTCCCCTGTTCGCAAAAGGCGTCTTAAAAAAATCCTTCCGCATCGTGAAAATCGTTCCTAAAAGGCCTATCTTTCTGTAACCGCGCTGTACGGCGGTCTCACAGACCGACTCGGGAATGCTGATAAACGGCATCGCCACCTTGTCTTTCAACTCGTCATATACCACGTGCATCGTCCCGGCAGTCAGTGCGACTACCTTCGCTCCGCCGTTTACAAGATTTTGCACAGCGTTTGATAAATATGCGCCCAGTTCTTCATATTTCTCACATTCCACATATCCCAGTGCCTTATATAAATCAACACTCTCCACGGCAATCTCCGGGAATGCCTGTCCGCCCGTCTTCTCATGAATCAGGCGGTTGATCTCCTTATAGTATACCAGTGTTGATTCCGGTCCCGTTCCGCCGACCAGACCTAATTTCTTCATAATTGATGCCCATGCCTTCCCGCAGCCTGCGAATTTGGGCCGCAGGCACAAATTTGTGTTTGAAAAATTTATTTTACAAACCAGCCTCCATAGTTCCGCTTCGTAAATTCCCATAAACCGGAGACAGGCATACCAGTCCGAGCAAATGTCCGTTTTCCGGACGGCCTGAACTTCTCCTGTTCCGCAACAGGGAAATTATAACACATGAGAAATCAGACCACAATATCATCAAAATAAATACCGGTAAAGGAGCAGCGGAAAAGCTATTACAAAATGACATAAAAGTAATGGAAATGATATTTCCTTGCAGCAAAAAAATGGTATGATAATAAAATACTATGACTATTTATTCGGAGGAAAAGCACATGAAAAGTAAACTCATATCCGTTGTATGCCTGCTCGGCTGTATCGCGCTTACTTCCTGCGGCAGTGGCGGGTCGAAAGAAAATACCCCGCCCGAACTGGACGGCTATCAGCTGCTCTGGCATGACGAGTTTGACGGCAAAACATTAAATGAAGAAATCTGGACAAAGGAACTTAGAAACCCCGGATGGACCAACAGCGAACTGCAGGAATACACAGATTCCGAAGACAATATTTATGTGGCGGACGGCAATCTCGTGCTGAAAGCAGTCAAGACGCAGACCGATGCCGGCAAGGATTATTATACCTCGGGTAAGGTCAACTCCAAGAACAAGGCTGATTTCATGTACGGCAAGGTCATCGTGCGCGCTAAAGTGCCCGAAGGTCAGGGGCTGTGGCCCGCCGCATGGATGATGCCCACCAGAGAAAGCTATTACGGCAACTGGCCTAAATGCGGTGAGATCGATATCATGGAGGTTCTGGGCCACGCTCCCGACACGGCATACTCCACCATCCACTACGGCGAACCCCACGGCCAGCAGCAGGGGAAGCGCGTGTTGGAAGAGGGTTCTTTTGCAGATGATTTCCATGAGTATTCCGTGGAGTGGGAACCGGGTGAAATCCGCTTCTATATTGATGAAGAACCGGTGCTCACCTGCAATGACTGGTTCACTGCCGCGCCCGGCGGCGAGGAAAAAGAATACCCCGCTCCCTTTAACCAGACCTTCTTCGTGCAGATGAACCTGGCTGTGGGCGGCACCTGGCCGGGCAATCCCGACGAGACCACCGACTTCGACCATGCCGAATTTCTGATCGACTATGTCCGTGTCTATCAGAAAGAAAGTTATGACACAAATGTCAAGAAACCTGAAATTATAGTAAGAGAAGCCGATGAAACCGGCAACTACATTACCAACTGGGATTTCGGAGATACTTCTGTAGATCTGACAACGCCCCAGGACTGGGAATTTCTGTTAGCGGAAAACGGTAAAGGCACCGCGAAGATCTCAGATAACATGATCACAATCACCACCGAGGCAGCGGGAGATGCAGACTACTCGGTGCAGCTTGTCCACTGGGATATTCCCTTCTACAAGGGACATACCTACCGGGTCTCCTTCGACGCAAAGGCTTCCGAAGAGCGACAGATCATTACCTCTGTGACCGCTCCCTATGCGGACTGGGTACGCTACCTTCCCGATACCAAGCTGACAGTCACGAAAGAATGGCATAGCTTCGGATTTGAATTTGACATGAACCAGCGTGACGATTTAAAAGGCAGACTGGAATTTAATCTGGGGAACTGCGGCTCCACGGCAGACGTTGACATTACAAATGTACGTGTGGAAGATGTAACGGAATAGAATATGCATAACCGGCAGAAGCTGTGCATAAAAAGGCAGGCTTCCCATCTGAAAATCAATGGCAGGGGAATGCCGCATATGTCCAGTGAAAGGCAAGAAAAATTGACATTTTCTCATTTTCACATTATAATGAATATTACAATTGTAAGATATAATAGGGGGGGTACATATGAAAGCATTACCACAAATTTCAGAAGCAGAATTTGAAGTGATGAAAGTCATATGGAAGCACGCACCGATCAGCACCAATGAAATCACCGAAAAATTAACACAAACTACAAAATGGAGTCCTAAGACGATACAGACCCTGATCAAACGGCTAGTCACCAAGGGGGCGCTTTCTTATAAAAAACAGAGCAGAGTTTTCGTTTACACGCCCTTGATCGAAGAAAGAGAATACATCGGACAGGAAAGCCACTCTTTTCTTGAAAGGTATTATGGCGGAAATATTGCGGCAATGCTTTCTGCATATATTGAAGATGACAAGCTCTCCGAATCAGACATTGACACGCTCCGTTCCCTTCTCGTGAAGGGTTCCACAGACAGGGCGAAAAATTGAAAAGTCAGAAATTTTTCAATTGGTTATAGAAAGGCATGATTCTTACCATGGCAGATTTTGGAATACGCTTTTTCTTATGTAATATTTTTATTTGTATCATCACAGGTTTTCTTATAACCGCAAAACGGGTACTGAAAAATTATTTAACCAGCCGTATGCAGTTCAACTTATGGTTTCTTCTGCTTGGGCTGCTGGCTGTCCCGTTTATTCCTGTTCGTCCGATCTCTTTTACGCAGGTTCCCGCATGGCTTGGCGCATGGAAAAATGCGGCGTCATCGGACAAGGGAGTGATTGCGGAAGGGATTCTGAATCCAAATACATCAGTCATCGCAAATCAGATAAATGATTTTGCACTGTCCGTCAGCCGAAAAACACCCTCCATGATCGGCCTGATTTTGTGCGGTATATGGCTGTCCGGCATTCTGGTTATGGTTTTATTAGTGATAAAATCAGTATCCCGGTTAAACGCCATGAAAAAGTCTGCGCTTCCCTTGCAGAACAAAACCGTCCGTATTTTATATCATAACTGTCTAAAGAAATTGAAAATAAAAAGAAATATTCCCGTTTACAGCACTGCTTTCCTGAAATCCCCTGTTATTATAGGATTATTCAGACCACGCATTTATCTTCCAATCCATCTTATATCGGATTATAATGCTGCGGATCTGCGGTATATGCTGTTACACGAATTACAGCATTACAGACACAAAGACGCACTGTCCGGTTTTTTTATGAACTTTTTCGGCGTACTCTACTGGTGTAACCCGTGTGTCTGGTATGCATTGAAAGAAATGCGCAGTGAACGGGAGATTGCCTGTGATACATCCGTCCTGAAGCTCCTCGATGAAAGCAATTATAAAGATTACGGAAATACTCTCATCAATTTTGCAGAGAAAGTTTCACTTACGCCTTTCCCCTTTGCTGTCGGAATCAGCGGAAGCATGAAGCAGATGCAGCAAAGAATTATCAATATTTCCACTTATCAAAAACCTACTGTCTTCAGAAAATTAAAGGGATTTACCGCATTTGCCGCGATTGGCATTATTCTTTTCGGACTTGCCCCGATGCTTTCCACCTATGCTGCCAGGCAGAGCCGGTATCAGTGGAATATACCCTCTGACAAAGTTTCCAGAATTGACCTGTCTGCCTGTTTCAATGGATATGAAGGAAGTTTCGTACTATACGATTGGAAAGGCGGTACATGGAAGATCTATGATATGGAGCACGCCACTTTAAGGACATCCCCGAATTCTACTTATAAAATCTATGCTGCACTGTTTGGACTGGAAGAAGGCGTGATTGCTCCGGATGATTCTTTCATGGCATGGGATGGAACCGATTACCCGTTTGAAGCATGGAACAGGAATCAGGATTTACTTTCTGCCATGCAATCCTCCGTCAACTGGTATTTCGAGGCTATAGACCGGCAGATCGGTTCATCTGCCATTCAGGATTATATCCACAAAATCGGGTATGGAAATGAGACTGTAAACGCAAATCTTGCCTCATACTGGATGCAAGGAGAACTGGAAATTTCCCCGATAGAGCAGGTGGAACTTTTAACGGCTCTCCACAACAATCATTTTGGCTTTGCCCCTGAAAATGTAAATGCTGTAAAAGAATCCATCTGCATATTTTCGCCAGAAAGTTCTTCATCGGAAGGCAAAAATTTTTACGGCAAAACCGGAACCGGACGTGTAGACGGTCAAAACGTAAACGCCTGGTTTGTAGGCTATGTAGAAACCTTTGACAATACATACTTTTTTGCCACCAACATCCAGGCCCCTGAAAATGCAACCGGCAGTAAAGCAGCGGAAATCTCCCTCTCCGTCCTGTCTGATATGGGTATATGGAAAGAATAAGAATCTGATCCACCGCTGTCCATTCTTTATCTTCCTCCCTTTGGCACTTCTAGTTCCTTCTGCTCTATCGTATTGGATAAATATCTGAACGTGCCATCCGGAAATGGCTGTACCACGATTCTATTGGTAAAAGCAAGGTCAGAATTGTAATCAGCCCATATCCCGTCAACAACAAGCGTAATCGTCCCCTCTGGATTTTCCGCATCAGCCGCTCTGACGCTGTAATCAACAACTTCCCCAAAAGGCGGATACTGACTTTCAAATATCATTTCGTACTCATAGCTATTGGTATCCTCGTCATAGCCGCATTTTTCCCGTAACTGTTCTACTGATACCGGAAAATATGCAGTCATTATTTTTTCGTATATGTCCGCAGGTATTCTCCGGTTCTCCGTCTGTAAATTTTCCCCAGTATGTATCCGGTATATATCCTCAAACATACAGGGCATCAAAATATCTTCTACATTGTTACTGTCCCAGTTTGTCACAAGAACATTGTAATTTACATAGCTCAACCCATGTACATACTTTGCTGTTAATTCCCGGCATTTATCAGAAAGCGGCTTTATCCGAAAGTATTGGCGCAGACTGGAATGAGGTATTACAATTTCGTTGGCATAAATAAAATAACCTTTCTCTGTCAATTTAATCTCAGCTATATCACTGACCAGGGTATTCCTGACCTCCGGTATTCCTCCCTTCTGCCAGCCGATTCCTACATAATATGTCTGCAGTTCATTCTCCCGATATATAAAAGTAAGCACGCGAAGAAGTCCATCCCTGTTTACATCAAAGATCGTAACCATTGCATCACGTTTCTCCATATATGCAGCATAAAAGTCTTCGATTTCCCCGTAGTTCTCCATATTGGTATCTTCCGTAACGCTGACATATCCTGCCCTGCCAAGAAGGGAAACCACCTCTCTGCACTGCTCTTTCGTAAACTCTTTGATATTTGACCCATAGGACAATTCATCTGTTATTTCTATGTCCTTATATACCTCTTTTGCCTGTCCTGCGGCTGTCAGTGCCATATCATTAAGTTCTTCTTTTTCTGCATCGGTTATCAGACAATGCTCCACCTGTGGAAGAAGCCGCTCCATCGTGCCCTGATAAAACGCTCCTCCATAAACCTCTTTCCACTCCTCCTCCGTCAACCGATTTGAATGCCACCAGATCTCATAATTTCCTTCCGGTAAGATGATCTCATTCGATACATACCGGAAACTGCCCTCACTCAATGGACGGATTACGGTTGTGTGCGAAAACTCCTTAGACATATTTCCATTGGGATACACTGCATTGATCTGAAGTGTGACTGTCCCATCCTCGTTCTCCGTATACCCCACTACTTCCGGATACGCAATATCCGGATATTCCACCTCGTAAAAACCTCGTGGTCTGTACTCATAAGCGGCAAGTTCCGGAATATATGTTGTTTTAGAACGAAGCGTCTCGCTGTCCACATTGAAATATGACCCGATCACGTTTTCAAATAGTTCTTCCGGCACCTGGAAAACAGATCCGACTCCTAAATTTTCATCCGCCATATAAGGCACGGGCTGGCTGTGCACCATTGGATAGAACCTGTCAAACAAATCGTAGAAATCCAGATCCCCGGAATCGCCCTCTCTCCAATTACAGAGAAACAGATTGTTCTGCTCATAGCCAACCGGCAGAATATACTTCCTGTTATATTCCCTGCACTTTTCATCCAAAGGCAAAATCCGAAGCATCGTATGTTCTGTTGTTTCACTTAATGTCAGTATATAATCCTCATCTGTAAAGCAGCTTCCCTCAAAGACCAGATACCCTTCCTCCGTATACTGCCAGAAGTCCGCCGGATAACTTACTGTACTTCTGTTCTTCAGGCACCCATTCTGATCAAATTGGTAATATCCCCTGACAATATTTACCTTGCCGTTCTCTGTTTTCAAATCAAATTTACGAATCCCCATCTCCATAATTACTATAATTGTCAATTCCGCAGTCTCTTTTTCATCTACTGCTTTGCAGAATAAAAGCGCCTGCTCTGCCTGCGTCATATCAATCTGATTTTCACTGTCAACAGCCACATAGCCGTTTTCACCAAGCCTGGCAACCATACGCCGCATAAGATCCAGACTTCCCAATGTATTTGCGCCTGTCGCTTCAGCATAAATATCATTGAGAATCTCTTCTATGCTTTGTACATCGGCAGAATCATTTTCGTCAGAAAAATACACTTCTTTATCTGTCTGTGCGATCCCAATGTCCGATCCCTCCGGCGTTTTATCGCTGCACCCCTCCAATATCAGCAATGTCAACATAATCATTACAAATAAAAGAGTTTTTTGATTCGTTTCGATCAAGCCGGCTTTCCAAAACCTGTTTATCTTTTCCAACAACATAACCGCTTGCACCTCTCCCTTTTACCTCCTCAGTCATACTGGCAATCAAACAGGAGGTTCCTCCTCATCTTCCATTGTAAAAACAGCAAACCATCCCAACTTCGCAGCATGGTGTCCGCATTTAAAATAAATCTTACTAGTGTAAGATTTATTTTAAATATTACACTAGTAAGATTTTGGAGTCAAGCGGATTTTTTTCTTTTGGCAATGGAGTTAAAAGCGGAATAAGGCAATAAAAATCATTTATTGGATAAGAGTTTTGACCCACTCCACCAATGGGCTGTCCCCGTGGATATCTATGTATCTCTTGAATAACGCCTTGCTTTCAGATTTTAAAATTCCCGATGTAATTTCCGGTAGACAAAAAGATGATGTAACGTGATAATCATTCCAGGATTTCACAGCCCATTTAGCCGCCCCATCGGAAGGTGCGTCAAGTGAATAGTATACCTTGCCAACAAATGATGATATTGAAGCACCCAAACACATCATACAAGGTTCTAAATTCGTGAACAATTCCATTTGCCTCTTTTCTTTTGCTCCAATTTTTTTCTGATCCAGTTCCATCAGAGCTTTTAACTCTGCGTGAACCAATAATCTGTTATCTTCACTTTCAGATGTATAACTTTGAGCCACTATTGTATCATTGTGGAATATAATACAGGCTATCGGTAATTCATTTTTCTCTAATGCCCGCTCTGCCAGATCAATTACGAGTTTCATTTTCTCATTTACAGTCATAGTTTCCAGTCCTCACTTACGCCATTTGTCAAATCCCGGTTTTTCTATTTGTCAGTCAATCCTCAAGAAGCTTCCGTTTCCTCTCAATCATTACATCGATTCTGTCTATAAAAGAAGCCACATCCTTGACATTTTCGCATCTTTCGATCCGCCCGTCCGGATACACCCTTTTACTGATGGAACCGGCTCCGCAGGCGACTATGGTCTGCACTTCCTCCATAATGAGAATATTGTAGATTCCATACTTATCTTTCACGGAGTAGCCTACGTTCTCAAAATTGCCGGACATGTTTTTCTGACGGTACAGATAATAAGGCTCCATGCCCATAGCCCGCGCGCCGGACGCCGCGATCCGCATAGTCTCTTCTGTATTGTTATAAGCTGTGACGCCGTTTTCCTCGATCCACTTATGGAGACCGGAAGCCCTTTTTACCGCAAGGGAATGCACCGTCAGGGAATCCGGCGCCAGCGCCGCGATCGCTTCTATGGTCGCTTCCACATCTTCCTTCGTCTCCTCCGGAAGCCCTAATATGATATCCATATTGATATTGTCAAAGCCCACTTTACGGGCCATCCGGAAAGCGCTGACCACCTGCGCTACCGTATGCTGTCTGCCGATCAGACGAAGCGTCTCATCCTTCATCGTCTGAGGATTGACGGATATCCTGGTCACGCCATGTCTGTACAGCACCCGCAGTTTATCTTCCGTGATACTGTCTGCCCGCCCGGCTTCCACCGTAAATTCCTGTACGGTACGAAAATCAAAGGTGCTTTTCAGTTTTGTGATCAGCCTGTCCAGTTCTTCCGCCGACAAAGAGCTTGGCGTGCCGCCGCCGATATAGACCGTATCCAGTATTTTTCCGCGCTGGATCTTTGCCACTGCCTCCATCTCCTGTTCCAGCGCCGTCAGATACTCCGCCACTCTCTCTTTCCACAAGCTGATCGGATAAGATGTAAAAGAACAGTACAGACATGTGGTGGGGCAGAAAGGAATCCCGATATAGAGACTGTACCCTTCCTCATAATGGAGCCTGCCGAGAATCTCCCGCTCCCGCTTCGCAATATCGATTCCCAGTTCGATCTTTTCCTCGCTGACAAAATGCTTCTCTCTGAGGAACGCCGCCACATCCTGCTCACTCCCGCCGTTTTCCAGCATTGTCATGGCGATCTTCGTGGGACGGATGCCCGTCAGGTTTCCCCATGGAAGCGAAATTCCCGTCTCTTCCTGTAATGCCGTATAGAGAAAACGCTTGAACGCGTCTTTATATTCGGATGCGTCCACCTGATCTGTGTTGCACCAGGTATATGTGTGAAAATCGTCTGCGGTATCATTCTCCGTCATTGATCCATCTGCACCGCTGTCGATTTCTGCTTCTTTCTGAGCCGCGACGCTGCCACGGCCTGAACTTCCCTTTATGTCGTCGGAAATATTTTCGGTGTTATGTAAACCTGAATGCACTGTAAATTTTACTTCCCTGGAACAAAATTCCAGTTCCATCACCGGAATGATCTCACGTATCCTCCTGTCCTTCACCACGGATTCCGGCGTCAGGACTTTCAGTTCCCATGCGGGATAAAACGCTTTTACCAGCGCGTGAATGTCATACTCGTATTGTGCTTTATTACTCTTGAGAATCTTCAAAATGTTACCTTGCCTTTCCGGCGTGCCACTTTGCTGCTCCGCACGATTCCGCCCTGCTTCCCCGCCTGCCCGGATTACGCCGGACAGACATTTTATCATTCTGCTTCACAGTGGTGTTCTTTATCACCCTGTACAGTATACCACACACCTTTTCAGGGAAACAATAGCTGCAAAGTATTCCCTGAAAAGTGCAATCTATACCGGTCATATGGTTTTCAATTAACAAAAACACTATAATTAAAACAAATGACAGACAGGAGGTACTTTTCCATGGAACAAAATTTTTTTGCTGAAAACGATGCACGTGTGACGAAAACGGCAGTGAAAGTCCTGCGGTGGCTGATCCTTGTATTTCCGCTTCTTTACATCCTGTCTGTCCTCGGTATTTTTCAAATCAAACTAAACGAGCTGATCCCGCTTACTCTGATCGGTGTGGTCGTTACCATGGGTCCCGGCGCAGCCTACAAGATGAACACGCCGCCCGGTATTATGAAGTATGTGATCACACTGGCTCTTGGCATGATGATTGCACTTATGGCCACTAACGCCGCCATCGGTATCTATATGACCTATGCGTTCGCCATGGTTTTCAGTCTGTTCTATTATGATAAAAAGTTTACGATCCGGATTTCCGTAATCTCCTATATACTGCTGGTCATCTCCCTATATTTTCGTTCTCTGCACGTACCGCAGATTGAATTTGAAACAAATATGATGTGGTTTATCAGCCGTTCGCTGGGCTTTTTACTGGAAACGGCGGTAATGAGTATTGTCTGCGCCAAAATAGCCGAACTGTCCCATCAAATGCTTGTCAAATTCGCCGATACCAGACAGACCTTAACGCTCGTGGACGAGTGTGAAAAAGCCTCCTGTGAATTAAGCGGTGTGGTGGAGCAGCTGGATACCTATATTCATGATTTTGCAGCCACCAATGAGATTATTGCCTCCGCCGCCGGCACCACCCTTCAAGACTGTAACGAGAGTTTCCAATTCGTCAATTCCGTCCGGGAGTCCATGAATGAACTGAACAAAAACGCCGGCGATGTGGTAAACAACATGGAACACATGCTGCAAATTTCCAAAGAAACCACGCAGAAAGTCCAGGGATATATTACGTTAATGCAGAAGACCACCTCAGGTATCCAGGTAATCGAGGTTTCTGCCAGACAGACGGAGAAGCTGATCACCGATCTGGAAACAGGCGTCAGGGAAATCTCCGAATTTGCAAAGACGATCTCCGGTATTACCAGTCAGACCAATCTGCTGGCCCTGAATGCCTCCATAGAGGCCGCAAGAGCCGGCGAAATGGGCAGAGGCTTCAGCGTAGTGGCAGATGAAGTGCAGAATCTTGCGTCAGATTCCAGACAAGCCAGCGACGCGATCACTGGCATTATTCAGAAGATCTTCGGTCTTCTGCAGGAAGTGCAGGTATCGAATCAGGAGAATATCAACACCGTGACAAACGAGATCATGAAGCTTCAGGCCGTAGAGAAAGAAGCCGAACAGATCGGCGCACTGCAGGAAGAATCCAAGGAGAAAGCCCGTATCGCCGCTGATTCCAGCACCGACACAGTCGCACACGGGGAACAGGTCCTTGGCATGATCAGGCAGATGGAACAGCTTGTGGAAAACACCATCACCCAGGCCAATCAGATCGTCGATGAATCCCGGACCCAGAAAAATGTCACCGGAGAGGTCGAGACAACCTTCCGGCAGGTAAATGACATCTCCGACAGCCTGCTTAAGATCAGCCGGTCTTAATAAAAGAGACGAATGCTCTCATAATATCCGTTATCATGCTGCTAATATTGATACCGCTTCCTGTATTTTGCAAACATAGCCGCCGATAACACAAGCGCCATCAACTCCGCCGCAGGCGTGGCAAGCCAGATTCCGTTCACACCCAGGAGTGCAGGAAGCACGAGCATGGTGATCAGCATAAAGACAAAGGATCTTGAAAAAGCCAGAACCGCCGAAACCACTCCGTTTGACAGCGCTGTGAACATTCCGCTGGCAAAAATATTAAAACCGATAAAAAACAGCGCTACAGTACAGATCCTGTTGCCGGTAACCGCCAGATCATACACCGGATTGTCCGGTCGTGCAAACACCGATACGAGCGGTCTGGTCAGCATAAAGGACGCTGCTGCCGTCATCAGCGAGATGACAGTGATTACTCTCAGACTGATCGAAATCAGCTTTTGCAGTTTCTCATGATTCTGCTCTCCGTAATAATAGCTGGTCATGGGTTCCACACCATAAGAATACCCTGTATACAGAGAACTTGCAAACATTAATACATACATGATAATAGTGACCGCGGCAATGCCGTCCTCACCAACATAGTGAAGCATAGTCCAGTTAAACATCATCGTAATGATTCCCGTAACAAGAGCCGTAGCCATCTCCGAACAGCCGTTGGCTGCGGCATTCATAAGAACCTTCAGGCGAAACGCCGGTTTCGTGAAATGCAGCAGGCTCTTTTTTCTGCTGAAAACAAACAGGCCTGCCACCGCCGTGACGGAATACCCCAATCCCGTTGCGATTGCCGCTCCGCTGATCCCCATATCAAAAACAGCGATAAACACATAATCAAGCACCATGTTCAACACCCCGCCCGACACGGAACATACAAGAGAAAGGGTGGCTTTCTCGCTGGCGATCATGTACAGGGTAAAGTTATTCATCAACAGGATCGGCACGGTAAACAGCAGATACCTGCTCAGGTATTCCACGCAGTATCCCGCCACATCCGCCGACAGATTCATGCCCGCAAAGATCCGTCCCATGAGCAGATAACCCAGACCGCACATCACAACTCCGACAACCACATTTACCAGAATCAGAAAGGTAAAGTCCTCCTTCGCCTCCTCCCTCTTCTGCTCCCCCATTTTCTTCATAATGACCGCACTGCCTCCTGTTGCCAGCATGGTGGAAATGGCTGTGACAAGCTGGATGACAGGCGCTGTCAGGTTGATTGCCGACAGTGCGTTCGTGCCGATCAGATTGGACACAAACAAACCGTCAACCATGGTGTAGAAAGACATGAATACACTCATGGCTATGGTCGGAACTGCGAATTTTAAGATGTTTTTCAATGTGACCGGTTTTAAATAGGCATTTTGATTTTCCATATGATTTCCTCCCTGTCGGAGCAGTTACTGCGGCCTGCCCCACTGTCTGTATACTTTTTTCAGGCAGTGCATAATGCGCTGTGCTGATAGAAATATCATAAACCGTACAGTAACTGTACGGTCAATACCTAAAAAAAGTTAAACATTTTTACCATGGCATAAGCGGCAGCATTCGGCGTGACAGAACAGATATTTTACCCCTCAAGAGTAAACATTCTGAGTTAAATTCTTTGCCATATTTTTTGTCCTTCCGTTTCCATACAAAAATATCGCCCCGCATACATACAAGACGATATCTCCAAACTGAAAAGGCGCATGATATTTATTTTCTCTCTACCATGCACCTAAAGTTACTATTACTATAAAATTTTCAGCTAAAACAGCTTCAATAGCTGTATCAGATCATGAGGCTCACGATTAGATGAATCTGTCAGTCTTGTATCGAATTGTTGGAAACCATTCTCACGATAGAAAGTCAGGTACGCCGTAAGATTCAAATTCTATTTCTGACAAGCAGGACAATACACGCTGCTCCTGCCGCCAATCACGGTACGACACAATATATTTCCGCAGTTCTGGCAAGGTTCGTCGGCGTGACCGTACACTTGCAGAAATGGAGTATTTCGGTAGTCCTGACCTTTTGTTATCAGGTAATCCTCTTGCGAGATACTGTTTTTATCAATGAAGTAACGCAAGCAGCCGGCAATCTCACTGGCAAGGCGTTCCCATTCGCTAACGCTCAGACCGTTTGCGGGGGCAGAGGGATTTATCCTTGCACGATATAGGATTTCATCGGAATAGATATTACCTATTCCAGCAATCACGCTTTGGTCGAGCAGGCACTCTTTGATTGCTCTTTTCCGTTTCTCTAATCGGGATTGTAGATATTCGGCGTTGCACTCGGCAGACAATGGCTCTAATCCCAACTTTTCAATACCGCTGTATGTATCTTTTTCATCATTTCGTATCAGCCAAAACCGTCCGAAACGACGAGTGTCGGAAAAGCGTAATTCCATTCCATTACTTAATTGCATAATGATATGTGTATGCTTTTCCAGTTGATAATCAGACGGAGTAACAAGTAAGCAGCCCGTCATTCGCAGGTGCAGAATGATCTTGTTTTTATTACCCAAATTGATCATCAAAAATTTTCCTCTGCGTGCCATAGAAAAGATTGCCTGTCCTGTCACATCTTCACAAAATTTATCTGCTGTCGGATGTGCAATGACCTCCGGGCGGTTGACAAGCACATTTTCAATCGTAAGCCCTTGTATCTGCGGCTCAACTACACTTTTGATTGTTTCTATTTCAGGTAATTCAGGCATTATTCTCACCACCTTTTCGTGCTGACTTTTTGATTTCGCTGTAATAAAAAATAATTGACAATCACAGACGGCGCAAAAAAGTCTGCTCATACTATCATCATTTGTCACATAAAATGGTTGATTATCTCAAAAAAGCCTTGATTTACGGGCATACAAGCAGGAT
>CALGVA010000004.1 GCA_937920345.1 uncultured Lachnospiraceae bacterium
CTCCCTAAATGATCTACACTGTTGCTTTTTCCTCTTCCCAACACATATCGAGTGCCGGCGCACTCGATTCAGAGAATGTCTGGCATTCTCCAAAAAGAGCAGCACAATCTGTGCTGCCCTCTTACTTCGTGATTCATCTGTTACGGCTCTAAACCGGTTGATTAGTATTTCGCCGTGTTTACCTTCACACCCGGTCCCATCGTGGTTGCCAGTGTAATGCTTCTTAAGTACTGACCCTTGAGTGCCGACGGTTTCGCCTTTACGATCGCCTCCATCAGTGCGTCAAAGTTCTCCTGAATCTTCGCCTCATCAAAGGAAGCCTTGCCGACCGGAACATGAATGATATTCGCTTTATCCAGTCTGTACTCGATCTTACCTGCTTTGATATCGTTGACAGCCTTGGTAACATCCATCGTTACCGTACCTGCCTTCGGATTAGGCATGAGTCCTTTCGGTCCCAGCACCTTACCGAGACGTCCTACAACGCCCATCATATCCGGTGTTGCAACGACTACGTCAAAGTCAAGCCATCCGTCATTCTGGATTCTCGGAATCAGTTCTTCACCACCTACGTGATCAGCGCCTGCCGCTTCCGCCTCAGCCACCTTATCACCTTTCGCAAATACCAGTACTCTGACAGTCTTACCTGTTCCATTCGGAAGTACAACGGCACCGCGGACCTGCTGCTCCGCATGACGTCCGTCACATCCAGTCTTAATATGCACTTCTATCGTCTCATCAAATTTAGCTGTTGCTGTCTTTTTAACCAGAGCGATTGCTTCCGCCGTATCGTACTGAACCATACGGTCTACGAGCTTAGCCGCTTCTGCATACTTTTTACCATGTTTCATGTCAAATCCTCCATTACTCTTCTACTGTGATGCCCATGCTTCTGGCAGTTCCGGCAATCATGCTCATAGCTGCTTCCAGGCTTGCAGCGTTAAGATCAGGCATCTTTGTCTCAGCGATCTCCTGTAATTTTGCCTTGGAGATCGTAGCAACCTTCGTCTTATTCGGAACTGCGGAACCGGATTTAATGTTGCATGCTTTCTTTAAAAGAACTGCTGCAGGGGGAGTCTTTGTGATGAAACTAAAACTTCTGTCTGCATAAACCGTAATAACAACCGGGATGATCACATCACCTTTATCGGCTGTTCTTGCGTTGAACTGTTTTGTAAATTCAACGATGTTTACGCCGTGCTGTCCGAGTGCGGGACCAACCGGCGGCGCCGGTGTAGCTTTGCCGGCAGGAATCTGTAACTTAATATATCCTTCTACTTTCTTTGCCATAATGGCACCTCCTAAAATAATGTGGTACGGGCGCACCATACTTCTCAATCCTGCAAAGCGCACAAGAATCTACATCCGTAAATTCGTGCCGCATCATCGCAGACGAAATGATGCTCCCACAGTATATCTAATCCGCCGGAGCGGAATAAATATCATTTACATTTTTCTGACTTCTGCGAAACCGATCTCCACAGGTGTCTCTCTGCCGAAAAGCTCAACATTGATCGTAGCCACCTGCTTACCGAAGTCGATTCTTTGAACAACGCCGATCGTATCTTTCCAGACACCGGCAACCACCGCGATGGTATCGCCTTCTGCGAAATCGACGCTCACATTCTCCATCTTGATGCCGAGAGGCTTCATCTCCGCTTCCGTAAGCGGTACGGGCTTGCTTCCCGGTCCGACAAATCCCGTGACGCCTCTTGTGTTTCTCACCACATACCATGTATCGTCATTCATGATCATATTGATCAGAACATAGCCGGGAAACATCTTCTTCTGAACCGTCTTGCGCGCGCCGTTCTTCATCTCCATGACTTCCTGCATAGGCACTCTGACTTCCAGAATCTCTTCCTCCAGATGTCTGTTCTCAATAGTCTTCTCAATGTTGGCTTTTACCTTATTCTCATATCCGGAATAAGTATGAACAACATACCAATTTGCTTCTGCCATACGTCCCTCCACGTCAGCATGATTTGTCAGTCCTGTATCATGCTTTTCTCAGATTCTGTTTACAGCACTTTTTATAATGAAAAAGTGGTGAGGAAGTCCACACCATACTGCAGACCGAAATCCAGTATCGTGATGACAGCTCCAACCGCAACAGAAATAATAACAACCGCGATAGATTGTTTCAAGAGGGCATCTTTATCAGGCCAAGTGATTTTCTTAAATTCAGCTTTCACGCCATCCCAGAACTTTGTAATTCTGGACGTTCCTTCTGATTTAGCAGAATCTCCCATGTTAATCCTCTTTCCTGCGCACTTTTTGCACATTAACGGATTTGTGTCAAGTACGCACGGACACAAATCCCGCGTG
Source organism: uncultured Lachnospiraceae bacterium (assembly GCA_937920345.1). Classification (GTDB taxonomy): domain Bacteria; phylum Bacillota; class Clostridia; order Lachnospirales; family Lachnospiraceae; genus UBA3282. The sequence goes on from CALGVA010000004.1 coordinate 2,329, forward strand.
TGAAAAAATTCACACGAATCCCTTCGCCCAAACAACCGGCGACTATTTCGTTTCCTTATGCAGAGTATGTGTCTTACAGAATCTGCAATACTTCTTCGTCTCCATACGATCCGGATGAGTCTTCTTGTCCTTCGTCGTATTGTAGTTACGCTGCTTGCACTCTGTGCATGCTAATGTGATTTTTGTACGCATCTTGCTACCTCCACGTGTATGATTCAGACATGCTGGTCACTATTTTTGAGCATAAAAAAAAGACCTAAATCCTATCTTGTTCAACCAATATACCATACGCCGCACGCGAAGTCAACTTGTTTTTCAACAAATAGAATGGCCGGACAAAAAAGCTTCGAACACCGCTTCTCCCGAACAGCTCCGTACATTATTTATAAAATATTTTAAATTTATGGTTTTTCCCTCTTCATTTTTATCATCTACACTACGATATACATATTAAATAACGAACATGGTTTGATCACTTGCTGCAATTTCCGGCAACATTTTCTGATGTTTTTCGGCCAGAAAGCTTATAATATGCTTGCATTTCCTTTAATTGCGGTGATAGAATAGAGTTATAGAATACTCTTTTGAGAGTTTTCCTGAATAATACCGCATCGATGGACTGTATGCTAAGGACAGCGACCGGCAGTTATCGATGATCTGACAGGTTCCGAGAATATTTCATGGAAGAAAGGAGGGGGGACTGTGTCTTATAATACGATTCATAATCTGAACAATGTATACAACTTCTATATGACTACCTACGCGCCGAAATCCAGTACGCCTTATGACTCTCATAAGAAGAGCGAACTGCGCGGCGTCTATAATTCCATTGTCAAAATGAATAAGGAATCCCCTCTGTATATCTTAGATACCAGTAAGGATTCACAGCGGTTTGCCATCAGTGTAAAAGAAAATGCACGTGAACTGCGCAATACGATCGCTTCACTCGGCGGATTGGATGAAGATGAACTTCTGAATAAAAAGGTGGCTTATTCCAGCAACCCGAATATCGCAAAAGCTTCTTTTATCGGCTCCGCCAGATCAACTGACGATCTGCCTGCCTATGACGTCGAAGTAAACCAGCTGGCATCCTCACAGGTAAATACAGGGAAATTCCTTCCAAATGGTGAAGTTGTAGCACTTACGCCCGACACCTACTCTTTTGACATCGGTATTGACGGACTGAATTATGAATTTCAGTTCAGTATCAAGCCTACCGACACAAACAGGGATGTGCAGGATCGTCTGGCGCGCCTGGTCACCAACGCCAATATCGGCATCACGGCACAGGTGATCTCCGGAGAGGACAACACTTCTTATTTAAGAATGGAATCCAACTCCACCGGGCTTAAGGATAATAAGCCTTATATCTATAAAATATCCGACCACAGGACGAGTAAGACCTCCGGTGCAGTAGACTATTTCGGACTGGATCATGTATCCGTACAGCCGGCTAACGCATCCTACATCGTCAACGGTGAGGAAAGTTCTTCTACTTCCAACCGTTTTACGCTGGCTCACGCTTACGAGGTAGAACTGACCGGTTTAAGCAGTATGGAAGGTGAGACCGCCTCCATCGGGCTTAAGACGGATGTGGAATCGCTTACGGAGAATATCAACACGCTGGTACAGGGTTTTAATTCTTTCCTGTATGCCGTGGCGGAATACAGTGATAACCAGCCAAAGAGCAACCGGCTTTTTAATGAAATGAGCAGTGTTGCACGGGTCTATGCCAGCGATCTTACTTCCGTCGGACTGAATCTGAATCTGGACGGCACATTGGAAGTCGATGACGCGGCGCTGCGTCAGACCGCTATGAGCGATAACGCGAAGGAAGCTTTTTCACCGATGAAGAGTTTCACGAACTCGGTACTGCGCAAGTCCAACCAGGTATCTCTGGACCCGATGAATTATGTCAATAACGTAATCGTGGCATACAAGAATCCCGGCAAGAACTTCGCCAGTCCGTATATCACGAGCGCCTACAGCGGCATGATGTTTAACGGTTATTGTTAATTATTCAGGGTTCTTTTAATCTGATAATTGGTAAATTACTATTAGAAACGACAGATCGGAAGATCTGTCGTTTGCTGTTTCATCCCGTCGGGATTTTATTTTCGATTTTGAGGCCCGCAGGTCCGCGCTCTGCGCTCTGCGCCGCCTGTTTTCTTTTTCGTCTAGAGGGGGATATTCCCGTGTTTTTTCTCAGGGGCTTTGGTCTGCTTGTTCTTCAGTCCTCTAAGCGCCCGCACCAATGCCTCTCTCGTCTCTTCCGGCTTGATGACCTCGTTCACATATCCTCTTGCGGCCGCCACGTAAGGATTCAGGAACCGCGCTTCATACTCCGCTTTACACTGCGCGCGCATGGCCTCCGGATCTGCCGCAGCCTTGATCTTACGCTTGAACGCAATATTTACGGCGCCGTCCGCCCCCATAACCGCGATCTCGGCAATGGGCCATGCGTAGACAATATCCGCGCCCATCTCCTTGGAGTTCATCGCAATATAAGCGCCGCCGTATGCTTTACGCATAATCAGTGAAATCTTCGGCACTGTCGCCTCGGAATAGGCATACAGAATCTTCGCGCCGTGCCGGATAATACCGTTATGCTCCTGCGCCGTGCCGGGCAGGAATGCCGGTACATCGATCAGCGTGATCAGCGGAATGTTGAAGCAGTCACAGAAACGGATAAATCTTGCGATCTTATCAGACGCATGATAATCCAGAGAACCGCCCATGGAATTGGGCTGATTCGCCACAATTCCCACCACTTTACCTTCCATTCTGCTAAAGCCGGTCACCGCATTTGTGGCAAACTCTTTCTGCACTTCAAAGAAGCTTCCCTCATCTACGATACAGTCAATGACTTCCTTGACGTCATATGCGTGTCTGGAATTATCCGGTACGATATCCATGATCTTAGCGGCTTTCGCCTTCATGGATGAAGCCACCTTGCCGTTGTCTACCTTGCCGAACACCTTGCCTACACGGGGCAGGATGCTCTGTCTTTCTTTATTATTGATAACCGGCGGCTTCTCCGTCCAGCTGCTCGGCAGATATGACAACAGTTTCCGAACACCCATCAGACATTCGTTTTCCGTATCATATGTAAAATGTGACACACCGCTCTTTTTTGCGTGCACATCCGAACCGCCCAGCTCCTCCACGGACACTTCTTCATTAATAACGGTCTTAACGACATTCGGTCCGGTAATAAACATCTTGGATATATCTTTCACCATAAAGATAAAGTCACAGATCGCCGGCGCATAGCACGCACCGCCGGAACAAGGTCCCAAGATCACCGCAATCTGCGGAATCACACCCGACGCCTTCGTATGACGCAGGAACATGCCGCTGTAACCGCTCAGGGATGAGATGCCTTCCTCTATTCTGGCGCCGCCGCTGTCATTGATACAGATAAGCGGTGCTTTCATCTCCATCGCCATATCCTGAATCCTGCATATCTTAAAAGAATGATATTCTCCCAGTGTTCCCCCGATCACCGTAAAATCTTCGCTCGCCACAAATACCTGCCGGCCGTCGATCTCCCCGTATCCCGTCACGACGCCGTCCCCCGGCACCCTTCTCTTATCCAGATCAAAATCGTCTATACGCGATTCCATGAATCCGTCCACTTCCACAAAAGTCCCCGGATCAAGCATCACCTCGATCCTCTCCCTTGCAGTCATCTTGCCGGCAGCATGCTGCTTCTCTATCCTGTTCGGTCCGCCGCCTAAAAGAGCCTTCTGTCTTCTGGTATCCAGTTCTTTAATCGCTTCGTTCCATTTCATGATCCCCGTCTCCTCCGCTTCGCCATGGTCTGAATCATCATAATGCACCTTGCGCACACACTTTCCGTGTCTGAACCTTCTTTCCTGCAACACCCGTGTGTTTATTTGAATTTCCAATACTTTGATATTCAAACTATCATCTCATATTATAGGCAGAGTACTGATTCTTGTCAATACTCTGCCCGCACAAAAAATCAAACAGATTCGACTACCGTTCGACCTGCGGCTTCAGTGCTCCGCTTCAACCGTTTCAAGCGCCGCGGCGATCACCTTATCCATATCATAATAACGGTACTGTCCTAAGCGGCCGCCGAAGATCACATGTTCCTTCTTTGCCGCCAGTGCAAGATATTGTCTGAAAAGATCGTCATTGCGCTCATCATTGACCGGATAGTAAGGCTCATCCCCCTCCCGCCACTGTGCCGGATACTCTCTGGTAATTACCGTGCCCGGCTGCGCCCCGAACGTAAAATGCTTATGCTCGATGATCCGCGTGTAGGGAACCTCCCGTTCCGTGTAATTTACCACAGCGTTTCCCTGATAATTATCACACTCCGGAAGTTCCTGTGTCTCAAACCGAAGAGAACGGTATTCCAGATGTCCCAGACAATGATCGAAATACTCATCCATCATTCCGGTATACACCACCTTGCGGTAAGTATTGCCCTCCCTGTCGATGATCATTGGCAAACCGTCTATCTCATGCTCTACGGCAAATTCCTGATAAGAAATTCCCGTCCGCACCTCGATCCCCTGAAGCATATTCTCTACCATAAGGGTATAGCCTCCGACAGGAATCCCCTGATAACGGTCATTGAAATAATTGTTATCATAAGTAAACCGAAGCGGCAGTCTCTTGATGATAAAGGATGGCAGATCCTTGCAATCTCTTCCCCACTGTTTCTCCGTATAGCCTTTTACCAGCTTCTCATAGACGTCTGTGCCAACGAGCGAGAGCGCCTGTTCCTCCAGGTTCTTAGGCTCCGTGATCTGCAGCTTCTCAATCTGTTCCGCAATCTTCTCGCGTGCCTGTGCCGGCGTTACCACGCCCCACATTTTACTAAATGTATTCATATTAAAAGGGAGATTATACAATTCTCCCTTATAATATGCAATCGGTGAATTTATATAATGATTAAATTCGGCAAACTGATTGACATAGTCCCATATTTTCTTGTCGGAAGTGTGAAAAATATGTGCTCCGTACCGATGTACCTGGATGTCCATCACAGACTCCGTATAGATATTTCCGGCTATATGCTCCCTTCTGTCAATCACGAGCACCCTTCTGCCCTGCTGCCTCATCTCACGTGCGAATACGGCACCGAACAAGCCGGCGCCTACTATCAGATAATCGTACTGCATCAATTCTCCTCTACTGCCTTATATTTTTCCAGCTGCGCATAATCTTCCATCAGCTCTAATGCCTTCTTGCGTCCTGTCTTGTTCAGCTTCACATAATACTGCATCACACGGTTCTCCATGATCTTGCTGCCAAGCACACTCTTCTGGTTAAGCGGTGTAAAGTCAACCGGATTCAGGTTCAGTTTGTCACACATTCTGATCACAGTGCCATACGCCATTCCCTCGATACCTCTATCCAGGGCGGTAACCAGAGTGGAATACGGTATCTCCATCTCGATCGCGAACTGTCTGACACTCTTATACTGCTTCAGGATTTCTGCCTTTAAAATTTCTGCCTTTGTCATGTTAGCCCTCCTATAGTGTATGATTCTGATTTTGTTTTGTGAAAATTATATCACAAAGCTCCAAAAAAAGGAACCAGCGAAACGCTTATTAAACGATATTCCGTCAATATCGTCATTTTGCCTCTATTTTTTACTTTATTTTTGTGCAATAAGTCTGGTACTTTTTTCCTAATTCTGTTCTTTTTTTGCCAGGACACAACAAAATATTTTATTGTCGTAACATGCAGAAAATGCTAATATATATGATAGAAACGTGTGAAGAAATCTTCACACAGGTGAAGAGGTGATACTATGATCCCTATCTCAGTATGCATGATCGCAAAGAATGAAGACAATCATATAGAAGAATGCCTCAAACGGCTTCGCCCGTGCAAATTTGAAGTCATTGTCGTTGATACGGGTTCTGTGGACCGAACCGTCGAGGTTGCCCACAAGTACGCGGACAAGGTGTTTCACTTCGCATGGTGCGATGACTTCAGCGCTGCCAGAAACTTCTCCATCCAGCAGGCTTCCAACGACTGGGTGCTGATCATAGACTGCGACGAATATCTGGAAAATGTCAATCTGGCCGAATTAGAGGATGTGTTAGAAGAAAACAGCCGCTCCATGGGCATGATCACTCGTAATAATCCCTATATCGTTCAGGGTATACGTTCCATCCAGTCGGAGCGCATCGGCCGGCTGTTCAACCGCCGGTACTGTCATTATGAGGGCTGCATCCATGAACAGGTATGTCTGCTCACCGGCGGCGAACCGGATTCCTTCGAGATTCCGCTGACCTTCTACCATGAGGGATATGTGTCTGAATCCGATAAACGTATGCGCGCTACCCGTAATCTGGAAATGCTGCTGCACGATCTGGCGCTCAAGGGGCCGAGCCCCTATATCTATTTCCAGCTCGGCCAGAACTATATCTCATTAAATGATCTGGAGAAAGCGGCGCACTACTACCAGAAAGGTCTGGAACTGAATGCCGATCCCCGCTCCGCCTTTGTGCAGAGCATGGCGGAAACCTATGGTTATTGTCTGGTCGAACTGGCCAAATATGATCTTGCCATGAAGCTCCTGGATAAGTATGAGTTGTTCTCCCACCGCGCGGATTTCGTCTATCTGATGGGCATGATTTATATGAAAAGGGGGCTAAACGACAAGGCGATCGAAGAGTTCCGGAAGGCAACCACGCTTTCCTCCTACTCCCGCAAAGGCGTCAACAGCTATCGCGCCAACTATAATATCGCCTCCATCTATGAGAGCATGGGCAATTTGAGCGAAGCCCGTACATACTATAAGAAATGCGGCGACTATGAGCCTGCCGTCAGGAAACTGAAAGAGCTTACCGTTTCCGGGATCCCCGCAGGCGGACGCACGGTATCCGGAAGCGGTGCGGTTATAAACCAGCCATTATATAAACCTGTTTAAGAAAGGGAACTGCCGTGCTGCCTATATCCGTCTGCATAATTGCCAGAAACGAAGAAAAGCATATAGAAGAATGTCTGAAACGCCTGCAGCCCTACGGGTTCGAGATCGTGCTGGCTGACACAGGCTCGACAGACCGTACCGTGGCGCTGGCACAGAAATACACCGACCGGATCTTTCATTTTGACTGGTGTAACGATTTCAGCGCCGCTAAAAATTTTGTCATGCAAAAAGCCTCCCATGATTGGATACTATCTCTGGACTGTGACGAATATCTGGAGGTTTTGGATACCGCTATATTACAAAAGTGTATGAAGCAATATGCACATTGTGCCGGGCGTATTCTCATCCGCAACCGCTTTACCGAGAACGGGCGGACTTCCTATGACCGGGTGCGTGTCAGCCGTTTCGTAAATCGCCTTTATTACCGTTTTACGGGCGCTGTGCATGAACAGCTTACGCCGATTACGGGTGATAACCCCTCTGCCGCTTCCGCTGTGCCGGACACAGAAACGGACCTTATGCCTGTCAAGCAGGTCTATTGTGCCCCGATCGAGGTGCTGCATGTCGGTTACGACGGCTCCGGGGAAGAGATGCGTATGAAATCAAAGCGCAACATAGCCCTTTTGGAAAAAGAACTGGAAGCCCACGGTGCCGATCCCTATCTCTACTATCAGTTAGGACAGAGTTACCGCAAACTGCAGGACTATGAGAACGCCTGCCGCTGTTATGATCTGGGGCTTGCCATGGATGTAGATCCTGCCATGGATTATGTACAGACAATGGTGGAATCCTACGGATATACCCTGTTGGACTTGAAACGCCCGCAAGATGCGCTGAACCTGCTGGGTGTATACGATGAATTTGCAGTGCGGGCCGATTTCGTATTTTTGATCGGGCTGATCTATATGAATAACGGATTATTCGAGGAAGCCATCCGTGAGCTTCATAAGGCTTCCACAATGGAAGAGTTTGCCGTAGAAGGCGTGAACAGCTACAAGGCCAGTTACAACATCGGTGTCATCCATGAATGCACAGGAAATATCGCAAAAGCCAAAGAAGCCTACCGCAAGTGCGGCGATTATGAACCCGCCAGGGCAAGGCTGCGGCTGCTTCCTTAATTTTACCGGGTCTGCGTTATATTTCAGGGGATAGAAAAATTTTTTGAAAAAATGGGGATTAGTGTGAAAAATAAGCTTGATAGCTCATTTTTCACACGGCTATTTTTGCCGCAGGCGTCACAAAATAGCTCTTATCGCAGAGCCGAATCTGATATTCGGCTCGCGATTCCTCCGACGCTAAAGCGTCTGCGGAATGGGGATTAATATGGAAATACATGAATCTGCTGAGGATTATTTAGAAACGATTCTTATCTTACAGGAACGCTGCGGCCAGGTCCGCTCCATCGACATTGCCACGGAAATGAATTACAGCAAGCCAAGCATCAGTGTTGCCATGAAGAAACTGCGTGAAAGCGGCTATATACAGGTAGATCAGGCCGGCTATATCACCCTTACCGAATCCGGCTATGCAATTGCCGCCGCCATCTACGACCGTCATAAAGTTCTGACGGCTTTCTTCATATCGCTCGGCGTAAATGAGAAGACCGCGGCAGAAGACGCCTGCCGGATCGAACATGATTTAAGCCCTGAAACTTATGAGAAGATCAGGGCGCATGCACGTAAAACGATCGGATAGAACGGCCTGCCGCTCCCGCGGCGGTCAGAACAGAGGAGAATATGAATATACTTTTTATCGAATGGGCGAGTTTTGGAAATCAGGATATCAAGGAGGCATTTGCCGCGGAGGGACACAACGTGGTCTGTTTTCCTTTCTCCAACAGAGATCCCCGAAGCGACGCCGAGGTAGAAAAAGCGCTGACTTCCTCACTGCATCAGGAATCGCCCGACGTCGTCTTTTCCTTTAATTATTTTCCCGTTGTATCAAACGTATGCAGAAAAGAAAATATACGCTATATCTCCTGGATCTACGACAGTCCGTATGTCATGCTCTATTCCTACACCGCAATTAATCCATGTAATGTAATCTATGTCTTCGACAAAGAACTTTACATGGAATTTCATAATGCAGGCATCCGGACGGTTCATTACCTGCCGATGGCGGCAAACACAGACCGCCTGGACAGGATCGTGCCGGTTATGCCGGACTCTGCCGCCTCTGTCATACCCGTATCAGACAGCACCCCGACGGCCCCGAATACTGCCGGTTTCCCATACCTGTACGACGTCTCTTTCGTCGGCTCCCTCTACACCGAGGATCATAACTTCTTTGATCGTATGACATCACTGTCAGATTACTCCAGAGGCTATCTGGATGCACTTATGGCTGCACAGATGAAGGTGCAGGGATATAATTTTATTCAGGAATCCCTGTCGCCGGTCATAGACGACCTGTATCATGCCCTTCCGATGGACCCGAACCCAGACGGCGTGGAATCGCGGGAATATCTCTATGCGCAGTATGTGATCAACCGCAAAATCACCGGGCTGGAACGGGACGAACTGCTCCGCGCAGTCACACAGCAGTTCCGTTTTGATCTGTTTACACCCAACCGGAATTATACCCTGCCTAACCTTACCAACCACGGCACAGTCGATTATTATCAGCAAATGCCGCTGGTGTTTAAGCAGAGCCGGGTCAATCTGAACATTTCTCTTCGCAGCATCAAGAGCGGCATTCCGCTGCGCGCCTTTGATATCATGGGAAGCGGGGGTTTCCTGCTCAGCAACTTTCAGGCTGATTATCTGGATGCATTTGTACCCGGTGAGGATTTTGATTATTATGAGAGCAAAGAAGATCTGATGCATAAGCTCAACTACTATCTCAGCCATGAAGAGGAACGCATGGCGATTGCAAGAAACGGCCATGACAAAATCGCGGGCAGTCATACCTTCCGGCACAGGATACAGGAGATGCTGGGGTGACAGACATAATGACTGATCCCGTAAAATATGTTACGATAACGTTACAATTCACACCATACCGGATTCCGCATCAATTTACGTTTATGCGGTGTCAATTGCCATGGAGGATTCAAAACGATGTGCCCTGTATCAGTATGTATGATTGCCAGAAATGAAGAAAAAAATATTGAAAAATGTCTCGCTGCTCTCAAACCCTGCGGCTTCGAAATCATCGTGGTTGACACCGGCTCCACCGACCGGACGAAGGAGATCGCCGCACGGTACACCGATAAACTATATGACTTTACATGGATCGACGATTTCAGCGCCGCAAGAAACTTTTCCCTGAAACATGCTTCCAATGATTATGTCCTGATTCTTGACTGCGACGAGGTGATCGCCTCGCTCGACACCGGCCTGCTGTCCTCTCTGATCAGACAGCATCCCGAATCCGTCGGCAGACTGGCGATCGACAACCACTATATCTCCAACGGAACCGACATGGTATATCAGGATCGTCTGGGAAGACTGTTTAACCGCAGGTTTTTCCATTTTGAATCCCCGATTCATGAGCAGATCACCCACAATACGAAGGGCATGCACTATGAGAGTTACGATATACCGCTTCTGATCGATCACGTCGGCTATCTGGGCAGTGTGACAGACCTGCGCGGCAAAGTAGAGCGCAACAATACACTTCTGTTCAAAGAACTTGAGAAAGATCCGGAAAACCCTTATCTCTATTTCCAGATCGGACAGTCCTACAACATGATCTATGATTATGAAAATTCCTATATCTATTATGGAAAAGCATTGGAGTATGATGTAGATCCGCAGGAAGAATGGGTACAGATGATGATCATCGCTTATGCCAATGCCCTGCTTCACACCGGCAGGCGTGAAGAGGCTTTGCAGTTAGAGGCGGTCTATGATGCGTTCGCAGTCACCTCCGACTTCTACTGCTGTATGGGACAGATCTACATGGCCAACGGACAATATGTGAAAGCCATGATGGAATTTGTGAAAGCGATCCACTGTCCTGTCGTCAGAGAGAGCGGAACAAACACGTTCATACCGACTTATAATATCGGTCTGATCAATGAAATGATGGGAAATACCGAAGATGCACTTACACACTACCGCAACTGCGGGGATTTTCCGATGGCACTGCAAAAAGTGCGGGAACTGGAAAGCAGACTTCCTGACCAATAAACGCTATACGCACGCATCTATTCCTGCATTTTAAACAGTCTCATAAGCCCGGACGCATAGGAGAATGCCGCCTGCACCTTTCTCTGCCCCGCCTCCGCGATGCGTCTGCGCGCTTCCTCATGCGCCAGATAGTAGTGTACTTTATCCATACACTCTTCCATACTGCCAAAAGTGGCGATCTCCACACCTTCTCCGAAATATTCTGCAATCTCCGGCTGACGGTTCGACAGCACAAATCCGCCGCAGGCCATAATATCCAGTACCCTGAGCGGTATGCCGGAATGAATGGAGCGCAGGGAAATATTCAGATTGATCCTGCTGCCGGCAAAGACAAGCGGCATCTGCGTATGGTAATCTACCCTGCCGCAGTTGTGTGCATGCAGTTTCGGCAGAGCACCGGTATCGGAACCCGTATACAGCCGGAATTCATACTTTCTGTCTATACCTTCCTTACCGCAGTCTTCCGTGATGACACCTGTGTCATAATTCTTCTGCAGCTCTGCAAGTTCCGTGAGAAGCCTCCGCCGCTCCTCCACCGTCACTTTCTTCTCTAATACCGCCGCCACCAGAATATCCCCCGGCCTTGCAAAATAGTCCTCTCCCAGCATGAGCCCCTGCTCTTCCATAGATTTCTGCAGTCCCGCAAGATTAATCTGCTCCGACGATACGGCCTGTCTGAGATAATCCTTTTCATAGGTAAAACACTGCTGTCTGATCACCGCTTCCATACTGCCACGCTCTGCCGCTGCCGCGCTTTCTGCATCGCCACCCTGTCGGTCCCGGTCAGCAGACTGCACGTTTCCGCTCCCTCTGCCACCGGAAAACAGCAGATCATAATAATTATGCTCATCCGTGTACAGAGAACCGACGAAGGAAACGTCACACCGGTACTTCTCCCGCTCTTTACGTGAAGCACGGGCGACCGCCTTCTCAAAATATGCACAGTCCACCGCCAGCGGCGCGTGATAAACCGTATGGATACCGTAGTCATCCTCCAAGCGCCGCACCATCTCACGGTCAAATATGCCGATCTGATTACAGGGACTCCCGATCTGCTTCGCATACAATGTAAAATGCGGGCAGTCATACACCCATGCATAGTACATGATCCCGCAAGTCTGACAAATCATGGAAATGATCGGAAAATAATTGAAAGAAACTACCGCCTCCGCACCTTCCCGATGGACGGTCTGGATCATCTCCATGGCAAGCTCCATGTCGCGGGTATAATGTCTGCATACCTTCCGGAACCACACAACGTCAAAGCCAAGTTTTATTAAGTTGTCCGCCAGGATTTGTTCATTATTGGCATCCCATGAATATAGTATCAGTTTCACGTAAAATATTCCTCGATATATTTCTCTTTTTCCGCATCATAACTCTTCAAGTTGATAAATCCGCAGTCGTGCACGCACCAGGGCGCTTTCATATTCGGAACGACCACCTTGTATCCCCGCCTGATAAATTCCATGCTCTGGGAACAGTCATAAAAGTCCCATTTATCAAAAAGATCCTCCCGCCAGGCCACATCATGCTGCGTGACCATCAGGAAACCGTCGATCGCTTCCGCCTCCAGATAAGGCGCCTCACTGCCTGTCACGTTGGCGAGCAGCGCAGTCTCATAGATATGCTGTTCATACAGCATACCGTAGCGGTCCGCATCCCACATCACACCGGAACGCGGCATGGATTGCACGCCCACGTTACCGAGCATACCGATCCGCTCATCCTGCGCAAATATCTCCAGACAATCCCTGATAAAATAAGGGTTAATGATAAAGGTATCGTGGTGCAGATACACCTTATACTTCGCCTGCGAGCACTGCATGGCTTCATTGTAGGCCGAGGTCAGAGACCGCGCGTCCTCCACCGTCAGAATATCAATCTCCATCCCCTCCGGCACGATCAAATGCCTGATATAATAGATGCATTCTTCAGCGTAAACGGGGTTGTTCGTGCAGATGATAAAACAGACCTGCCTTGCAGCATCTGCACCCGCCTCTTCTGTTATTGTATCGCCACCCGCTGTACTGCCGGCATCCGCTGTATCCGCTGCTGTCTCTTCCACAGTCCCCGCGCCGATCTTCTGCAATACCTTATCTTTATGCACCACGCAGAAATCAATCACCCGCAGTAATTCATAAGAAGAGATCTGTTTTTCGGAAAGAAACCGGTAGAACATCCCCATATCGTCCATCACATCGAAATCAATCCGTCTCAAGAAGAATTTCAATGTCGTATAACGTTCCAGCAGCGCTGCAGTGCTCCCCGTCTTCTCGAAGATCGTCCGCTGTCCTGCCGCCTGCTCCTGCTCGTATATGGTGCACAGATAGCAGACCATGGCAAGATCATTGTCATGCTCCGTCGTATCCTTGTAAGCGAGCAGCAGCGACTTGATCTCATCATATTTTCCTGTCTGTAACAGATGATCCACCTGCTGTCTTAACTGCCTCGTGTCCAAATTAACCTCCCTGATTCCGCAGCGTATATGGGAATGGCATTTTCATTCACGCTGTTATCTCTGTGCCTTGACGACATACTGGAACGCCTCGTACATCCAGTCCTCGGTCTGTTCCGATAACGTAAGCAGCGTCCTCATGATCCGCTGCTGCCGTTCGGACAGGTCAACGCCGGTCTTTCTGACTTCCCTGACACTGTATCCTGTCTCATGGAACATGCTCATAATCTCATAATATGTAAAGAGATGAATATGCGTCCGGTCTAACAGCCCGACGTCCTGATACTGAAATCTTCCGTCAATCAGTTCTTCCAGAACAGATATGTGCATAACGTTCGGAATGCTCGCCACAATATACCCGCCCTCATTCAGGTAATCCCTGCACATCTTTACCACCTCTTCCGGATGGCGCAGATGTTCCAGCACGTCACCGAAAATAATATAGTCAAACTTCTCCTGAAACGGAAGCTGCAGCTCGTCTATATTGCCGCATTCGGCCTCGGTGATATATTGCGCGATCTCTACCGCAGCTTCATTGATATCCAGTCCACAGGTCTTACATCCCGGATAACGGTTCTGAATTGCAAGCAGCGTTGCACCCAGATCACAGCCGATCTCCAGAACCCGAAATACTGCATCCGGTTCCTCCTGAATCGCATTGACCAGAAAATCGTTGGGCGTCAAATTGAAATAATTCATCCCCCAGTCACGTTTCATAACGCTTCGATCCTGCGTCTTCCACTGATCCGCCTGCGCATACACTTCCCTGCACCTGCAGAAACTTTCATATGCAAACGCCCGTCGGCACTGCACCTGTCTCAGCCCGTTCCGGAGCGCCCGCAGAGAATAGTCCTTCAGAACATTTTCCGGATGATTCAATTCCTCCCGCAATAACCCGGTCTGCTGCAGAACATCCCTTCGTACCGCCCACATCTGCCAGTCGGCATGAAGCGTCCTGTCATACAGCTTCCGGTCCGTCTGCCGCAGACTGTCCTGCCGGACCCATGCGAGATCCTCCCTGCTCCCCGCCTTTACGCCTGTATCGTAACGGGAGTAATTGGTAACCGGGCAGGCTATCCCGATCTCGTCTGACTGCAGAACTTTCCACAGTTCCACCAGACTCATTTTCTCCGGATATACACCGGCTTCCATGAAGACGATGCAGTCCTGCACATCAAAATTCTGCAGGATCGCATTCCAGAGTCTGCCGTATCCCTGTACGCCCTCGTCAAACTGCACGTAATCATACTGTTGTGCTGCGAGCCAGTCCGCCGTGCCGTCGTCAGATCCGTTATCCGCAATAATGATATTCGCGATTCCTTCCGTCCCTTTCAGCCACGCGAGCGTATCCTGAAGCTGTCCGCATCTCTGAAAAGACGTCAATACCACCGTCACCCCGCAGGCCGCCGCCTCCTGCTCTGCCTCGTCCGCCTGCGGAAAATATTCCTGCAGAAATTTCATTCTCTCTTCATCATATACGGACAGATTCGCGAGCACACTGTCATGCATGCACCACGGTTTGCGAAGCGCAGGCACAATCACCTTATACCCGCGTCTGATAAATTCCTGACTCTGTGAGCAGTCGTAGAAATCCCACTTGTCGAACAGATCCTCCCGCCACGGAATGTCATACTGCGTGATCATCATAAGTCCGTCTATCGCTTCCGCCTCCACTGCCGTCTCATTGCCGAACTGCAGCACGTCATCGTGACGGTACGCCGGCACATAGATCGCACCGCACCGCTGTGCCTCCCACATAATACCGCTTGCCGGAAGCTTATCTACGCCGATCATTCCGATCATGCCAATCTGCTCGTCCGCCTGAAACAGATCCAGAACATCCTGTATAAAATCATGATTGACAATAAATACATCCTGATGCAGATATACCTTATATCTGGCATCGGATGCCTGCATCCCCTCATTGTATCCCGCTGCCATAGACACCGCATTCTCCACCGTGAGGACCTCAATCTCATACCCCGCCGGAATCCTCAGATGATGGATATAATACAGACATTCCTCCGTATAGAGCGCGTCGCTGCTGCATATGATAAAGCATATCTTTCTGTCATTGAGCCTGTTCATACCTTAAGCTTTCCCTCCGCAATCTTTCTCTGAATAAACGCCTGTACCTTCTCCTTATGAACGGCATTACAGTATGCTTCAATCATCAGTTCCGGCAGTGAAACACGATTTGCCGTACAGAATCTGTAAAATTCCTTCTCGTCATCCAGCACATCAAATGCAATTCTTCTGACCCAGAACTTCACCTTCGTATCCCGTTCCAGCAGTTCCTCTATTCCGGATACCTTCGTAAAGAGGGTCTGTTGTCCCGCCTCCCTTTCTGCTGCGCAGACTGGAATCAGATAATAGATTCTAAGGAGATTTTTGTCACTTTTGGCTGTCTCTGCGTTTTCCGTAAGCAGTTTTTCCGCTTCATCGGCCTTCTTCATGGAAAGCAGACGATCCACCTGCTCCCGCAAGTTCTGTATATCCATACTCTTCTCCATTTCTTCTCATTTTCACATATTCATATCTATTTTAACGATCATCTCTTTCGCTATCCTGCATCCAGTCGATCAGTTCCCGCATTTTCTTCTCGTAGGTATAACACCGGAGCACCTTCTCATATCCCCGTTCGGCGATCCGCTTCCGCTCTGCCTCATGCGCCAGATAATAGTCCACTTTCTCCAGCAGTTCTTCCGGCGTCCGGAACATAACGATCTCACGATCCTCCTCGAACAGTTCCGCCGTCTCTTCGCAGTATGTTGACATGACAAACCCGCCTGCGCCCATAATATCCATGATACGCTGCGGCGTTCCGCCCTCTATGCCTTTGAGTGCAATATTCAGATTGATCTTACTGCCCGCAAACACAAGCGCCGCCGCCTTGCCGTACTCCACAGGCGGACCGATCTTCACTCCCTGCAGTTTCTCTTCTGCCGCCTCCTGATCCGTCGTGTACAGCATAACAGAATGTTCCTCCGCCAGCAGATTCAGTACGGCAATCCGCTCCAGATTAGCGATCTCTCTGATCAGGCCCATACATTCAAAATACCGCACATCTTCGATTTCCTGCCTGTTCGGAACGGAAAACTGCGGGCTGACACGTTTAATATACTCAATGATCTCAGAACCTGTCTTGCCGTACACCCTGTTGACGCCGTCCCACCTGAACACCGCCTCCTCAAAGATACTGTTAAAATAGTATTGCAGTTCCACCGGAATATACTGCAGATTTTGTTTATACAGATTCTGGCTGTACAGATTGCCGATGAAACAGATATCGTGTATATACTGCCCTTTCAACGTCTTCTGAATCTCAGCGTTCCACCGCACGACTTTATCCCCGTTGACCGACAGCGGCTGGTACAGCACATGCGGCATCCCGTACGCAAGAAACCGGTCACGGTCCAGCTTGTCAAATGTCGTGATCCATACATTGTCGATCTTACTCAGCGGATTATAGTTCTCCACATAAGGCGCATCCCATAATACGGAAACATACCTGATCTCACTCTTATATGCCGCCAGAGCAGCGTTCATGGCAAAATACAACGTAACAATCACCTGTATATTATGCTCCCGTACATAAGCCATAAGCCCGTCCACTTCCTCATCTGACAAATAGGAAGCCATCTTCAGCATCTCCGGATACTCTTCCACTTCGTACCCCGATTTCCTGATTGCATCCGCAATATCCATAACACTGTACTGTTTCCATAGTGTCTGCACGACTAAAAATTTCAAATCAGTTCTCCTTCTCCACCCACTCCATCAGCTGTTTCAGCTTCCTGTCGTATGTATAACAGTTCATGACTTTCCTGTGTCCGGCTCTCGCAATCTCCTCGCGCTCCTTGTCATGTGTCAGGTAATACGCCGCCTTCTCCACCAGTTCTTCCGGCGACTTAAACATAACGATCTCCTTGTCCTCTTCAAACAGTTCCGCCGTCTCCGCGCAGTAATTCGTCAAGGCAAATCCGCCCGCTCCCAGAATGTCCATGATCCTCTGCGGCGTTCCGCCCTCTATGCCTTTGAGAGAGAGATTCAGATTGATCTTACTGCCCGCATAGATAATGGCGGAAGCCTCTCCCGGCTCCACCGGCGGCATGATCTTCACATCCCCCAGCTGTTCCGGATCTGTTCTGGAATCCGTGTAAAAAGATACCGGAAATTGTTCCGCCAGAATATTCAAAGTACAGATTCTCTCAATATTGGCGATCTTCCTGATCAGATACTGTACCTCAAAATATCTGACGTCCTCAATATCATAAATATTATCCAGATCGAACTCCGGACTGACCAGCTTAATATATTTCAATATCTCACCGGAAGTCTTGCCGTATACACGGTTCTCACCGTCCCACCTGAATGCCGCCTCCTCAAATATACTGGTAAAATACCTCTGCATCTGCTCCGGTATCCTGCCAACATTGTCATCATACAGATTGTTTTCATAGAGCCTGCCCAGAAAACAGATCTCGTTGAAATAATTGCCGCCCAGTTTGCGTTTGACATCCCACTTCAGTATGTCATACTTATTCACTGCGCACGGCTGGTACAGCACATGCGGTATCCCGTCCTCTTTAAACCGCTCGTAGTCCAGCTTATCAAACACGGCAAACCAGCAATTATCCAGCCTTCCGAATGGTGTATATATTTTCAGATAAGGTGCATCCCAGATAACGGATACGTACTTGATTCCCGTCTGATACGCCGCCATTGCCAGATTATAGATCAGATGCGTTGACATCAGATGTGTGATATGGTGTTTCCTGACATAAGCTGTCAGCCTGGCAATCTCCTCGTCATTCAGTACGGAATTTTCCTGTCTGTCCGGATACTCCTCCACTTTATAACCGAGTTTACGCAGGTTATAATATATATCTTTTGCTGTAGACATACCGTATACATACAATATCTTCATACGTTAAACTTCCAATCTTCTATCGCATTTTTGCACTATCTATAGTATAATAAAAAACAGTCTAAAAGTAAAACAGTTATTCATTTGCAAGCGAGGTTTCCTATGTCTGTTTCCGTTTTTACAATCACGCATGTTCCTTTTACCCCGCCGAAGGACCCGGTCTACATACCGCTTCAGGTCGGTCGTGCCCTGCATGACGACTGCGGGTATCAGGGTGATGACACAGGGGACAATATCTCTGCGAAGAACCCCTATTACAGTGAACTGACCGGCCTGTACTGGATCTGGAAAAATTACACCGGTGCGGACTGCCTCGGTCTGTGTCATTACCGCAGATATTTTCTGAATGAAAAAGGGGCTTTGATGACCGAAGCCGACTATATGCATATTCTGTCCGATTACGATGTCATCATTGCAAAACCGGTTCTCGGCGATTATGACTATCGTACCGTGTATGCACGGTCCCATGAGATCCGCAATCTGGATATGGCAGGAGAAGTCATTCGCGAGCTGTATCCCGACTATTATGAAACATTTCAGAGTGTCATCGCCGGCAGACTATGCTATGTAGGAAATCTGTTCGCAGCACCTGCCGCTCTCTTTTACGCTTACTGCGAATGGCTCTTCGCGATCTTCTCCGTCTTAGAGACGCGGATCGACTGCAGCGCCTACGATGATTATCATAAGCGGGTGTTCGGTTTTCTCTCCGAGCAGCTTCTGGCTGTCTGGATTAGGCACAACCGCCTTTCCTGCTACGAAGCGCCTTACAGTGTGAGCCAGGAAAAAGCGGAGACGATCCTTCTGAAAGAAAATATACGGGACTATATTGCCCATGCCGATATCAGCGGCGCATACCGGTGTCTGTGCGACACGCTGGACAAGCGTCCCGATCTGCTGCTGAAAGTATCGGATTTCGGACAGGAATTAGAAACCATCGAACATATTCTCAATGTGTGCCGGGTAGAAGAAGAAGCCGGCCTGCCGACACTGCTGCAGTTTTCGAGGGAGCTTGACGTACTGATCAGACATTTTCGTCTGCTGGTGAGGATTCTGGAACAGATCAAAGATCACACGGCTTCCGGGGAAGAACTGCAATATCTGATCGACTGCCGGATCTCCTGCAAAGGTCTCATTTATATGATCCAGAATTTTGCGCAGCTGTCCTCCTGTCCGCTGGAGCTTCTGAACCGTCTCGCCGTCATCTACGAAAATGCCGGAGACTACATGACATCTCTGTCATTTCTCGAGGAAGCGCTGCCCTTGCAGGAAACCAACCGGACCACCCTGTCAAATATCGTATCCGTACTCACCCGTATGGGCCATCCCGAAATGGCGGAGGAATACGCACAGCTGTTAGCCTCTTCCTCCAGACGGATCGCCATATTTACAGGCAGTTCCATTCCGATACTGTCCTATATTGCCGGTCAATATCTTACCGCGCTTACCGCGCTCGGTCATACGGTATTTTGCTTTGATATGCAGTGCTTTGAGCAAAGTTTCGGCGCACTGCTTGATTTTCGTAATCACGGACTGGACGGCGTCATCGTCTTCAACAACGCAGGCTTCCGGATGGAACTCAAGTCCCGGAAAAGTCTCTGGGACGACTGGGACGTTCCCTGCTACAATATAATCGTAGATCATCCTATGTATTATTACGAGACACTGGATTATGCGCCTGCACGCGGCACCGTGGCATGCGCCGACCGATACCATGAAGATTATATCCGGCGTTTCTACCCCGCTGTGCCAAGAACAATATTTCTCCCGACCGCCGGCGAATGCCTGAAGCCTTATCATGATCTCAAGCCCTTCCGGGAGCGATCGATCGACGTTCTATTCATCGGCGGCTACAAGTATGATGCCGATGCACTGCATGACGAGTTCAGCGTCAGGCTGTCAGAATATTTGATACAGCATTCGACCGATACCTTTGAGGCCGCGTTAGAACACTGCCTGCTGGAGCAACACGGTCCTCTGTCCGACCATGAATTAAAAGCGTATATTGAACAGTACCGCTTCACCGATTTAAATATAAGCGCACTGTTTCGATTAGAGATTCTGCGGACACTTGTCCATGCCGGCATTACGGTTACCGTATATGGTGACCGCTTCGAAGAAACCGATCTATATGGTCATCCGAATTTCCTCTATCAGGGACGCTGCTCCACAGAAGAAGGCATCCGCATGATGGAGGACAGTAAAATCGTCCTCAACCAGCTTGCCTGGTTTAAAGCCGGCGCCAGCGAGAGAATCTTCGAGGCCATGCTGCAAGGCGCCGTGGCACTGACCGATGACAGCCTTTATTTACGGGAAAATTTCACCGACCGTGAAGATATTATGTTCTATTCCCTGTCACATCTGAATGCCCTGCCGGATATTGTCCACTCCGTGTTAAGTGACGAAATGCTTGCAGAGCAGATCCGCAGCAATGCTTATGATAAGGCTTGTCTGCAGCATACATGGCTTCAGCGTGCGTCTGCTCTTGTAGATGACCTGGCCCGCTGATTACTCATTCCATAAAAAAAGTAATTTGCTTCGCAAATAACTTTGCGAGATCCGCTTCGCGGACTCGAATAAAATAAGGAGCGGTATATACCGCTCCTTATCTGTTAGCTTTGCAATGATTATTGTCTGATCAGTATTAGCCAAGTAAGGACAGTGCCAGCTGATTGGACTGATTAGCCTGTGACAGCATGGATGTACCTGCCTGCTGCAGAATGTTGTTGTTCGCGTACTTAACCATCTCGGTTGCGATATCTGTATCACGAACTGCTGCTTCTGCAGATGTGGTGTTCTCTACGATGTTATCCAGGTTGCTGATCGTGTGCTCCAGTCTGTTCTGGATTGCACCAAGGTCAGATCTCTGCTTGGATACATCCTGAATTGCACTCTTTGCAAAAGCGTTCAGTGCTGCGAAGTCTGCTGCCGTAGGTGCTGTAGCCTTATCTGCATCCGCAAGTGTAGCAACCTTAACATTAGCAGTATCCGCTTTAACAGCCGTGTCAACCACCTTGGTAGGATCAAGTGTGTAGAACTTCGCCAGCATGTCAACCTTCAAAGTATTATCTACGTTCTCGCCATACTTTGTAAGTGCGTTCGTATCAGTAGTCTTTGCGTCGATGTTCGCTGTACCAAACTTCACACCCTTATGCAGTGCATTTGCCATCAGCTCGTTAGTATTCATGTTCTTGATCGTGATACCGATGTGCTGTCCGGACTCTGCGCCTACCTGCAGTCCCTTGTTGGAGAAGGAACCGTCAAGCAGCTTCTGCTCGTTGAATGTGGTCGTGCTCTGTACACGGTCGATCTCGCTCATCAGCTGTTTTACTTCCGCCTGGATGTAGCTGCGGTCTGTAGATGTCAGTGTGCCGTTCTCTCCCTTTACTGCCAGCTCGTTCATTCTCTGCAGCATATCCTGTACTTCGTTCAGTGCGCCTTCTGCTGTCTGTACGCAGGAGATACCGTCCTGTGCATTTGCGGAAGCCTGGGTAAGTCCTCTTACCTGTCTTCTCATCTTCTCGGAAATGGATAAGCCTGCTGCGTCATCTGCTGCACGGTTGATCTTGTAACCGGATGATAACTTCTCTGTGGACTTAGCCTGTGCGCTTGTTGTCAAGCCAAGCATTCTGTTAGAGTTCATTGCTGTAATGTTGTGTTTTACTACCATAATATATTCCTCCTTGAATTTTATGCGGCTTCCCTGCCGCTAATTTTTGTCTGTAGCGGTTCCCATGGCTCGTACGCAGTCATCGATCCCGTTACCGCTTATGTAAGTAAATGCTCTTTGCTTTACTTGTATAATATATCGGAACGAATTCCTGATTCTTAAGAGCAAATTACAAAAAAATACAAAAAAATTATAACCGCTCTAAATGCAGGATTTGCCGCGCAAATTCGAGAAACAAAAGGATTTTCCACATAGAATAAGGAGCGGTATATACCGCTCCTTATCTGGTAGCTTTGCAATGATAATAAACTGATCAGTATTAGCCAAGTAAGGACAGTGCCAACTGGTTAGACTGATTAGCCTGTGACAGCATGGATGTGCCTGCCTGCTGCAGAATGTTGTTGTTCGCGTATCTAACCATCTCGGTTGCGATATCTGTATCACGAACTGCTGCTTCTGCAGATGTGGT
>CALGVA010000005.1 GCA_937920345.1 uncultured Lachnospiraceae bacterium
CGCCGGACTGTTCCAGTGGTCGCATGGTTAGCATGATGTGGGCGTGCGGGTTTCCTGTTGAGCGACAAATTCTCATCTCCACCAACAGCACATTATTATCACCACTAAAACCAAAAACAACGACAGGATCGCATCTCAAACTCACGTTCCTGTCGTCATTTTCTTCACTTTCCTATCTCTACGTCAGTGACTGGTTATTCGCCGCCGCAAGGATCACCTCCGTATCGATCACCGTCTTTCCCTGCTGTGCCCCGATCGTCAGCGCATCCGTCATCAGATTGTCTATCTTCCTCGCATTTCCCTCACTGTATCCGTGTACCGCACTTACCGCCTCCGGCTCCATGATCTGCCTGCTTGCTCCCGCCAGTTCCAGCTTGTGCCGGATATATTCCGGTATTTCTTTGTCTGACAATCCCTCATAATTATAGTGTACCGTGATCCGCTGCCTTAATGCCTCATGCACCTGTTTCTCCAGGATGTGGTTTAAATACGGCTCCCCGGTAAGCACAAGGCTGAAACAGTTCAGGGAATCATAGCTGTAATTCATCAGCATCTTTAAGTCCCTGAGAATACTGTAGTTTAAATACTGTGCCTCGTCTATCGCCAGTATGAAAGGCTGTTTCTTTTCTTTATAAAGGTAGTACAGCCTCTCCTGTATCGCGCGGAACATCCCCGTCTTGCTCCCGCACGCCTCCAGCCCCAGTATGTCGCATAACTGCCTGTAAAACTCCGACACGCTGATGGTGGACAGGCAGATATAGGCTGTCTGGTACTGGTTCGGGTTTAATCCTTTCATGAAGCACCTGAGCGCATAGGTCTTTCCCATCCCCGGTCTTGCCGTGAACACCCCGATCCCCCTCACCCTCTTTAAATACTCCAGACGCTCCTGCATCTGTCTATGATCCTCCGACGGGAACGCATCTTTTTCCTTCAGGTTCTGTTTGTTAAAGGGATTGAACCCCATCCCGTAATACTCAGTGAACATCCGCCTCTCCCTCCTTTCCGTACCGGATCGACAGCCCGTTATCCCTTTTTGTCCTCCCGTTCTCCACACGGTCCGTCAGCCGCAGCGGGTAATGCTCCCCGCCATACAGTACATAAGCGCCGTCCGCCTGCCCCGGCAGGAAACGTACTTCCACCTTCCGCCCGATGAACTGCATGGGTGCATCGTACACCGTATTCATCAGATGGATCGTTGCATCCCTGTTCACCCGCCTGTATATCCGGTTGTGAAAACATTCTTCCAGCCATTCTAAAGACTTCGGTTTCCTTATCTTTTCATTCCCGGAAAGATACCTCTCCAGCGGACTTTGGCCGGTCACGGAATGAACGGTGGTATTATGTTTCCTGATATAATCGGCAAGCAGGCCGTTGAACTCTTTTAATGACCGGATCTGCGAAATATCCAGTCCGTAGAGCCACCGCTCCTTTAAAGTGCGGAAGTTCCTCTCCACTTTTCCCTTCGATGCCCCGTCCCTGACCGGGGTATGTAAGAGCACTGTCCCGATGGAACCGCAGATATAGGAAAGCTGGTCATTGCTGTAGGGAGCGCCGTTATCCACATACAGCTTATGTGGTATCCCGTACGCTGCCACTGCCTCCCTCAACACCTGCTGGAAATTTGCTGCGTTCTCCTGATAGAAAAGCCGTCCCCCGACGATCATGCGGGAATGATCATCCAGAATCATGATCAGGTAAGTCCTCCTGTTTTTTCCTTCTTCTCTTATATAGGGCAGGTAACAGGTGTCCGCCTGCCACATCCCGCCGAAATATGCCTCCTCAAATGCCTTCCTGTCTTTTTCCTCCGTTTCGCGCATCCCCCCGCGCAGTCCGTTCTTTTTCAGATATCTCTGCACACTTGCCACCGATACATCCGCCGCAAGGAACGCCTCCTGTACCAGCCGCGCATGGATCTGCGTTCCATTGAGCCTGGGATATTCCCTCTTGAGCCGGTGGATTTCCTGTTCCGCCTCCGGCGTGATCACGCGGCTTGCACCTTTATCACTTCTGGTCTTAGGCAGCAGCGCATCCATGCCGCCGCTCTTATAAAGGCTTACCCATTTCTCCAGTGTCTTCGGCTTATACATGACCTGCCGCCCGTCCGGAAGACTCTGTACTTTCTGTGCTACCCGCCTGCAGTACGCACACACTGACGCATCCGGATAGGTCCCCTGGATCACCGGTGCGATCATCCCAAAACGCATCTGTGCGATCTCCATCTGTTCTTTCCGTACTTTTTCTTCCTCCATTTCCCATGCCTCCTGTTTTTTCTTTCAGCATAACAGGCATGCTCTTTTTCCTCCATTTCGTTTTTATGTGACCCCTCTTTTCTTTCTGCTCCCAATAAACGACGCCTCCCGGTCTGTGCAGGGGCTCCTCTCCAGAAAGGAAAACCGGAACTTTTCATAAAACCCGTAAACTTCCTTTCCCGTCAATTCCCTTAAGAATGATGTTTCACTCCGATACAGGCTCTCTAATACGCCAAGCCACACTTCTTTGTGTCTCATAAAAAGCTTTTTCCATTCATAGAGCGTTGATACTGCTATGCCAAAAACTGTGCTGATCTGTTCCACTGTCTTCTGTTTCCCAAAGTAGCTGTACAGGACAGTCAGGATAAAGCGCAGGGAATAAGAACGGTACGGCACAAGGCAGGAAGACAGCAGGGCATGAGTATGGCTGCAGGATGTGCATCTGTACCTTTTTATCTCCACCGGGTGGACACCGGCTTCTCCTGATTCCAACTCTATCAGGTATCTTCCGTAATGCCCGAATTCTTTCAGGCAGTCTTTTGCTCCGCAGTGTGGGCATCTCTCCACCGTCCCCCTGAAACTCGCGCTGTCCTTCTCAAGCCACTGCCGGTCTGTCAGCGGGATCTTATTAAGCAGGCTGAAAACTGTATAGATTCTTATCATTTGTATAGGACTCCCTCATGATCGTTACCTGTTTATCTTATACAAAAAACAGCATAGAAAAAAGCGTGCTGTTTTCTGAAGCACACTTTCATAGGAGTTCCATGGAACATAGATATTTTATTTTGTAGCGATTGCTGCATCTTTAGAAACTAGAATTTGCCGCCCTACACTAAATATGTCACAGATTCATTGATCTCCACCGTTGTTACATTGTTCCTCTGTAGAACCAAATCCTCTGTCTCTTTAGCGCTGCTCCAGCCCGCCATTCCGGTATCCGACTCAATCGTCAGCTTTCCGTCAGCACTAAGCGTCCAGCCCTCGCCCGAAGCAATATTATCTTCCGACTGTGCCGCTGCGCCTGCAGCCCGCACCGCTTTCTGCAGTGCTGCCGGTTCATCCGGCTGTACCCCGTTACTGCCGGTCATGCCGGCTCCCTCATCCTCTGCGGCCGGTCCTGCCGGTTTCTCCTGTCCCTCCGCCGCTGAGTTCTCTACAGGCTTCTCCGTATCTTCGGTTTTTTCCACCGCAGAATCTGCTGCGGTTTCTTCTCCGTCAGATTCCTGCGTGCCTTCTCCGGATTCCTGTTCTGTTACTTCCTCTGTCACCGTATTCCCGATGACGCTTTCCTCTGCCGCATTATACCCCCCCCCGGCATTTTCCTGTGCCAGGACGGTTAGCGAAACCGCATCCAGTGCCATCCCCGTAATCAGCACCGCCGAGAGCAGCAGCGCCATCATTCTCTGCAACAGGTTTCCTTTCCTTTTTCTCATAGTAATGATTCCTCCATTCTGCACCTTCTTTGTGCCGCTTTATCTTGATATGCATTCACTTTACCAAACCGGCGTATAATCACAACCCCTCCGGCACAGTTTGCACTTTTAGGGGTACAGTTTGCACTTTTACTTCGTAAGGTACTACAAAAAAACAATTCAAAAAAGAGTATCTGTACATGATGATACTGCACAGATACTCTTTTCTCATTATTTGCAAACCTGTATGTTGCCTTCACCGCCCATCATCCTCGTCATCTCCTCGATTCGCTCAATGGGAAAAGGCGGTGCCGCAAGCGGCCGCATCGCAATCGACATCAGCTTCATGGGATTGTCATCCGCCGCTATGCGATTAGAACTGAAACCACCGCATATACGGCAGCGGTGAATGATCGCCCACTCGCCATTCTTCCTGACCCACACGGCTGCCGGCTCCATATGCCCGCCGCAGTCAGATGCTCTGTCCCCGGGTTCTATATCCACATGCAGGCTGCTTAAACAGTTCGGACAATGATTTCTGTGATCGCTGCCCGCTCCTGCAGGCACAACCAGACGACCGCATACCTTACATGTAAATGATTCATTACATGCATGTTTTTTATAGTAGCCTTTTTCAAAAGATTTTCTCTTGTTCTCTCTATTCAACTGTCTGTCCTCCTAAAGATCGCTCAAAATATTTCTGAAGCAAACATGTCGGGAGGAGATGTCTGACTTACACCAACCTCCCGGTCAGCGCGCCGACTCCTTATAATTATTGTTCTTCATGCAGCAGTGCTCCTTTCTTTTTACCGAATACACAAGGTAACGGCTGATATCATGACTTCTTTACAGATATCAGCCTTCCGTCATTCTTTATACTCTCTGATAATCCTGCGTATGCTCTTCTCCGTCAGGAAATATTTCCCGGATAATTCAGCAACCGTCACGCCGGACAGATACGCTTCATACATCTCTGCATTTCGGATCATCAGATCCCTTCTTGTTTCTGTCCCTGCTCCCCATGACTTGTGATAGCCCGATTTCCTCGGAATGTAGATCATCTGTCCGTCTACATATTGCTGCACCAGAGCAAGCACATCTTCCGGCAGAATATCCTCCGCCCTAATATAGCCCATGATCGCCCTCCTAATATTTATTTCTTCAGGAATCGCGATGGCTATAACAATCAGTTATATTTTGTTGCAACAGCCATCGCTATGCAACCACTACATATCTCTTCATGCAAAAACCTCCATCTTGTTTCTTGTAAAAAATTTCTTCTGTCCGAGCACCAAAACCCGGCTATATATCCAGTATAACAATACCCGCTAAATCGGGCAAGTCTCCTGTTTATTTAGAATTGTTTGTGTTCTATAAACCAAAATCCAGTCAGGTTGAATATATTTATAGATGCCTCTTGGTCCTTCCAATGGTATAGTAAATACAGTACACTATTTTTCCCCGAAAGGAATCCAATAAAATGAGAATATTATTCATCGGAAACAGCCATACCTACTACAATGATATGCCTCATATGTTTGCGGATATCTGCCGCGAACATCATGTGGAGACAGAAGTCACCATGTTAGCCCACGGCGGCAAAGGATGGGATTTTCATGTGGAAGAGCCAGAAGTAAAATTCAATATTTTATACGGCGGATATGATGCGGTCGTCCTGCAGCATATCGCTCACCCTATGGGTGATCTGTCCGTCATGGCCCAGTGTGGCCGGAAACTGATCCGATGGGCGCAGGAAGCCGGTGCAAGACCGATTCTTTATATGACCTGGACCACTAAGGCGGACGGCGAGGCAGCCCAGGAGACTATGAGTAACGCCTATCGTGAATTACAGAAAGAAACAGGCTGTGAATTAGCTCCTGTCGGTGAAAAATGGTGGGAATACCACAGAGCACATCCCGAAATTGAACTGTATGCCATGGACGGGCAGCATGCATCCGAAGCCGGTTCACAGCTGGCGGCGGGTGTTATTGCGGAGGTAATTATGCGCTGATTCCACCATCGTACTGCTGAACACGCTGCCAAATATACGCTCCGTCTCAACCACCGCCGGAAGAGACACATTTCCAAAATCATACCGCGAACTTCACATACAGAAACCCATTCTCAAACTTCGCCCCGTCGATCTCACGATTCGAGAACTCCGGCGGTATCGGGAACCTGCGTTTCTCGCCTCGTACCCCTACCGCCAGTTCACGTTGTTTCTGCTCCAGACACAAATCATCCTTGTCCGCAAAGGGAAGATATATTCTGAGATATCCTTCCTCCTGATTCACCGTATAGATTTCTGTCACAAACAACACCTCATCAGGGTCGCACTCTGCAAAGATCCGCTCCCCCAGATCGCTTAGCATCTCCAGCGTGCGAACCTCACTCTTCTGCAATTCCACATAGAACATCTGCACCCGGCCGAAGCTCCCCACGATCTCCTGCAGCGTTTCTTCCTGCGCCTGCACCCATTTGTTAAAATAGCCCTCCATCGCCTCCTGCGGGTAAACATGGTTGACGATGACCGCGTCCACATTATAGTGATATAAATACAGACAGGTAAAGTTGCGCTTTGCTTCGCTTAGCACAATTTTCTCCGGCGTGGTGACCACCCGCAGACTCACGATGTCTTTGTTTAACAAAAGTTCCTGCAGCCGCTTCATCTTATCCATCAGATACTCGATATCGTCAAAAACACTGTCCTTCGGCATGGGAATCTTCATGGTGCTCTCCACGACTTTCCCTACCGTCTTCACGCCAATTCTCTTGATCGGAAGAATTTTTTCTATGAGACCGGACAGCCGTTCCGGATATCTGAGCAGTGACAGCGTCTCACCCGTGGGCGCACAGTCCACAATGATCGTATCATATCTGCCGCTCTCATACATCTCCAGAAT
This sequence comes from uncultured Lachnospiraceae bacterium, assembly GCA_937920345.1. Taxonomy (GTDB): domain Bacteria; phylum Bacillota; class Clostridia; order Lachnospirales; family Lachnospiraceae; genus UBA3282. The sequence continues at coordinate 6,565 of CALGVA010000005.1, forward strand.
CTTGAACATGGAGAACAGTTCTTCCAGACCCGGAAATACCAGCAGTTCCTCCACTTCGATACCGCTCCCGCCTTTTAATGTCAGAAGCTGCTTAAAGTAATCCTTAATGTTCCCCCAGCTGCGCTCGCTCTCATAGACCGTATCCACCTCCAGCGCACCAAGATGCTCCGTAATCTCCGTAACGTCCCTGCCGATCTTCCTGTCGAAAGCATCTCCTAAGCTGTGTGCCTGATCTGTGCTCATAATCAGCACGCGCTTACCGCTCCCGGCTATTTTACATGCGGTCGCCGCTGCCATGGTCGTCTTGCCGACGCCGCCTTTCCCAGTATAGATGATAATTCTCATGGATTCTTTACCCCTTCCATATGGCAATTGAGTAAGTAGGATTTATAATCGTCTATAAAAAAGGCTCTCTTAGAATGCCTGTTTCCGTACTTCTCAACGAGTGTCTGCAGTGTGACTTCCCGGGCAGTACGCAAGGCCGCCGTATCCTCTGTGATCACCCTCCTTACCATTTCCTCCGGTTCAATGCTCTTCAGACTGCCGATCTTCCACGCCTCTGTCATATGCGTAAAGTTGAAATACACATCATATGTATTCGACACGTTCAGCACGATCTGTTCCTCATTGTGGTACTCTACATGAGACCGATCGTCTTTGAGCAGTTCACAACATTCCTGCTCCGTGTATACCTCATCATAATTCATGTAGTACGGTCTTATTTTGTCCGGAACATGATCCTTTTCGATTCGAATATCATACAGCTTACGGTTCTCACCGTCGCAGCTCCCGCTGTGTACGAAAAACGCAAACCGCTCTCCGAACGCCGCGCATCTTTCCTCCAGCTGCAAGGTATCCGCCAGATCAGCCAGCGAGACGATCTGCTCTTTATTTTCCTCATTTATAAATGCCTGCCATCTGGGTGCAATCTGATGCGCAAGCAGAATATCCGTGGCTTTCAGCAGTTCTTTAAACGCCCCTTTACGTCCTGTGTATCGATCCGTCATAGTCTCCATTCCAAACCAGGTAAGCTGAACCCGCTTCACACCTGTTTCCTTTAAAAAAAGCACATAATCCGGATCTCTTACCAGACGCCAGAAACTTGCCAGTTCGAAGCGTTCCGGTCTGGCATTAACAGAGATCTCATTATCCCTGTCCCAGCGTTCTTTGTAATTATCACAGAAATCCGGTTCTCTCAGCCAGCTATAGTAAGTAATACGATCAAAAAAAGGTCTGAAATAATCAACAATCCAGCGGTCTGCGTTCTCCTCCATCCTCCGGTTCGGCATATGACCGATCCAGCAATGTCTGCACCTGTTCGGACAGCCGTACATATCTACTGCGAGTATAAGTGATTTATGAAACATATCCATATCCCTTTCTTTACTTTGTTTTTCTTTGCTTATCTTTAGATACTTATCTTCGCCTCTTTTCTTTATAGCACCGTATAAAGTGTACTGTCTATACTATTTCAATTTTCCGTGTGTTGCGGACTGTCCGGGCTTCCTGGTTGACTCCCTCTCCTTCTCCGTTCCTGCCGCCTTCACTTCCCACTGTGCCTTTCCCGTTTCCGCCGCCTGCATTTTCCGTTGTACCGCTAGTGCCGTTTCTATTCCCCATACTGCTGTCCGCATATTCACCGGTGCCATAATTTTGCTCCGGGCTGCCATGCGTGCAGATATCATGCAGCACCGTCTGCAGCACCTCTCCTGCCATCAGCTTGAGTTCCATTTCGATCACCTCTACATGACTGTTCATCTCCTCCGGAAACAATGCGAGGATTGCTTTTTTCTGATATGCCTTCGCCGTCATGATTCTGTCTAACATTTCTGTGTTCATACCGATCCTCCATTTCTGCCGCCCTGTGAAGTGAACTGAATCACCAGCTTCCCGTCCTCGAATCTGGCTCCTGAGACAACATAGCTTCGCAGCACATTCGGCAGCGGCACATTGCGCTTAAAGTTTCCCGTCTTTATGATCAGGTCCGTGGCAGACTGATGCAAATCAATGTCTTCCTTATTCGCACAAGGCATAAATACCACCAGCTGATAACCGTTTTCCGTCTCGGTAAACCGCTCCCGCTCTGCAACTGCCCTGCTCTCAAACACATCTGCATGGACAAGCACATCGTCCACGATCCGCCGGATCGCACGCTCCCCCTTAAGTTCCTCGTCATACCACGGAATCTCGTAGACGGGTATGTCCGCGAAACATTCTTTGATCTGTCCGATATAGCCCCGCTGCAGTTCCAGCCAATGCTTAAAAAAATCGTTACCGATCTCCTGCGGAAGAATCCGGTTGATGTAGATTCCATCTACATTAAAGTTATAGAGGTTCAAGTACATATAACTGCGCTTTGTCTCCTCCACCACCATTTTCTCCGGTGTAGTCACGATCCTGACACATGTAGTATCACGGTCTTTTAACAGTTCCTGCAATCTGGCAAGTTTCAGGTACATTCTTTCGATATCATTCATAGCATTTTTATCTGGCAGTTCCATCCTGAAAACCGCTTTTGAAACCGGTGCAAGTACCCTGACGCCCACCTTGCCGACAGGAAAAAGCTTCTCCATATACCACGAAAGAAGTTCCGGAAATTTTAACAGTGACAATGTTTCCCCCGTAGGCGCACAGTCTACGATCAACCGGTCATAATTACCGCTGCGATAGAGCTCCGCAATTTTTAATAAGGAAAAAAGTTCTTCCATGCCCGGTATCATGCCAAGGTCCTGTAAACCACTGCCGCCGGTTTCCGCCCCGGCCGTCCTGCGTACTGTTGCTGCCATCGCACTGCTCTGCCCCGCTCCCGATAAAAGCCCGCCCAGATACTCCATGATAAAAGCAAAATCTTTGCTCATCACATATTCCGGATCAATCTCGTATGCGTCAAGATTAGGCAGCACATTCTCCGGCTCTCTGCCCAGCTTTCTCTCAAAAATATCGCCCAGATTATGCGCCATATCCGTACTCATGAGCAGCGTCCGCTTCCCCTCCTGCGCGCTCCTGACCGCATGTGCCGCCGCAACACTGCTCTTGCCGACACCGCCTTTTCCTGTAAAAATGTAGATTTTTGACATGATGCTTTCCTTTCCTGTTTTCTTCCGCACTCGAATAGTTCTTCCATCGAAGTATATGTGTTATGATTTGGCAGTCATTGCTTCCCACAATCAACTGCCATTCTGCCTATCTGCCTTTACATATATATCCTTCTATTATTATAAGCTGCCCCACAGCCCTGTTCGCTTTATTCGATCTCAATCTTCCTGATCTTTCCGGAAACTGCCGACTCCTTGTCCTTCTCCTGCCGCAGCACTCCCAGAACCTTCCCCGTCATCTTCTGAAGCAGTTCCATCTCCTCCCCCGTCAGGGACCCTATGATCTCCATACCGTAACGCAGCAGCTCGCTTACCAGTGCCTCGAACTGCGCCATGCCTTTTTCACTGAAGGAAATCTGCACCACTCTCTTGTCTTCCTCGGAACGTGTACGAATCACCAGGCCGTTCTTCTCCATCCGGCTGATAATTCCGGTAGCCGTGTTGAGGGGCACATGAACATAATCGGCGATTTCCGTCATATTCACTGCCTCCTTACGGAAAAGCAGCCAGAAGACCAGCACTTCATTCTTGGAGCAGTTCAGAAACACATTCTCCCACAGCTCCGAGGATATCAGTTCTTTAACTTCTTCTATATAATCTATGACAAATTGGGATAGTTCCTCGGGAACTCCGTATTTTATCAAATTCATGGCAGCTCCTGTCCGGTGACGCCGGGGTGTCGTATCGTCTGGTTTTCATAAAATGATACAATACAGCGTAATTAATTCGCGTCTCGAAGTAATTTCATTCTAATGCAGAATAAGCAGCCTGTCAAGGTAAAATTTGTGCTGGTAAAAATCTGCAGCAGTTCAAGACCGCAGTCCGGGACCCGTATTTTTACTTGTCATTTAATATGATATTTGCTATACTGATTTGGTATCTGGAAATCACCGGCTGACAAGAGGCCATTCAATCCTGATGAAAGCAAGGAATAAAAAATGTTAAACATTGGCAGCAGTTTCTCCAAATCTGTAGTTGCAGAAGAAAAGACCATTCAGGATATTGCCCGACTGTCCGGGGACATCAATCCAATCCATCTGGATGAAAAATATGCCAGACAGACTGTATTCGGGCGCAGAATCGCGCATGCGCTTTTTTGTCAGAATATTATTTCCATGATTATCGGAAATCATCTGCCCGGCTTCGGTGCCATTTTGCTTTCACAAAATTTCCGTTATCGGAAACCTGTATATATCGGCGATACAGTCGAAACCACCGTTACAGTAAAAGAAGTTCTTGCCGGGAATAAGTATGTGTTGGACACAGTCTGCAGAAACCAGGATAATGAAATAGTTCTTGATGGAGAATCCGTAATAAAATGGACCAATTAATTACAGTAAAACAAATTATCACATATCTGGACGAAAAAGGGTTTCCTTATGTCGTACAGGGAAATTCCGCAGAAACTGTCTGCGGTTTTTCTTCTTTATCCCGCTATCGTGAAGGTACAATCACCTGGATCAATTCTCCCCAGAAAAGTTTTCAGCCAGCCGTCCCTGTCTCCGCCTGTGTCATTCAAGAAGGCGCTGACCTGTGTGCCGCTGCGAAGATTATCACCCCGCAGTCCAAAGCGGTATTTTTCTCTGTGCTGGAACATTTTTGGTCTGATATCTGCGATAACGATATGCCGGATATTGGTTCCGGCACCGTGATCGGTCCGAATGTCCATATCGGTGAAAACGTAAAAATCGGCTGCAACTGTTCCATCACGGGCAATGTCACAATCGGCCCTGGAACCGTCATCGCAGATAACGTCGTAATCCGGAACCGGGTAACAATCGGCAGTAACTGTGTCATACAATCTTTAACCGTAATCGGTGAGGACGGATACGGCTATTCCGAGGATGATCATCATATTAAAATAATGATAAAACATTTCGGCGGTGTGTTCATCGGAGATAATGTTTTTATCGGAAGCCACACAAATATCGCAAGAGGCACTATTGACGACACCGTAATCGGGTGCGGAACAAAAATTGCCCCTTCCACGCATATCGGACATAATAATTACATTGGCAAAAATGCCTCCATCGTATGTTCAAAACTTTTTGGCAGCGTAACCGTCGGTGAAAATGCCTATATCTCCGCAAGCACTGTCCGAAATCAGGCACAGATAGGAAAGGATGCCATCGTCGGCATGGGCTCCGTCGTAACAACCGATGTAGAAGCAAATAAGGTTGTCGTTGGTGTTCCCGCCAAAGTCATCAGAGAAAACAGTGGAAAGGAAAAGCTTTAGAGGTGTATACCATGCAATTTACCTATGAATCCTATGCTGCAATGCTAAAAGAGCTGAATAGAAAAGGCTATCGCTTCAAAAACTATCATAACTGGCATGAAACGGACTATTCCGTCATTTTGCGGCACGACGTAGACTACGACCTGGAAAAAGCTGTTCTTTTATCAGAAATTGAGAAATCACTCTTCCCCGAAAGCGTACAGGCAACTTATTTTATACTGGTATCTACCAATTTCTACAATATTCATTCCCGGACTTCCAGAAATCAGATACGTCAGATGATCGACAACGGCGGAATCATCGGTCTGCATTTCGACGAAACACAATATGACATTACAGACGAGCGGGAGATGCAAAAATATGTACGTGAAGAGGCAGATATTTTATCCGCCGTTGTCGGCGCAAAAATAGACGTGGTATCCACACACCGGTCATCTCAAAAATTTTTGTCAGCTGATATGGAGTTTCCCGGCATAATCAACTCCTACAGCAGCACCTATTTTAAAAGTATGAAATATCTGTCTGATTCCCGACGGCACTGGCGTGAAAACGCGGACGAAATTATCGGGAACCGTCTCTTTCAGAGACTGCACATTTTGACACATCCTTTCTGGTATATGCAAGGCAGGGAAGTATCTCTGAAAGAAACGCTGCAAAACGCTATATTACAGGCAGCTCTGAATCGTTATGACAATCTGAACGATAATTTCAAAGAGCTGGACAGAGAACTGAAAAGAACTGAAATTGAGCGGATCATTTATGAAGCATCCAATGAGGAAAACACATGAAAAAGGGATATTATATACATTTTGAGGGAAGAAGCTCCATCGGAATCAGTAAAAAAATTGACATGCAGACAGCATCGCTTTCCAAATATTTTAATATGGAGGAAGCGGAGGTTCTTACTGAAAAAAGATCTCTTCCGCAAAGAATTTTCGGGCTGTTCCCGACCGCTTCCATCAAGAGAAACTATAAAAGCGCCCTCCTTCATCTGAAAGACCCGGATTTTTTATACGTCCGCCGTTCAGTCGCAGACCGGGCCTATGTAAATTTCTGGAAAAAAATAAAAGAAAAATATCCGGATTGCAAAATCATTATAGAAGTATATACCTACCCTTACGACAAAGATGATTTTGCCCGTTGGAATGCCTGGCCTTTCTATATCAAAGAATTGCTATACCGTGGAAAACTGAAAAAATACATTGATGCATTTGTAACTTATTCGGAGGATACAGAAATTTTCGGCATCCCTACTCTACGCACAATAAACGGTATACAGCTTGAAAACATCTCTCCAGCCAAAGGAAGCTATCAGAAGAACAAGATTACCATGATGGCGGTTGCCTACATGCAAAGCCACCACGGATACGAGAGAATTATCGAAGGGCTGCATCAGTATTACCAAAATAACGGCAGCGAATATATCGTAGAATTACTTTTGATCGGAGACGGACCCGAGAAACCTCTTTATCAATCACTGGTCCGCAAATATCATCTGGAAAACTATGTGCGGTTTTATCCGACCTTATCCGGAGAAGCACTGGATCAAATGTATGATATCAGCGATATTGCGCTTGCCTCCTTCGGCACCTATAAAAAAGGTGTTTACACGAGGTTATCCGCACTAAAAACACGCGAATATCTGGCAAAAGGAATGCCCATTATAACGGGCTGCGAAATTGACGTCTTAGACAGCCGGTATGAATTTGTCCGGAATTTCCCTAACAATGCAGAACCTGTTAGTATAGATGAGGTCGTGGCGTTCTATTGCAAAATAAAGCAGAGAGAAAAGGACAAGCAGACAGTTATAAATACCATACGGCAGTTTGCGGAATCACATGTAAGCATGGACTCCGCAATGAAACCTGTGGTCGATTATATCGAACCCTAGCAACGGTAATGCTCTGCCCTTCCGGCAGTCCCGTCCCCCTATTCCTCTCCTACTCCCACTGCCCTGGGAATTTCCTCTTCACCGGCGCGTCAAATCTTTGCGTAAATGCCTCGTTCTCCTCCTCCGGCAGATCCTCAAATACCCCTGGCGTATAGAAGCTCCCGCCGAAACTGGAAAGCCCGCCCTCCACAAGCTCAATCCCCATAAACGCGTCGAAATTCTTACCATCTGCCGTGGTAATGCCGAAATTGTCACATGTCTGAAACCCGTGCCTGGGATAATAATCCGGCTCGCCGAAAATCACGACGCCGGCATAACCGGACTCCTTGGCCAGCGCAAGCGTTTCTTCCAGCAGCAGACCGCCCACACCGCACCCCTGCCATTCAGGAGCCACGCAGAGCGGTCCGAATAACAGAATTTCTTTCTCCTGACCGGTCTCCTTTCTCAGCCACGCCTTGCTGTATAAGATCGCACCCACAATCTCGTCCCCGACAGCCGCCACTCTGGACAGTTCCGGCAGATACACGTCACTCTTACGCAGCTTGTGCACCAGCAGGTGTTCATTGCATCCCATACGATGTTTATTCCAGAATGCCTTTAACGTCATTTGCTCCGTCTTATGATAATCACCCGGCGCTTCCTTGCGAATGACAATATCGTCCCTCGTCACCTTCTGCCGCCTGGGAAAATATCCCATATTGATCCGCACTTCTTTTCTCTCCAGATCCTGATTGGTGTAACAGCATGTATCCAGACCGATGGGCTCAAAGCCTTCCTGTCGGTAAAAAGCAATGGCGTCCACATTGCAGGACTGCGTCTCCAGTATGATGGCCCGCCGGTGTTCTAAAACCGCCTGCTCCTTTGCGATCGCCATGAGCGCATGACCGATCCCCTGCCTTCTGATTTTCTCATGAACCCACAATTCCGTGACAATCAGACGGTTACTCCACTCTTCCGGACATGTTTCAATGCAGGCAAGCAGCTCCTCTTTCCCTTCCCGCTCTTCGACGATTCCCCAGGCAAATGCTTTCTCCCAATGCTCCTGATACAGTTTATCCGGAAAGTCGTACTCCTCCGGACAATGTGTCACCGGCACATCAAATTTGCGTTTGTGAATCGTAATATCATATCCGTCGGAAACCATTTGCATATTCACATCATAATACATCTTAGTCGTATAGCCAATGGGAACCACCGTGCCCTTCCACTGCTCTCCTGGAAGGTGAATAATCTTGTCTTTCATCTGATCTTTTTTCATTCTACGTTTCCATCCTTTTCTGTTGCATATATCGGCGCTGCCGGCCCTGTTACTTAATATAAATTTCTGAAACGGTATCTTCTACACCATTGATCTGCAGCCTGACATGAATTTTTCCGTTTTCAAATTCATTCAAAGGGTATTCCAGCGGCTCGGAAAGATTGGTAATATCAACAGACTCTGCCACATCTCCCTGTACCAGCCACAAAACAAGTGTTGCCCCGTCCGGCACAGTGCCGCAGGAAATGTCTGCATAAAGCAGCTGCGTGTCTGCATCTGTAATCGTCATATTTTGTTCCTTCACAAACCCGTCACTGGCACTTCTGAAATCCAGTTTCCAGATGTCATCAACACAGGCATTATAATTCATACTGATCACCCCTGAGTTCCAAATCCGCTCACTGGAAGCAGCATCCGTATTGATACCCTTTCCGGTGACCGCACTGATGATAAAGCCCGTCAGGCAGATCAGCATGAGTACCATGCACATACCCCCGGCGATAATAAATTTTAAATGATGTGTTCCCCTTTGTACCATAATGCTGTTATCCTCCTTTTTAACAAGTGTTCCGCACGCTTCGCAATATTTTGCTTTTAATGAAATTTTATGTCCACAAGCAGGACAGGTGTCTTTTATTTCTGAACGGCGTAAAAAATAAATCAATAATCCGACAAAGGGTGTCGCAATAAAAACAACAAGCGGCCATAGTATCGGATCATCGCCCCGCTCTATACAATCCCGATATACCCACGCTGCAAAAAAAGCAGCGGTACACAATGCAGAAATGATAAAGCAGAGCAGCATAACGGGAATCAGTACGGAAAGACCGCTAAATCCGTCACTCCTTAAATAAAACAGGCCGAACCGTAAAAAAATCAGCAATAAGATGATAAACATCCCGATATAAAACAGTAATTTTTTGTTTTTCAAATTGTTCATGCCAGCACTCCTCTTTTCTCAATACGGATTGTGATATCCTTTTTTATGTTTGTTCTTTTTACACCTATCATGGTAATCAATATACCCACCACAGCTATATAAAAACATATGCCGGCGGCAAAATAAGATAAATAAACATTCTCAATGACTGTAACAGCCAAAACAGCCAGTAAAGAAAAGGTTGCCATATTTAAGATCATGGGCAGATACCAAAGTGACAAGGCATATGTGACAGGTCGTTTTCTCAGTGCGGCTTCCTGTTGATACAGAGCCGCTTTGAGACTTTCATTCAGTTCCGGGGCTGGTGCATCCACTATTTTAACAGAAGCCCGGATTATTTCTTCTATTTCCATATTCGTGCAGTCATCTCTCATAACCAGTGTCCTCCAATCTTTTTTTAATCAGGTTTCTTCCTTTAAATAATCGACTTTTCACAGTACCAGGCGGCTTTTTTATAATAGCCGCTATCTGCTCTATGGAACAATCGGAAAGATAAAATAATATCAAAGGTACTTGAAACTTCTCCGGAAGCGTTTGCATAATCTGGCGGACTTCCGTGATCAGTTCCTTCTGAAAATAGTGTTCTTCAATATTTTCTTCGGAATGCAGCAATGTTTCCGCGTCATCATCAACATTGCTGCAAGGAGCGATCATATTACGCCGGGCCTGTTTTCTTCTGTCACTTTTCCAAAGATTATGTGCTAAAGAAAAGAACAATGCTTTCGGATTTTTCTCCCAGTCAAGCCTCCATTCCGTTTCTAATGCTTTCAGAAACGTCTGTTGATACAAATCCTCGGCATCTTCTTTATCCACACAGAGTTTCAGGCAAAATCTATATATGTCTGTACCGAAATCATCAATACATTTTTCTATTTCTCCTGCATTCACCGTTTCACCTCCTCTGCCTGTTCACTCTATATTCGTCATGACTTTATACGCGGTTCATTTTTCTGCGCCGTTTTATTAAAATTTTTTTCATATGAAACCATTATCATAATAATTTGCTCTCCTGTAAAATAAAAAAAGTAATTTGCTTCGCAAAATAACAAATCGAACAAGTTCGATTGCGAGATTCGCTTCGCGGACTCGAATAAGCGGAGGAATTTGCTATATCTAAAAATACCGGAAACGAAAATGAAACACTCTCGCTCCCGGTCATATTATTTTATCATATTCAAGCTTCTTTTCCCACTTGATCTGCTGAGAAACTTCAATTTCTATTCTTGCATTCTATCTTCAATGTGCTATAATAAATTCAGATATAAAACTGTAGCGCAGAGAAGTCATACATAGCTTGTTGACGCAGCAGTCGTCTGGACGATCAGAAGCTTATTCTGGTCTTTCATCAAAAATAAGTTTTATGGGGATATAGCTCAGTTGGGAGAGCGATACGTTCGCAACGTATAGGTCACGAGTTCGAGTCTCGCTATCTCCATTTTGGCAGTGCCGGGAAGCCTTCATTTTGCTAGGTTTTCGGCGCTTCTTTTTTTGCGGGTAATCAAAAAAGTAATCAGACATATGTTCGAGTGTCTTTTCATCTCGCTTGAGGTTCTGGAATATTGCTTAATATTTGACTCTTAGCATCAATACTTCTTCTGTTCCTATGATAATGATTTTCGGTACAAGATATGTCCGTGTGTCCCATCTGTTCCATGATCATGCGGTTGTCTACATTATGGTCAAGCAGTATGCTTCCATAAGTTTTACGAATCTTATGTGGAGATTTCTTGTAGATTCCAAGTTTCACACAGTTCTTCTCCTGCCTTCGCCTTATGCAATTCGTTGTCAGCCGTTTTCCATTTTTATCTGTAAATATATATTCTCCAAACGGATTAAGCATTTTAATCCTGGTACACAACCATTCATAATCTTTTGGAATAATGACCGTCCTTATACCAGCTTCACTTTTAGGAAATTCTTTTACATCATAGACATATCTGCCGTTTTCACCAAGAAACCTTGTTTCTGTCCTGCGTACCTTAAAAGTATTACCATCAAATACATCATCTTCAATAGCTTTTTGGGATGTCCTTTTCTTTAATGGCCTCCCCTTCTTATCATCTGGCAGATATGTATACCACTTTTCATCCTTACCTTGCCAAATTTTATATGGATGCTTCTCTAATAACTCTTTTCTCTTCATAGCTTCCATACTGTTCTGTACATCGCTGATGTTAATCATACCACTGTCTATAATGAATCGCAATATATCGTTATTTTGTGCATATTGATCATATTGCAAATGATTCAATTCTATTGTATTTACTATAATGAATCACGCTCCAATTCATACATAATTTATGTGAAAAAGTACTGCTACATCCGCAACAGTACCTTAAAATCATATCAGTATTCAGTTTTTTCATTATTCAATCCACTATTATAAGGAACATGGTTCGCAAGAATATGCGAATCACATTCACATCGACTTGTTTACAGTTACATTATGTATTCATAATAGTGCAGTCTCTATTTCCCGACCACCCCACAAATATGCAGCCCATTCAGCCGTCCCATTGGTTCTTTGATCCAAACCCGTTGAAACATTTTTAACTCCAGTCCAGGAATACAGCACTTCACTTCGCTATCAATTTTTAGTACCAGCTACTCACAAAAATGGCTGGCAATTTCTATTTTGCAAAAAACAGACTATAAATTGAAGCTATACTACCTATAATACCTATTATATACCCAAGATTACTTATCCATTTTTTTCTAGCTAGCCTTTCTTGCATATCCTTAAATGTTCGCTCTTTTTCAAAAAGTATTCCTTCATTGTAAGCATTTAACCTTATTAAATATTCCCTCAATATTCTTGCATCTTCTATACCAGAATTGCCTTGGACATTTTCAACTAATTTATTCATTTTTTCGTCATCAAATTTATACTCATCTTTCAAAATAGAAATAACCGCTTCAAGCTTATGTATATAATTATAATTTTTATTTCTAATATCATCTTCTTGCAATTTCAATTTTCTGTCAAATTCTTGACATAGTTCAATTATAGTTTTGCTTTTAAAACCATACCTTCTATTTCTATATACCTCAAAATCATTCTTTATTCCATTTCTAATTTCATCAATATCTTTAAATTCTAAAGAACGTTGCACAGCTTTAAAAAACTTTTCATTTTCAATTTGACTTCCAACCCACATTATCAAAATCATAGCAATCATAGTAATCCATATCAATAATATTACTATGCCCAAAAACAAATAGGAATAATTCATAATAAATCTTTCCATATTTTCTACCATCCTATACATTTTATAGGAACATCATACCACAACACATGCCAGTGTACAATTACCAAACTACGCAATATCATCCCCGAATTTGATTTTTGTATTGCTAATCATTATACAATAGCATATAATAATATCAAACCAAGAAGAAAGGCGGTATAACCATGGCTACAAAAAGCGCAAATGTACTCGCACGTGTTGAACCGGAAGTAAAGGAACAGGCAGAATCTATTATGTCCAAACTCGGTTTACCTGCTTCTGTTGTTATCAATGCATTATATAAACAGATCATTATGACTAAAAGCATTCCTTTCTCATTATCACTACCTAAAGAACCCACTACACTGGATTCTATGAACACAAAAGAATTCAATTCTATAATGGAAACAGGATTATCACAAGCTAAAGCTGGCCAGTCACGTTCTGCTACTGATGTATTTGCGGATTTAAGACGGGAGTTGCAATAATGGATAAAACTTACAATGTTAAAATCACATCCCAAGCTGAAGAACAAATACAGGAAATTGTGCATTATATAACCAACGATTTAAAGGCTCCCGCTGCTGCTCTCCATCTGTTAGACGCTTTAGAAGATTCTTTTACATCACTCGCGCACTTTCCTCAGCGTGTAGTATTGGTTGATGAAGAACCATGGCATACAAACAAAGTGCATCGTTTACCAGTAAAAAATTTTCTTGTATACTTCTGGATAGATGAAGATGATATGAAAGTACAAGTAATCGCTGTAATCTACGAAAAACGTGATCAGCTGCGCCAATTATCACAAATGGATACGGAATAATAATTTAGCCCTTCTATCATCAGAGGGGCTATTTGCTTATATATCTACAGTACATTATTTGTTAATATAAATATCCTCAAAATCTTCACACCTTACCAATCTCCTCCTACACCCATAACATCTCATAATCACCCCAAAATCCTTCACACAGCTTATAATCAAAACACAGCGTCACAGGGCATGTTTATGTTGTCATTTATCCGCTTCTTGAAAGTAAGCGCTGAATAATAGGGTGGATTTTATCCGTCCGCAGAAACTTATATAAT
>CALGVA010000006.1 GCA_937920345.1 uncultured Lachnospiraceae bacterium
GAGGCAGGCCGAAAGAAACATTAAGCAAAAACACACAGTCTGTACTGTACACAGTTCAGGCTGTGTGTTTTTTGTGTACGCGGAATTTCATAATTGCCCGGCGGTTTTTCCATGAATATCCCCGCGAAGGTAAACGTCAGGTAACAATCGATCCGGGCTGCTCTTTTTCGCTCAAAAATATTGTAGAATAATGCTATAAAAATTCTGGATTACAGTGAGCTGTCAGGCGGAAGCGCTGTGATTCCGGTGCAGTTATGGAACGAGGAGGAGATACTATGAGACAGCTTATATCCGATCAGCTGTGCAGCATAAGTCGGGCAGGAAAGGCGGATCAGATATGTTAGGCGGTTCTGTATACATAGCGTTTATCCGATTTGCCATCAGTCTGGCGGGCGTGATTCTGCTTTTTCATCTCTTGAGTGAATCGCGCTTTAGCAGGAGGAAGACAATAATCTGTTATAGCTGTTTTTGTGTGGCACTGATTGCATTGGCCTGTATCTGGTATGCGGTGGACTGGGAAAGCTGCGTGCGGATGGTGGCGTTTACGATGTATATGTGCTTTGCGGTTTTTACCATTGTCATAAGCAGAGACTCGGTTTATATGACGGTCTATAAGCTGGCGCTGATCTTTTATCTGATGTCGGCATTTGTGATCGGCGGGCTGGAGATTTCTATTATTTTCTTTAACCGCAATGTATGGGCGGATATCATTTCGCGTATCGTGCTGATCCTGGTTATTGCGTTTCTGCTGGATAAGTTTGTCAGGGAATCCATGAAGGGATTCGGCGACTATATGGAGAACGAGGCGGATCACTTCAGTGTCGCAATTATGGTTATCTGTATCCTGCTCGGAATCGGCTATATCTTGAATCCGACGCTGAATAAGGAGGTGACGCCCCAGCGTTTGTATCAGGTTTTGGTGAATCTGATTTTGACAGGGACGCTGCAGCTTCTTGTGTTCCGGTTCTATCTGCATGTCGGGAAAGAGAAGGAATACGAGCGGGAGAAGCAGCTGATACAGATGAACTACAGGCTCTTGGAACGCCAGTTGGAGATCCTGGAGGAATCCGTGGACGAAGGAAAGCGGCTCCGGCATGATATCAGACACCACAACGCGGTCATGGCGGAGTATGCGCGCAGGGGACAGCAGGAAGAATTACTGCAATATCTGCAGGAGTATGACAGGGAAACCGATCAGGGCATACCGGAGAGGATATGCGCCAACACAGCAGTCAATAATATTCTATCAGCCTATACTGCCAAGGCAAGGAGCGAACGGATCAAAGTTACGCTTGATGTGGAACCCGGCAGGGATCTTACGATACCGAGCATTGATCTGGTGGCGATTCTGGCCAATGTCTACGAAAATGCGATCTATGCATGTATGGAGGTGATGAAACAGCCGGATGGACGGGAATGCTTTATTCATCTGATCCTCAGGAAAAGAAAGAGTAAACTGGTCATTTCCTGCAGTAACACCTGCAGAATGGAGACCGAATGGAAGGATGGACAGCCGGCGACAGAGTTTACGGGGGGCGTTGGTGTCTCCAGCATTATCAGGACAGCGGAGAAGTATGCAGGAGAGTGTGATTTTAAAAATAATAGCGGCGTGTTTGTGGTTCGCGTGATTATGAATGCAAAGTAAAAGTGCAAACTGTACCCCTAAAAGTACAAACTGTACCGGAGGGGTTGTGATTGTACGCCGGTTTGGTAAAGTGAATGCATATCAAGATAAAACGGCACAAAGAAGGTGCGGAATGGAGGAATCATTACTATGAGAAAAAAGAAAGGAAACCTGTTGCAGAGAATGATGGCGCTGCTGCTCTCGGCAGTGCTGATTACGGGGATGGCGCTGGATGCGGTTCCGCTAACCGTCCTGGCACAGGAAAATGCCGGGGGGTATAACGCGGCAGAGGAAAGCGTCATCGGGAATACGGTGACAGAGGAAGTAACAGAACAGGAGTCCGGGGAGAAAGGAAGCATACCGGAATCCGGAGAAGGCACGCAGGAATCTGACGGAGAAGAAAACGCAGCAGATTCTACGGTGGAAGAAACCGAAGATACAGAAAAAATCGAAGACACAGAAAAAACCGAAGAAAAGGAAGAAACGGAGAACCCCGCGGTGGAGGGACAGGACGGCGCAGCGGAGCAGAAACCGGAAGGACCGGCCGCAGAGGATGAAGGAGCTGACATGACCGGCAGTAACGGTGTACAGCCGGATGAACCGGCAGCACTGCAGAAAGCGGTGCGGGCTGCAGGCGCAGCGGCACAGCCGGAAGATAATATAGCTTCCGGCGAGGGCTGGACGTTTAGTGCTGACGGAAAGCTGACGATTGAGTCGGATACCGGGATGACAAACTGGACGGACGATGAGAAACACTCTGAGAATAAGGTGAAAATAAAAACAGTAGAACTACTGTATGGTGTGACGTTTATAAAGGAGAATGCATTTTGGAAATCTTCGCTGACAGATATCACGATTCCGAACAGCGTGACAAGGATAGAAGCCGGAGCATTTGATGGGAGTCAAAGTTTAACGAACCTAACGCTCCCGGAAAGTGTGACGAGCATAGACTGGTTGGCGTTTGCGAAATGCGGTAGTCTGGAAAGCGTGACCGTGTTAGGGAAGGAGCCGGCAAAACTTATTTTTGCAGATGAATTTGACCGCAGCAAGTTCGTGCTAGATGGTACGAAAGGCATAAAGGTGCCTAAGGGAACTGCGGATATATATAAAGCTGAATGGTCACAGTGGGCGGATTATATTACAGACGAGACAGACGGCACGGAGGACGAGCTCCCAGTTTCCGGCGAGGGCTGGACACTTGACAAAGATGGAAAGCTGACGATTGAGTCGGATACCGGAATGGCGGACTGGAGCAGTACTTGGAATACAGAGGATTTGGGTCCACAGAGGGCAAATGTAAGAACGGTGGAGATCAATGAATCTGTGACATATTTAGCGGAATATGCGTTTAGCAAGTGCAGCAGTCTTACCAGTGTAACGATTCCGAACGGGGTGCGCAGTATTGGAACTGCCGCATTTTGGCTGTGTGAAACACTTGAAAGTATAGTGATTCCGGACGGCGTGACAAGTATAGAGAGTGGTGTGTTTAAGGAATGCCCAAATCTTACCAGTATAGTGATTCCGGACAGCGTGACAAGCATAGAGTTTCAGGCGTTTTGGGAATGTAGCAGTCTGAGAGAAATAACGATTCCGAACGGCGTGACAAGCATAGGGTCGATGGCGTTTTCGCTTTGCAGCAGTCTGACAGAAATAACGATTCCGGACAGTGTGGAACACATAGGGTCGGCTGCGTTCGGTTACTGCAGCAATTTGGCAAGTGTAACCATGTTAGGAAAAGAGCCGCCAGAGCTGGGGGAAGAATCCAGTGTGACAAAGCACTTTATAGAGTGTAAGTTCGAGACAGATAACACGAAGGGCATAAAGGTGCCTGCGGAAACTGCGGAGATATATAAAGCTGCATGGACAGAGTGGGCGGATTATATTACGGACGGTACAGACGGCACGGAGGACGATTTCCTTGCTTCCGGTACAGACTGGACGCTTGACAAAGATGGAAAGCTGACGATCAAGTCGGATGCCGGGATGGCGGATTGGAAACAGAATCAAAACAATCACAAAGAAGCTGTAATAAGTGTAGTGATACAGGATACTGTGACGAGCATAGTGAACGCTGCGTTTTCTGGCTGCAGTAATCTGACAGATATAGAGATGCCGGCGAGTGTGGAGAGGATAGAGGGCAGTGCGTTTGAAGACTGCAGTAGTCTGGAAAGTGTAACGCTCCCGGAGAATTTGACAGAGATAGGAGAACATGCGTTCCGCAGCAGTAGATTAACGAACATAACGATCCCAGAAAATGTGAAAAGCATAGGAGAGGGCGCGTTTAGGAGCGGTAGTCTGAGAAAAGTGACCGTGCTCGGGGAGACTCCGGCGACAATTGGCGCGGGTGCATTTACAGGCTGTTGGTTCGTGACACTTAAAAAGAGAGGCATAAGGGTGCCTGAGGGAACTGCGGCTGCATATAAAGAAGTATGGACAGAGTGGGCGGCTTATATTACGGACGGAACAGGCGGTACAGATTGGACGCTTGACAAAGATGGAAAGCTGACGATCAAGTCGGATGCCGGAATGATAGATTGGGAATTGGATAAACGCACTTACAGCGAGTACACAGAAGCTGTAACAAGTGTAGTGATACAGGATTCTGTGACGAGCATAGTGAACGCTGCGTTTTCTGGCTGCAGTAATCTGGAAAGTGTAACGCTCCCGGCGAATTTGAAGACGATAAATCAACTTGCATTTGAGGATTGCATCCGTCTGGAAAGCATAACGCTCCCGGCGGGTATGACGGAGATAGAGGTAGCTGTGTTTAGCGGTTGCGGTCTGAAAAGCATAGAACTCCCGGAGAGTGTGGAGACCATAGGTAGGTCGGCGTTTTCTGGCTGCGAGAGTTTAGAGAGCATCACACTCCCGAGCGGCGTGACAAGCATTGGGAACGAGGCGTTTCGGAAGTGCAGCAGTCTGCAAAGTATAGCGTTCCCGGACAGTGTGACAAGCATTGGGGACTATGCGTTTGCGGAGTGCAGCAGTCTGGCAGAAATAACGTTGCCGAACAACTTGCCGAAAACAAATAGTTATGCGTTTTATAAGTGCATTAGTCTGGAAAGTATAACGATCCCGGCGAGTGTGGCACAGATAGGAGGCAGTTCGTTTGAAGGGTGTAGTGAATTGAAAAATGTGACAATGCTGCGTGAAACGCCGCCCAGCGTTTTGCATCAGGCATTTGAGGACACTTGGTTCATGAAGAACAGAACGAAAGGCATAAAGGTTCCGGCAGGAAGTTTGTCGGCATATCAAAATGATTACAATTGGATGATCAATTACTATGCGAATTATTGTACGGACGGCACGGAGAGCGATGACATTGCTTCCGGTACAGACTGGACGCTTGACAAAGATGGAAAGCTGACGATCAAGTCGGCTGAAGGGATAGATCATTGGGCGTCTTATGGGAGAGAAGCTCATGCAGAAGAAGTCATAAGTGTAGAAATAGAAATGAATACCGAATCTGTCGTAGAGATCATAAAGACGGATGCGTTAAGAGAGTGCTCTAATATGGAAAGCATAACCATTCCGGAAAGCGTGAAAACCATAGAGGAATGGGCGTTCTCTAGATGCAACAGTCTGACAGTACTCACGATTCCGAACAGTGTGGAGAGCATAGGAAAGAATGCATTCGATGGCTGCATAGGGCTGAGCAGGATAACGCTTCCAGACGGCATGACAGACATTGCAGAATGCTTGTTTAAAAACTGCAGTAATCTGAGCGAGATTACCATTCCTTCCGGGGTGAAGAACATAGGGATCGGGGCATTTCAAGGCTGCAGCAGTCTGGAAACCGTAACCATGCAGGGAGACGAACCGCCGACGCTTGGAACATCGGGAGAGTGGCCAACGCATTTTGAAGGCTGTAAATTCGTGACGGATAACGCGAAGGGCATAAAGGTTCCGGCGGGAAGTGTGGATACATATAAAAACGCATGGACAGAGTGGCAGGATTATATTACGGACGGAACAGGCGACACGGAGGACGAGCTTGAGAATTGGGGCGAGGGCTGGACGCTTAATAAGGCTGGAAAGCTGACGATCGAGTCGGCTGCCGGGATGACGGACTGGAAGAGTCTGGGATGGCCAAATGAGTATTCTGAAAAAATATTCAGCGTAGAAATTAAAATGAATGAAGACGATCCTATAAAGAGCATAGAAAGGCGTGTGTTTGAAGGGTACCCCAATATAGCAAACGTAACAATTGGGGGTGGTGTGGAAAGCATAGAAGAGTATGCGTTTTATGAATGTTTTGGATTGAAAGCTATCACGATTCCGGATAGTGTGTCTTCCATAGGGAGATTTGCGTTTGCGTTTTGTAGTGAACTGGAGAGTGCCAAGATTCCAGACAGCGTGACGAACATAGGTGATTATGTGTTCGCTGAATGCAGCAGTCTGAGCGAAGTGACGATTCCATCGGGCTTGACAAGCATAGGGAATGGTATGTTTAGAAAATGCAGCAGTCTGACAAGCATAACAATCCCGGATGGTGTGACAAGTATTGGGGAATGGTCGTTTACCGGTTGCAGCAGTCTGGCAGGCATAACGCTCCCGTCTGTCGTGACGGACATCAAATATGGTGCCTTTGAAGGCTGCGCGGGTCTGACAGCCATAACGATTCCGGCCGGAGTGACAAATATAGGACATAGGGCATTTAAAGACTGCAAGGGTCTGGAAACCGTAACTATGCTGGGAAACAAACCGCCGACGCTTAAAGCAACGTCAGACGGGAAAACGACGGCCCATTTTGAAGGCTGTAAATTTGTTACGGATAACGCGAAGGGCATAAAGGTTCCGGCGGGAAGTGTGGATACATATAAAGCCGCATGGACAGAGTGGGCGGATTACATTTCGGAAAACAGTGCACCAGACATACCGACCGATAAAGACAAGCTCGATGCGGCGAAGAAAGCAGTAGAGGATGCGCTGGCGGATATCACGGTATCCAACACCACCACGCAGGAAAGCCTTGCGGAAGCCATTACGGAAGCGGTAGAAAGCGCATTAGAAGCGGCAGGCATAGACAGCACAGACGTGACCGTGACGTTGAAAGACTTTACCAATACGCCGGCGACGACAGAAAGCGAAGGAAACATCAGCGCAACGGTGGAGATCACCAGCGGTACGGAAACAGCAGAAGTAACGGTTGACAAGACGATCGACAAGCTGCCGGATACGCCGGTAACCCCAGCAGAGAAGGTAGAAGAAGCCAGGAAGGCAGCGGAGGAAGCGCTGAAAGATATCCCGGTATCCAACACCACCACAGGGGAAAGCCTGCAGAGTGCCATAGAGAAAGCGGTACAGGACGCACTGGAAAAAGCAGGCATAGACAGCAAAGACGTAACCGTGACAGTGGAAGATTTTGCGAAGACAGAAGCGA
>CALGVA010000007.1 GCA_937920345.1 uncultured Lachnospiraceae bacterium
TAGAGTATGGCATAAAAGCACTAACTATCCAAGGCGGTGGATTTGACGCTTACTTTCATTCCTTCTGCTGCGCCGATGATTTCCCGGCACCCGTCGCTGTTTACGCCAATGGCCACAAGAATGGAGACATTCCGGATCTCACCACCCCAGCTGCGTTTGAGATAGACACCGTCTACATAGACATAGGGATAGTCACCGGACAGTGTCCGGCTGCGCCATTGTTCGATATGTTCATAGGCTTTTTTGTTAAGGCTGCTTATCGTAGCAGGTGACACTTTCGTTCCCCAGAGCGCTTCCGTGATATCTTCCACCCGGCGTACGGAGACTCCGGCAAGATACATCTCGATCAGGGCTTCTTCCACGGAGGATTCCCTGCGGCGGTAACGTTCGATGATGGCAGTTTCAAAGGGGACGCCTTTTAACTTGGGAACATTAAGTTCCACTTCCCCGGCAGTCGTCTGAAAATTCCTCTTATAATGCCCGGAACGGTAACCCTGACGGCCACTGGAACGTTCGTACTTCTGGGCGTTGACCAGTTCATCCGCTTCTTTGTCGAGCAGGGCATTGAGGGTTTCTTCCACACTGGATCGGACAAGGTCTTTCAGATCATGCTTTATTAAGTCCTCGTTTAGTTGTATAATGTTATCAGACATGGTTCTATACCTCCTTTAGTAGGTTTTGTTGTGGTGACTTAATTCTACCAAACGGCTATAGACCATGTCTATTTTTATGAAATTAATTTGCGAAACTTATTATACGTCATCTCATGATTTGATAAAATGATGTTCGGTAGAAATAAGTATTCATATATGAAGAGATGGTGAGAATCCTTTGTTTTCAAGGATTTTTTTGATTTTGGATGGCTTGAGAGGGTGAGGTTAAGTAGGGAATAGGGTATGGTTTGGGGATTTATGGGGGAGTTCGAGATTCTGTTGGGAAATGGGGAGGTTTGAGTGCTTTTTGTAAGATATGATTGCCTATGGAGAAGGGGAGGGTGGATCTATGAAAATGCTGAAAAATAGGGGAATGTAGGAGATAAGAGTTGGAATGTTAATAATTTAATATAGTTCGACGATGAAAAAGATTGTTAAGAATTTATCAATACAATATAATTAATAAAATGTAGAAAATAAGCTGATTACAGAAATAATATTATGTGGTATACTTTGAGAAAGGATTAACTTGATTCCACACCTGTGAGGATAAAAGAAATGCACTTTAAAAGAAATATTGAAACAGTAATACACAATGATAATTCATCACTTTATATTTATGCTCTATATAAAGGTCAGCTAGTGGGGCAAATTGGATGTGGTATAGATAATAAAGCAAAACTAATTTCGATCGGAGATATTACATGTAAAAAGAATAATAAAGGATATGGTTCTTCATTGATGGCAAAGCTTATTCAATTTGCTAAAGCGAATGGGTTCAAAGGCATAGATGGATGGTTGAGCCATGTTGATTTTAACCATAAAAAGATATTATGTCATTTTTATGGGAAATTTGGATTTGAAATTATACCTAATGATGAAGGGATGAGATTTGCAGATATAAAGTTAAAATTATAAGTACAAATGGTGTCAGTGAGTGGGGACAACTTAATTTTAGATTTTTCGGTACTTTAAAACATGAGGACTGCAAATAAGGAAATGGTTTGCTAATTCATATGCTGACTAACATCATCGTTTTTAGTATAAAAGATAGGGAGATTTTGGTGTTATGAATATTTTAGTAATTGGCAATGGTTTTGATCTTGCGCATGGACTGCCTACAAAATATGCGGACTTTTTAGAATTTATAAAAGTTATTAAGCAGGCATTGAGCAAAGGTAAATTAGCTGGAATAGATTGGGGAAATACAAATGCGGAAGTGAAAAATTTTCTTATATCAAATAAAGGGAAAGTACAAGAGAATTTATTTTCAAATAGGCAAATGTGGGAAGAGTTAATAGATAATAATTTCTGGATGGAATACTTTTTATCTGTTTATAAGAAAAGGGAAAAGGAGGGTAAAAACGGTTGGATTGATTTTGAAAGTGAAATCTCAGGAGTTATACAAGATCTGGAAAATGATATATATAAGCTAAGCAATAGTCATAGTATAGATGATAGTATAGATAAATTATCAAACAATATTTTGCATAAAAAGTATTCAGAAATTATAGATGGTAGAGTAGAATATACAAAAGGAGTTACATATAAAGAAGTACGAAACCAATTGTTAATTGATTTAAATAAACTTATCAGAGCACTTGAAATATATTTATGTGAATATGTGGAAAAATTAGAAATTGAAAAGAAATCACCAGATATAGATGGTTTAGAAATAGATTTCATTCTTTCATTTAATTACACACATATATTTTCAAAACTGTATGATGTATCAGCTTTATCTAAACAAGGGGTTACTGATTTATTTGACTATATACATGGGGAAGCTAATATAAGTAACACAGTAGAAACAAATAATATGGTGCTTGGTATAGATGAATACTTACTAGAGGATAAAAAAAATAATGATATAGAATTTATTGCATTTAAGAAGTATTATCAAAGGATATACAAAGGAACAGGGTGTAAATATAGAAATTGGTTAGATAATATATGGGAAGAAATGATAGATTATAAGATGACGGATAAAAGGTATCCGATGCAAATACCTTTTAATCAATTTTCAGAAAAGCAGAAACATTACGTATATTTTTTTGGTCATTCATTAGATGTTACGGATAAAGATGTTCTTAGAGATTTAATATTGAATGATAATGTATATACAACAATTTTTTACCATGACAAAGATACAATGGGACAGCAGATCGCAAATCTTGTAAAAGTTATCGGTCAAGATGAATTGATTGAAAAAACAGGAGGAAGTATGAAAACGATTGAATTTAAACTACAGAAACCTATGAAAGAAATAAAGTCAAATGATTTATAATTCAGTGTAATCGGACAGACTACAACGAAAACAAGCCATTTTTCGCACTCATATTTGCGTAAACCTTGAAAAATGGGCATTTCTTGATAGAGACCATGGGAATACTTGATCTACTGGACTCTTTATAATAAACATACTAAAAATGTGCCATTTTAGAGTAATCCAGTGACCACATGAACAAAGCCAGTCTGAATTAATGAGCTGGCTATTTAACATGTAATTGTAATTTACCTATTTTCCAGATTTCATATTATTGTAATTCTGATTATTCGGATTCAATTGATTGGAGTGATTGTTCATATGAGTCTGTGAAAGTTTTTCTGTAAATAGGTATTAGACAACAGGTCTTCTATGATAAAATCTAAATCATAGGAGGCCTGTTATTATGGCAAGAGAAAAGAAACACGTTCACAAAGTACAAATGACCGAAGGATTATTTTGAGTTTTTCCCAATTTATTGAGAATAGTTTTGTGATGAATGGAGAAGAGATGTTTAGAAACAAAAAATAAGCAAAAGTCTATCTCCGATCTGGCTTATCTTATCTAAAATGGTGTGATGAAATTGGACATCACTTCAGACGGCTATGTGATCCTGGACAATACAGGCAGTAAGCGGACTGTGAAGTGCTGTATTCCTGGACTGGAGTTAAAAATGTTTCAACGGGTTTGGGTCAAAGAACCAATGGGACGGCTGAATGGGCTACATATTTGTGGCGTGGTCGGGAAATAGAGAGTGTACTGTTATAAATACATAATGTAACTGTAAACAAGTCGATGTGAATGTGATTCGCATATTCTTGCGAACCATGTTCCTTATAATAGTGGATTGAATAATGAAAAAACTGAATACTGATATGATTTTAAGGTACTGTTGCGGATGTAGCAGTACCTTTTCACATAAATTATGTATGAATTGGAGCGTGATTCATTATAGTAAATGCAATAGAATTAAATAATTTGCAATATGATCAATCTGCACAAAATAACGATATATTGCGATTTATTATAGACAGTGGTATGATTAACATCAACGATGTACAGAACAGTATGGAAGCTATGAAGAGAAAAGAATTATTAGAACAGCATCCGTATAAAATTTGGCAAGGAAAGGATGGAGAGTGGTATACAAAATTAATAGCCGAAGACGGAACAAAGAAATTACGACATAGAAAAACCAGAAATGAGTTAGAAAATGTCATAATAGAACATGTACAAAATGTGATGAATTGTCCGACAATAGAAACAGTCTTTTATGAGTGGATGAATATCAGGCTGGAACGTGGAGAGATTGAAAGGTCTACATATAGCAGATACGGGAGAGATTTTGCCCGATATTTTACTAAGGTTAAAGATTGTAAAATACAATTTATTACAGAGCTAGAACTTGAAGATTTTATTAAAAGAACCATTCAAGAACAGAAATTAACAAGAAAAGCCTTTAGTAACATGAGAACGTTAATCTATGGGATTTTCCGTTTTGCAAAGAAAAAGAAATTGATAAATTTCTCAATTAAAACAATGATGGATGATATTGAGTTCTCAAAAAATGAGTTTCAGAAAGTATGCCACGAGGATAATGAACAGGTGTTTATGCTTGATGAAGAAGCAAAAATGCTGAAATATCTTGAGGACAATCAGGATTTAATTAATTTAGGGCTGCTATTGTTATTTAAGACTGGCTTGAGGATTGGGGAACTGACATCATTAAATAAGGAAGATATTCGAGAAAACACGATCCATGTTTCAAAGACAGAGACGATATACCGAGATAAAGAAGGGAAAATTCACTATGATATAAAGAATTTCCCTAAAACGGAAGCCGGTATACGGGATGTGATTGTTTCAGATAACTGTAAATGGATCCTTAATAAGATCAGAAGGCTATGTCCTTTTGGACAGTACGTGTTCACGAAGAACAATGAGAGAGTACGAAGTTATGTGTTTAGGACGAGGCTATATTCCAATTGTAAAAAGTTGGATATAGTTGTTAAGTCCCCACACAAGGTACGCAAAACTTATGGTTCTAAACTATATGATTCAGGTGGGATTCCAGAATCCTTTATGTTGGAACAAATGGGACATACAGATATTTCATGCCTAAAGAAGCATTATTACTATAACCGTATGAACGATGAAGAAAAGCGAGAAATATTAAATCAGGTGAATGCATTATGATCTGAGGGAACAGAGGGAACAAAACGCAATCGCTGAAACCATCGAAAATACTGGATTTTCAGAGTGACAGGCGGGGTTCGATTCCCCTACGAGCTGTTGACTGTTATAAACAGCCCAACCCTGAAGAATGCTGGAAACCATGATCTGGTTTGTGGCATTTTTTGATGTATGCACCGCATGGGGGATATCGGCGTACAGGGAATATCGGTAAAGTTTTCCTTGCAAACATTTTCAAAGAGTGTTACAATACGTTAAGATATAGAGGATGAGATAAAGAGTGGACTTGCGAGTCCACCTTTTTTATGCTATTGGAAACCCGGTACGTCCGGGGAGAAGGATCACGGGAGGTAGAAATGTCAAAGAGAGAGACATACGAATCCAGAACTGAGCAGCTGTTATCTCCGATCACGGAGCAGTATGGTGTGGAGATCTACGATGTGGAGTATGTTAAGGAAGGAAGTGACTGGTACCTGCGCGCTTATATCGACAAGCCGGAGGGCGTGAACATTGTTGACTGCGAGAATGTCAGCCGCGCATTATCGGATGTACTGGACGCGGAGGATTTTATACCCGATGCCTATATTCTGGAAGTGAGCAGCCCGGGACTCGGCAGAACGCTCAAGAAGGACAGACATCTGGAGAAGAGTCTGGGTGAGGCAGTGGAAATCAAAACCTATAAACCCATTGACGGGCGTAAAGAGTTTGCGGGTATTCTGATAGCATACGATGCAGACACGGTTACGATAGAGGAGCCGGAGACTGCAGGAAATGGAAACGGTGACGGGGAGATTGAAACCGACACGAAGCGCATCCTGAACAGGAAAGAGGCTGCGCTGATCAGACTTGCTTTGGACTTTTAGGAATTTAGAAATAAACATAGGAGGATAACGGAAAATGAATAAGGAATTAATGGAGGCACTGGATATTCTGGAGAAGGAAAAAGAGATCAGCAAGGAAACTCTTTTTGAGGCAATCGAAAATTCTCTGATCACGGCGTGCAAGAACCATTTCGGCAAGGCAGACAATGTCAAGGTGGAGATCGACAGGGAGACCTGTGATTTTCTCTGCTATGCGGAGAAGGAAGTCGTGGAAGAGGTAGAGGATGATGTGCTGCAGATCTCTCTGGAAGATGCGCAGGAGATCTCCAGAAAGGCGCAGCTGGGCGATCTGCTTCATGTGGAGATCAAATCCAAGGAGTTTGGCCGTATTGCGACGCAGAATGCGAAGAATGTAATTTTACAGAAGATCCGCGAGGAGGAGCGGAGCGTCATCTTCAATCAGTATTATGAGAAGGAAAAGGATGTGGTGACGGGTATCGTGCAGCGTCATATCGGCAGGAATATCTCCATCAATCTGGGTAAGGCGGACGCCATCTTAAACGAGAGTGAGCAGGTAAGAGGAGAGAATTTCAGACCGACCGAGAGAATTAAGGTATATATTCTGGAGGTGAAGAATACACCTAAAGGACCGAGGATTCTTGTAAGCCGGACCCATCCGGAACTGGTCAAAAGGCTGTTCGAGTCGGAGGTGACGGAGATCAAGGACGGAACGGTAGAGATCATGAGTATCGCCAGAGAGGCAGGCAGCAGAACGAAGCTGGCGGTGCGCTCCAACAATCCGAATGTGGACGCGGTGGGTGCATGTGTCGGTATTAACGGTACTAGAGTCAATTCTATTGTGGATGAATTATGCGGTGAGAAGATCGATATTGTCAATTGGGATGAGAACCCCGGTAACCTGATCCAGAATGCGCTGTCTCCCGCCAAGATCGTCGCAGTATTTGCGGACCCTGATGAGAAGACGGCGAAAGTCGTGGTGCCGGATTACCAGTTGTCTCTCGCCATCGGTAAGGAAGGACAGAACGCAAGACTGGCGGCCAGACTGACCGGTTACAAGATCGACATCAAGAGTGAGACACAGGCGAAGGATGCACCGGGCTTCCGCTATGAAGATTATGTCTATGACGATGACGAGTATGATGAGGAAGACTACGGCGAGGAAGGCTATGACGAGGAATATGCGGAGGAAAATTACGAGGCCGCAGATTCTGAGGGGGCCGGATACGATGACGAAGCGTACGGGGAAAGTTATGAGGAAGAACCCGATGAAGCCGTAGAGACCGAGGAACCCGGTCAGGAGGCGTAAGCGTGCGGCAGACAGAAGGAAGATAGATTCGGGACGACAGAGAGGACAGGACAATGGCGAAGAAGATTCCCATGCGGCAGTGTGTGGGCTGCGGCGAAATGAAAAGTAAAAAAGAGATGATGCGCGTTCTGCGCAATGAAGAGGGAGCTATCGTCCTGGATATGACCGGCAGAAAAAACGGAAGGGGTGCTTATCTGTGCATGAACAGAGAGTGTCTGGTCAGAGCCAGAAAGAATAAAGGACTGGAGCGGTCCTTTAAGATGAGCATTCCGGAGGGAATATATGAGAATCTGGAAAAGGAGTTTGAGGAGGGCGAACGTGCAGAACAGACCGAATAAAGATCGGGTGTTATCTATGCTGGGTTTAGCCACCCGCTCCAGAAATGTTGTCAGTGGCGGATTTGCGACAGAGGAAGCAGTTAAGAGAGGGAAAGCATATCTGGTTATCATAGCTGAGGATGCTTCGGATAACACCAGAAAAAAATATAGTAATATGTGTGAGTTCTATGAAGTGCCCTGTGTGTACTACAGCGTAAAAGCAATACTCGGGCACGCTATCGGCAAGGAAGAGCGATCCTGTCTTGCTGTGACTGATCAGGGATTTGCAGATTCGATACAGAAACATTTATTAGATTCGAGATAGTTGGAGGTAGTGAGCATGGCAAAAATGAAAGTACATGAGCTGGCAAAAGAGTTAGGCAGGCAGAGCAAGGAGCTGATCGCTTTTTTGCAGGATAAAGGATATGAAGTGAAGGTTGCGCAAAGTTCTATTGAGGATGAGGCGATCGGGCTGGTGAAGAAACAGTTCGGCGGCGATGGGAAGCCGCAGGATAACGGGCAGAAGGCGGATGCGAAAGCGGCGTCTGATGCCGAAGTTAAGCCGAAAGCGGCGGAGCCTGTGAAAACGGAAGCAGAGCCGAAGAACAACGGCGTGGAAAGCGCAAAAGAGCCTAAAGCGCCGGCTAAATCCGTAAAACCGGACGAACGGCCCAATCAGCCCAGACCGGCCAGACCGGACGGGCAGACCAGAGCAGAGCAGCCTAAGAAGAAAAAGATCATCTTCGTGAGCAATCCGCATAATTCCAAGATGCCGGGACAGGGACAACGTCCGGCGCAGGGCGGCGGTAACCGCGGCAATGACAGAGACAGAAGACCTGCGGGAAACGGCGGACGTCCGGTACAGGCACAGAATATGCCGCATAAGATTATCCGGCCGACGCAGAAGCCGATTCCGGTGACCGCAGAACCCTATGAGGTGCGCCAGAGACAGCAGCAGGAGCGCAGGATGGAGCAGCGCCAGCAGGAGAAGCGGGAGCGTGAACGGGAACGCGAAAACATGGCGAATGCGCAGGCAAACAGACCGCAGCAGGGACAGGAGAGAACAGGAAGTGCAGGAGAAAATCGCAGACCTGAAGGCCAGAACAGGCCGGCTTATAACAACAATCAGGGCGATCGCAGGAATAGCGGCGCTGGTGCGGGCGGTAACCGCGGCGCGGGTAATTTTGACCGCACTCCGAGAAGCGGCGGCGGGCAGGACAATCGATTCCGGAAGAATAACAATCAGAAGGACTTTGTGCCCGAGACGCCTGTCAAGGACGTGGAGAAGCACAGGGATGACGAGAAGCGCAGAGCAAATCAGGAGCGGGATAAACGCTCGAAGAAAGATCTGATCTATGAAGAGGATGATGCAGCAGTAAAGAACCGCAATAAAGCGGGCCGCTTCATCAAACCGGAGAAGAAGGCGGAATCGGCAGCAGAAGAACAGATCAAGGTGATTACGGTTCCGGATTCGCTGACGATCAAGGAACTGGCTGATAAGATGAAAGTGCAGCCTTCCGCGATCATCAAAAAGCTCTTTTTACAGGGACAGATTGTGACGTTAAACTCGGAGATCAGCTTCGAAGAGGCCGAGAATATAGCGATCGAATATGAGATTATCTGTGAGAAAGAAGTGAAGGTCGATGTGATCGAGGAGCTGCTTAAGGAGGATGAGGAAGACGAGGCTTCCATGGTAAGCAGACCGCCGGTTATCTGTGTTATGGGACACGTTGACCATGGTAAGACTTCCCTGCTTGACGCGATCCGTAAGACGAATGTGACGGATAAAGAGGCCGGCGGCATCACGCAGGCGATCGGTGCGTATACGGTTAAGGCGAACGGACAGAGCATTACCTTCCTGGATACGCCGGGACACGAGGCGTTTACGGCGATGCGTATGCGCGGTGCCAACTCTACGGACATCGCGGTTCTAGTAGTCGCGGCGGACGACGGTGTTATGCCGCAGACCATCGAGGCGATCAACCATGCCAAGGCGGCGGGAATCGAGATCATTGTAGCGGTCAATAAGATTGATAAGCCGAGTGCAAATATTGACCGTGTTAAGCAGGAAATGACAGAATATGAACTGATTCCGGTAGACTGGGGCGGGTCTACAGAGTTTGTTCCGGTATCCGCGAAATCAGGAGAAGGCATCGAGAATCTGCTGGAGACGATTCTGCTGACGGCCGAAATTATGGAATTGAAGGCGAATCCGAACAGAAATGCCAGAGGTCTGGTGATCGAGGCGGAACTCGACAAGGGACGCGGTCCCGTGGCCACCGTGCTGGTGCAGAAAGGTACGCTGCATGTGGGCGACTTTATATCCGCAGGCGCAAGCCATGGCAAGGTAAGAGCCATGATCGATGACAAGGGCAGACGTGTGAAGGAGGCGGTGCCTTCCACACCGGTAGAGATCCTGGGTCTGTCCGATGTTCCCAGTGCGGGAGAAGTATTTATTGTACACGAAAATGACAAGAGCGCAAAATCCTATGCAGAAACTTATAAAGCGCAGCATAAGGAGGAGATGCTTGCAGATACTAAGACAAGAATGTCTCTGGACGATCTGTTCAGCCGGATTCAGGAGGGTAATCTGAAAGAACTGAATCTGATTGTGAAAGCGGACGTTCAGGGTAGTGTGGAAGCTGTTAAACAGAGTCTGATGAAGCTGTCCAATGAGGAAGTCGTGGTAAAATGTATCCACGGCGGCGTGGGCGCGATCAATGAGTCGGACGTTTCCCTTGCTTCCGCATCCTCGGCGATTATCATCGGCTTCAATGTCAGACCGGATTCCACCGCGAAGGCGGCGGCGGAGCGCGAAGGCGTGGACGTGCGGCTGTATAAGGTGATCTATCAGGCGATCGAGGATATCGAGGCGGCGATGAAGGGCATGTTAGATCCGATCTTCGAGGAGAAGGTGATCGGTCATGCGGAAGTACGTCAGATCTTCAAGGCATCGGCGATCGGTAATATCGCAGGTTCTTACGTACTGGACGGTGAGTTCCAGAGAGGCTGTAAGATCCGGATCACCAGAGAAGGCGAGCAGATCTATGAAGGCGAACTGGCATCCTTAAAGCGCTTCAAGGACGATGTGAAGGAAGTTAAGACAGGATTCGAGTGCGGTCTTGTATTCGACGGATTTGATAAGATGCAGGAGCTTGATATCGTTGAGGCGTATATCATGGTAGAAGTGCCCAGATAACATATCAGAACAGTTGTTATGATATGAGAGGTCCGGGTGGAAAGGGTGTTGCTGTCCGGTCTGATGCCGTGCAGTGACGAAGAGGTTTACTGGATAATGCGTAAGAACAGTGTTAAAAATACCCGTATCAATGGAGAAGTCCAGCGTGTGCTGGCAGAGATCATCCGGGGCGGGATCAAAGATCCGCGGATTGCCCCGATGACCTCGGTGGTGGCGGTGGAGGTGGCTCCCGATTTAAAGACCTGTAAAGCGTGGATCAGCGTGCTGGGCGATGAGCAGGCACAGAAGGATACGTTAGCGGGGCTTAAAAGTGCGGAAGGCTATATCCGCAATCAGCTTGCAAAGACGATCAATCTGCGCAATACGCCGCAGGTGCATTTCATCATGGATCAGTCCATTGCTTACGGCGTGAATATGTCTAAGCTGATAGACGAAGTGGTAGTAAAGCAGGCAGAAGAAGATGAGATAGTAGAAAAAGGTTGAAAGAAAAGCGCTTTCAACGATTGAATATGAGTGCCCGCTGAAGCAGGCAAATGGGTGTAATGATGAAGATAATGGATGAAGTAAAAGGAGCAAAGACGATCGCGGTCAGCGGACACGTGAGGCCGGACGGAGACTGTGTCGGATCAGTGATGGGGTTGTACCTTTATCTGAAAAAGGAGATGCCGGAGGCACAGGTTGATGCATATCTGGAAAAACCGGCGGAAATTTTCGGATGTATTGATCATATTGAAGAAATTAAATCTGAAGTTAATACAGAGCAGGTTTATGACGTATTTATAGTGCTTGACACTGCCGACGACCGTCTGGGCGATGCGGAACCGGTCTACCGCAGAGCGAACAAGAAGATCAACATAGATCATCATGTCAGCAACAGAGGCTGCGGTGATGTCAGTATTGTGGAACCGCAGCGGAGTTCCACGGCAGAACTTTTGTACGAGTTGATGGACCCGGAGAAGATCGACGTACAGATCGCTAAGGCAATCTACATTGGTATCATTCACGATACGGGCGTACTGCGGTATTCCAACACATCACCCCGTACCCTGCAGATTACGGCAGAACTTGTTAAATTTGGATTTGATTTCTCGGAAATTATAGAAGAAACTTTCTTTGAGAGAACTTATCTTCAGACGCAGATTATGGGAAGGGCGATCCTGGAGAGTGTACGCTTCATGAATGACAGATGTATTGTCAGCATGGTTTCCCGCCGTATGATGGAGTTCTACAGAGTGACGCCGAAGGATCTGGACGGCATCGTCAATCAGCTGCAGTCCGTAAAGGGCGTGGACTGTTCCATTTTTATGTACGAGACAGGTACGTTGGAGTATAAGGTGAGTATGCGTTCCAACGGCAGGGTGGACGTGGCGGCTGTGGCGCTTAAGTTCGGCGGCGGCGGTCATGTGCGTGCGGCCGGCTGTACGATGAACGGTACATATCATGACAATATCAACAACCTTTCCATAGAGATCGCGGAGCAGTTTAAGGATGAATAACACATATAATGGAATCGTAAATGTCTATAAGGAGTCTGGTTTTACTTCCCATGATGTGGTAGCCAGGCTTCGGGGCATCTGTAAAATGAAGAAAATCGGGCATACAGGAACACTCGATCCGGAGGCGGTCGGCGTGCTTCCTGTATGTTTCGGTTCAGGCACGAAACTCTGTGATCTGCTGACCGATTGGGATAAGGAGTATGTCGCCGTGCTGCGTCTGGGGAGGACGACCGACACACAGGACATGACGGGACAGATATTGTCGGAATGCACCCCGGAGCAGATGGAAACACTGACAGAGGAACGGGTGCGTGAGACAATCTTAAGCTTTCAGGGCAGCTATGACCAGATTCCGCCCATGTATTCTGCGCTTAAGGTGAACGGGAAGAAGCTCTATGAGCTGGCGAGAGCGGGTAAAGAGGTGGAGCGCAGTCCCAGAACGGTGCAGATCAGAGAGATCGAGATTCTGGAAACGGAACTGCCGACAGTCAGAATGCGCATCGTCTGCTCTAAAGGAACGTATATCCGGACGCTGTGCCATGATATCGGCGGACGTCTCGGATGCGGCGGCGTCATGGAGTCTCTGATCAGAAGCAGAGTCGGCATATTCGGGATAGAAGAGGCACTGACACTGGCAGAACTGGAGAAACTGCGGGACGAAGGAACAATAGCAAGTGTTATCGTACCGCCGGATACAATTTTTGCCGACTGCCGTGCCGTGATCGTGAATGAATCGGGCCGCAGGATGGTGCAGAACGGAAACCGGTTAGGGGCGGCACAGATTGCGCGGACCGTACAGCCGGGACGGGAGGCTGCGCAGCAGACAGACGGACAGACGGACTTCACCGGACGGTTGGAGCAAAATACGGACATCAGAGCGTTTGCGGAAGCAGAACAGGTCAGAGTCTATGACGGCAGCGGGAAGTTCTATGGAATCTATATCTGCCATCGCGCGGAGGGCATACTGAAACCCGTCAAGATGTTCCTGACTGATCATGATAAACGTTAGGGAAAGCAGGTGCAGAAGAGCATGCAGATTATAGAACAGACGACAGATTTTGTGCTGCCGGCAGCGAGTGCGGTCGCCATCGGCAAGTTTGACGGGATTCACCTCGGACACCGGAAGCTGGTTTCCCGGCTTTTGGAGCACAGGCAGAACGGGCTGCTGGCTACCATTTTTACTTTTGATACCTCTGCTGCCGCTTTTTTCGGGGGAGAGGAAAAGGAACTGACCACCAGAGCGGAAAAGAGAGCCGTTTTCGAAGAGATGGGCATAGATGTGCTTATTGAATTTCCGCTGAACAGGGAGACGGCCGCCACCGAACCGGCGGAATTTGTGCGCAGGTATCTGGCGGAGCAGATGAAGGCGGCATATATCTGTGCGGGACCGGATGTGTCTTTCGGAAAAAACGGGGCGGGAGATTACGCGCTCTTAGAGCAGTTTGCAGACAAGTATGGTTATCGGGCGGAGCTGATCGAAAAGGTCGGGCTGCCGGACGGAACGGAAATCAGTTCTACCGCGATTCGGGAAGCAGTCAGACGAGGGGACATGGAGCTTGTCAGAAGTATGCTGGGTAAGCCTTATAGTGTGAGCGGGTGTGTGGAACACGGACGCCGGTTCGGCAGCACCATCGGAATGCCCACCGCGAATCTGATTCCGGAGCAGGATAAGCTGCTTCCGCCGAACGGCGTCTATTATTCGAACATTATTGTCATGGACGGAAAAGAAGGCAAGGAGTACCGCGGTATCTCCAATGTTGGATGTAAACCGACAGTGAGCGCAGCCGGTCTGGTGGGGATCGAGACGTATCTCTATGATTTCGAGGGCGATCTTTACGGGAAGGATATTACGGTTATGCTGCAGGCTTTCCGCAGACCGGAACAGAAGTTTGACGATGCGGACGCGCTGCGCAGACAAATGGAGGCGGACATCGCGGCAGGAAGAGAATATACGGCAGCTATGAGCGGAGCGGCTTTGCGAATGGAGCGGTAAACTGTCACTGCGGCGGGACAGAATTTATAATGGGGCTTGTCAGTATACTTTATTTCCGATAAAATAGAATCGTGTAGGTTTACGCGGCGAATCAGTACATATGAAGGGAATCTGAAATCAGATGGACATATCGATTATGTTATCCATGGCGGGCGGTCTGGGACTGTTCCTGTATGGTATGCGCATTATGAGCGACAGCATTGAGAAAGTTGCCGGCGCGAAATTGAGAGGAATTTTAGAGCGGTTGACGACCAACCGCTTTACGGGCATATTGGTAGGTATTTTCTTTACGGCCGTGATACAGTCTTCATCGGCGTGTACGGTTATGGTTGTCAGCTTCGTCAATTCGGGGCTGATGACGCTGACGCAGGCGGCGGGCGTGATCTTCGGTGCCAATATCGGTACGACGGTGACGGCGCTGCTGGTATCTTTTAAGCTGGAAAAGGTAGCGCCGGTCATACTGCTGCTGGGTGTGCTGATCATCATGTTCTGCAAGCGGCAGAAGGTTTCCCGGTGGGGTGAGGTCATCATCGGCTTCGGCGTCCTGTTCATGGGGCTCGGTACGATGTCCGCGGCAATGGCGGGAATGAAAGACTCTCCCGCAGTTTTACATATGTTTGCATCTTTACAGTCACCGATTCTTGCGGTGATTCTCGGCGCTGTGCTCACAGCGGTGATCCAAAGCTCTTCCGTGACGGTCAGCATCATGGTACTGCTTGCCAATCAGGGGATGATGACTATGGATATCGGCATGTACGTGATTCTGGGCTGTAATATCGGCGCCTGCACGTCGGCGGTGCTTGCTTCCCTGAACGGTAAGAAGGACGCGAAGCGGGCGGCGGCGATTCATCTGATCTTTAACGTGATTGGTACGATTATTGTCTATATTATATTCCTGTTCGGCGTAGGGCAGATTGTAGAGGCGCTCACAGCCATTGCGGGAAATAATTTGGGACGAGTCGTTGCTTATGCGCATATCTTTATCAAAGTGTTCCAGGTTATCATTATGATGCCTTTTATCAAGGGAATTGTGAAGCTTACTTATCTTGTGGTGCCCGGTGATGATAAGAAGGTAGGATATCGGGACAGCTACCAGCTTAAATATATCGGTGAAAAAGTGGTGTTAAACCCTGCTACGGCAGTGGTGGAGGCGATCAAGGAACTGGATCGTATGGCATCGCTTGCAGATGAGAATTTAAACCGTGCCATGAACGTTCTGCTGACGCTGGAACCCGAGGAGATCGAGGAAGTGCGGGAAGTGGAGAAGAATATAGACTTCCTGAGCCATGCCATCACCAACTATCTGGTCAAGATCAACCAGACGACGCTGCCTATCGAGGACTTGAAGAGTATCGGCGCGCTTTTCCATGTTGTCAATGACATCGAGCGGATCGGCGACCATGCGGAAAATATTGCGGAGGCGGCGGAGCGCAGGATCAAGACCGGCGTTGGATTCTCTAAGGAAGCCCAGAAGGAACTGGGTGAGATGATGAATATGGTCAATACGGTTCTGCGGTTCTCCTTCGAGATGTTTGTCAAGAGTACGGAGGAGCATGTGGAGGATATCCTGCATCTGGAGGAGGCCATCGACGAGAAGGAGAAAGAACTGCAGCAGAAGCATATCGAGCGTCTGTCCAACAACGAATGTACGCCCGAGGCCGGCGCGCTCTTCTCGGATATTGTATCCGGTCTGGAGAGAGTTGCGGATCATGCCGTGAACATTGCGTTTTCCAGCAGTTACGGGGAGGGGAACGCGTAACGGGTGCTGTGGCATATTTTTACAGGTGATTTTACATAGAAGGGATTTGACAGGAGCGGAAGTACCTGCTATAATTACGTCGTAATTGTTACAGAAATGTTACGAAATATAAAGAAATGTTAAGTATAGCGGCAAGGACTGCTGTACGTAAGAGGATCAGATAGACATGAAAAGAAAAGAGATTCTGTGGCTGCTTACAGGATGTATGCTGTTATTTACCCCGATCAGAGCGGAGGCGGCGACACTGCCGGATCTGCTGCCGATCGGAACGATCAATGTGCCGGCAGACATGCCGGAGGAGGGAACGGAAGAGACGCCTGATGATGACCAGAACAGCGGTCAGGCGGACAGCCGCACGGCGGATGGCAGCATCAGCAGTAACACGGCAGAAGAAAGCGGCACGGGAGAGGATGTGCCGGAAGAGACGACGCGGGAGAATCAGGGAGCGGCGGTGGAATCGGGCGATTCTTCCCTGCAGGATATTCTCGGCGGCGGTGCCATCGGTTCCGTGGCGATTCTGGAAGCCACGAAGACAGAGAAAGAGTATGCCGAGGCATATGAGAAAGCGAAGAACGCGAACTGGGGCTATACCAATCTGGGAATCGCGCATGTAGACAATAATCTGAATGTACGTGCCGTCGCTGCGGAGGACGGCAAGCTGGTTGGCAAACTGCCTAAGGATGCGGCGTGCGAGGTGCTGGATTATGACGGCACATGGGCGCATATTAGATCCGGCAAGGTGGAAGGGTATGTCAGCCAGGAGTATCTGCTCACGGGCATCCCGGCGAAGCGCCGGGCGGAAGAACTGGCGACGACCGTGGCGTATGTCAATACGGAAGGTCTGAAAGTCAGAGCGGAGGCGAACACGGACTCAGAGGTGATTACGCTTGTAGCACAGGGAGAGGAACTGGAAGTGTCTGCGGTAGAGGGCGACTGGGTCAAAGTATATCTGGACGACGAGGAAGTATATGTGTCTGCGGAGTATGTGGAGGTCAGCTCCGAACTGGGTACGGCGATCACGATGACGGAACTCTTCTACGGACAGGGCGTATCCGATATCCGCGTGGATGTATGTCAGTACGCGAAGGAATTTCTGGGTAATCCTTATGTGTGGGGCGGCACCAGCCTGACGAAAGGAGCGGACTGTTCCGGCTTCGTGCTGAGCGTCTTCAAGAAATACGGCGTGAGTCTGCCGCATTCTTCCGTGGCACAGTCGAACCTTGGCACTACGATTAAAGTATCGGAGGCGAAACCGGGCGATCTGATCTTCTACGGCAACGGTAAGTCGATCAACCACGTGGCGATCTATATCGGCGGCGGTCAGGTTATCCATGCCAGCAACCCGAAGTCGGGTATCAGAATCTCCAACACGTCTTACCGGTCACCGGTCAAGGCGGTACGGATTTTGCACGATTGAGAAAATGCTTTACATGGGCAATAGAGTATGATAAAATAACCGAGTATGAGTTCAGCCGACACCCGGAGGCGGGATACTCCGACCCTATCTTAGTGTCCGGCGGTTGCAGAGGATCATCGATAAGAGATATGATCCCTGACAGGAAAGGAGATAATCATGATTTCTAAGGAAAAGAAAACTGCAATTATTAACGAGTATGCGAGAACACCCGGCGACACAGGTTCACCGGAAGTACAGGTGGCGGTTCTTACGGCAAGGATTCAGGAGCTCACAGAGCACTTGAAAGAGAACCCGAAGGATCATCATTCCAGAAGAGGACTTTTGAAGATGGTTGGTCAGAGACGCGGACTGCTTGCATATTTGAAGGATAAGGATATCGAGAGATATCGTGCGCTGATCGAGAGACTTGGTCTGAGAAAATAATACGGGACGGAAGACGGAGGTATGGCCGGAAAAGATCCGGCTTTATCCGTCTTTTTCGTTTTATATGGAACAGGTATATTTCTAATAGCGGTTACACGGGCGGAAGAAGTATCCGAGACCACAAATATAGACACAAACAATAACGATTGGTATTTATTGTGCGCGGAGGAATCGTGCACAGGATACGGAAAACGGCAGGTTTGCGGAAATATTTGTAGTTTCGGCATCTTCTGCCTTAAACAATATAAATATAATAAGGAGAGAAGATTATGTACAAGAGTTACACAATGGAACTTGCCGGACGTACCCTTAAGGTAGATATCGGCAGAGTCGGCAAACAGGCGAACGGCTGCGCATTCATGCAGTACGGAGAGACCACGGTTCTGTCCACGGCTACCGCTTCGGAGAAGCCGAGGGAGGGGATCGATTTCTTCCCCTGCAGCGTGGAGTACGAGGAGAAGCTGTATTCCGTAGGTAAGATTCCGGGAGGCTTTAATAAGAGAGAGGGTAAGGCATCCGAGAACGCGGTTCTGACGAGCCGTGTCATCGACAGACCGATGAGACCCCTGTTCCCGAAGGATTACCGCAATGACGTGACACTGAACAATATGGTTATGAGCGTTGATCCCGAGTGCCGTCCGGAGCTGGTGGCGATGATCGGTACCGCGATCGCAACCTGTATTTCCGATATTCCTTTCAACGGTCCCTGTGCTATGACGCAGATGGGTATGGTTGACGGTGAGTTGATCGTGAATCCGTCTCAGGAAAAATGGGACAAAGGCGACCTGAAGATGACGGTGGCATCCACAGCGCAGAAGGTCATGATGATCGAGGCAGGCGCCAATGAAGTGCCGGAAGAAAAGGTACTTGAGGCAATCTACAAGGCGCATGAGATCAACCAGACGATCATAGAGTTTATCAATAAGATCGTGGCAGAGGTCGGCAGGCCGAAGCACACATACGAGAGCTGCGCGATTCCGGCACAGATGTTCGAAGATATGAAGAAGGTCGTTACACCGGAAGAGATGGAGACGGCAGTCTTTACCGATGAGAAACAGGTTCGTGAAGAGAACATCCGCAATATCACGGCTAAACTGGAAGAAGCTTTTGCAGAGAACGAAGAGTATCTGGCGGTTCTGGGCGAGGCTGTATATCAGTATCAGAAGAAGACGGTTCGTAAGATGATCCTGAAAGATCACAAGCGTCCGGACGGCCGTGCGCTTGACCAGATCAGACCGCTGGCGGCTGAGGTTGACATCATCCCGAGAGTACACGGTTCCGCCATGTTCACACGCGGACAGACACAGATCTGCAATGTGTGTACGCTTGCTCCGCTTTCGGAGGTTCAGAGAGTAGACGGACTGGATGAGAATATCACATGTAAGAGATATATGCACCATTATAATTTCCCGTCTTATTCCGTAGGTGAGACGAAAGTCAGCCGCGGACCGGGACGTAGAGAGATCGGACACGGCGCGCTGGCTGAGAGAGCATTAATACCGGTACTTCCTTCCGAGGAGGAGTTCCCTTATGCGATCCGTACCGTATCCGAGACATTTGAGTCTAACGGTTCCACTTCCATGGCATCCACATGTGCCTCCTGTATGTCGCTGATGGCGGCGGGTGTGCCGATCAAGAAGATGGTGGCAGGTATTTCCTGCGGTCTGGTGACAGGTGATACGGATGACGATTTCGTACTGCTGACAGATATTCAGGGTCTGGAAGACTTCTTCGGAGATATGGACTTTAAGGTAACAGGCACGCATGAAGGTATTACGGCGATCCAGATGGATATTAAGATTCACGGTCTGACAAAGCCCATCGTGGAAGGTGCGATCGCAAGATGCCGCGAAGCGAGAGAGTTTATTATGGCGAATTGTATGGTTCCCGCGATTGCGGCGCCTCGTAAGGAAGTAGGTCCTTATGCGCCGAAGATCATTTCCATTCAGATTGATCCGGAGAAGATCGGCGACGTGGTAGGACAGCGCGGCAAGACGATCAACGAGATCATTGCACGGACAGGCGTGAAGATTGATATCACAGACGAGGGTCAGGTTTCTGTGTGCGGTACGGATAAAGAGATGATGGATAAAGCGGTAGATATGATCAAGACCATCATTATGGACTTTGAGGAAGGACAGATCTTCAAGGGAACCGTAGTCAGCATCAAGGAATTCGGCGCGTTTATCGAGTTTGCACCGGGCAAGGAAGGTATGGTTCACATCTCGAAGATCGCCAAGGAGAGAATTAATCACGTAGAAGATGTGCTGACACTCGGAGATAAAGTGACGGTTGTCTGTCTCGGCAAGGATAAGATGGGCAGAATCAGCTTCTCCATGAAGGATGTGGCACAGGTTTAGAAGTGAAGGAGAGTTGAACAGTCAGCAGGGCTGGAGAGCTGTAACGCTACGGCGATTCAGCCTTGTATGTTCTGATATAGGAAATTGCTCCGCTTATTCGAGTTCGCGAAGCGAATCTCGCAAACGAGCTTTGCTCGTTTGGTTCTCTTGACAGCGGATAAACAAGTAGAATATAATAGCAGTAATTATAGTAGTTGCAGTATATGTAGTTTTTTCATTACTAA
Organism: uncultured Lachnospiraceae bacterium; assembly: GCA_937920345.1. GTDB lineage: Bacteria > Bacillota > Clostridia > Lachnospirales > Lachnospiraceae > UBA3282. The sequence continues at coordinate 20,449 of CALGVA010000007.1, forward strand.
CAAGGGGCAGCAGAATAGGATAAGAGGAAATATGAAGAAACCAACACTTTTGATTGTCGATGACGTAGATATCAACAGAGAGATTCTATGCGAAATGTTCCATGAGTACAATACGATTCAGGCTTCGAACGGAAAGGAAGCGGTGGAGATCATCGCTGAGCATTTGGACAGCATTTCTGTTGTGCTTCTGGATATTGTGATGCCGGTGATGGACGGCGTGGCTGTTTTGGAGGAGATGAAGAAGAATAAATGGATCGAGAGTATCCCGGTTCTTCTGATCACAGGTGAAGCGACCACACAGATTGAGCGCAAGGCATATCGTCTGGGTGCCAGCGATATTATTAAGAAGCCGTTCGACGCTTTTATCGTGAAACAGCGTACCAAGAACGTGATTGAACTGTACTATAATAAACGCCATCTGGAAGAGATGGTGGAACTGCAGACGAAGGTTCTGCGTAAACAGGCGGAAGAACTGCAGAGCATCAATGATCGTATTATAGATGTTATGAGTACGGTGGTGGAGTTCCGTAATCTGGAGTCCGGCGATCATGTTAAGCGTGTGAAAACATTTACTAATATATTGGCTCGTTATGTGGCACAGGAGTATCCGGAGTACCATCTGGACAGCTATGCCATCAATATGATCACTTCTGCAGCGGCGCTGCATGATGTGGGTAAGATCGTGATACCCGACGCGATTCTCCTGAAGCCGGGCAGACTGACGGCAGAGGAGTTTGATGTTATGAAATCTCACACGACGAGAGGCTGTGATATCATAGACATGATGGCGGATATCCAGCAGGGAGAGTACGGCAAGGTCAGCTATGAGATCTGCAGACATCATCATGAGAGATATGACGGCAGAGGTTATCCGGACGGACTTAAGGAAGAGGAGATTCCGATTTCCGCCCAGATCGTATCTGTGGCCGATGTATATGATGCGCTGGTGAATGAGAGATGTTATAAAGCAGCCTTTACGACAGAGGAAGCTTTCCGCATGATTACCAACGGTGAATGTGGAACCTTCTCGCCGAAGCTGATGCACTGTCTGACATTAGCCAGAGAAGAATTTGAGAGCATCGTGAACGGCGGCAGCAGCGAGAAAAGCACAGAAGCATAAATTACCACAGGGCGGCTGATTCGCTTGCCTTTTCCTCACAATATTTGCAGCGATAAACTTCCTTCTCTTCATCCGCAAGCATGAAGATGTGAGGAAGTTCCTGCTCTATGGAAGTAATACATCTCGGATTTTTACATTTGATGATGTTCTTGATTTCTTTGGGCAGCACCAGATCTTTTTTATCAACGATCTTACCGTCCTTGATCACATTGACAGTGATATTGTGGTCGATGAACGCGAGTACATCCAGATCCAGTGTGTCAATGTCACATTCTACTTTCAGAATATCTTTCTTGCCCATCTTATTACTGCGGGCATTCTTGATGATTGCCACGGTACAATCCAGTTTATCTAACTGCAGATGATGATAGATAGAGAGGCTTTTTCCTGCCTCTATATGGTCAAGTACGAAGCCTTCTTCGATTTTTCCTACATTTAACATGTTTACCCTCCTTGTTTCTGCGCTGTTTCCTATTCATGTGTTACGCACGGCATGGTCAGACGGTGATCTCCAGCAGGGTAAGGATCAGCGCCATCCTGACATAGACGCCGTACTGCGCCTGTTTGAAGTATACGGCACGGGGATCGTCATCCACTTCCACGGAGATTTCGTTGACGCGGGGAAGCGGATGCAGTATGAGCATATCGTCTTTGGCCAGCGCCAGTTTTTCTTTGTTCAGGATATAAAAATCTTTCAGACGCACGTAGTCTTCTTCGTTAAAGAAGCGTTCCCGCTGTACTCTGGTCATATAGAGGAGATCCAGTTCCGCCATGCAGTCCTCCAGCCGGATCACTTCCTCGTATTCGATACCCTTCTCGGACAGCATGTCCGTGATATAGTCGGGTACTCTGAGCTCAGGCGGAGAGATAAAGAGGAAGCGGATATTCGGATAGCGGATCAGCGCGTTGATCAGGGAATGTACGGTTCTGCCGAATTTCAGGTCACCGCACAGTCCGATGGTGAAGCTGCCGAGGCGTCCCTTCAGGGCGCGGATGGTCAGCAGATCCGTGAGCGTCTGTGTGGGATGCTGGTGACCGCCGTCACCGGCGTTGATCACGGGGATACCGGACCGGCTGGCTGCCACCATGGGCGCGCCTTCCTTGGGATGGCGCATAGCGCAGATATCCGCATAGCAGGAGATGATACGGATCGTGTCGGACACGCTTTCGCCCTTGGAAGCGGAGGAGGAACCGGCATCAGAGAATCCCAGCACCTGTCCGCCCAGACTCAGCATGGCCGATTCGAAACTGAGCCGTGTTCGTGTACTTGGCTCGTAGAAGCAGGTGGCGAGCTTTTTACCCGCGCAGGCATGTGCGTACTTCGCGGGATTGCCGGCAATATCATCCGCCAGATCAAACAGTTTGTCCAGTTCTTCCACCGAGAAATCGAGTGGGTTCATTAAATGTCTCATATGTTTTCTCCATTTCCGCGCAGCATTACCGCGCAAATCCGCGATTGAAATTTTTCATTTTCAATCTTTAGAACACTGAAAAAAATAGAAGAGAAATGATCTCTTCTATTCTGATACAATATTATGTCAGATAGGATAATAAATCTTCTACCGGTTTTCTTCTGGGAACAGCCGGTTCTTCATCGGGATAGCCGACAGGGATCAGCGCAACCAGTTCTCTGTCTTCAGGAAGCTGCAGCATCGATGCAACAGACTCCTCATCAAACAGTCCAAGAATGACGGAGCCAAGACCCTGCTCGTAAGCAGCCAGACAGAAGGTTTGTGAAGCGATGCCGGCATCATACATCTGCCAGCCGTCACCGCGGGGGGTACTGTAGGAACCGTCACGCTCAAATCCGCTGCGGTTCTTTATGATCGTTACGGCGATCAGCACGGGTGCATTGGAGATGATCGTGCCGTTCGGCGGATAAATGGAAGTGCCTTCTGTTGCAATTCTTTCTTTCAAAGCGCCTTCAACCGCGATGTAGCGGGTGATCTGGGTATGCTTCCAGCTGGGAGCATAGGAAGCTGTCTCGACGATCCCGGCAAGCAGTTCGTGGGAAACCGGATCTGCCTTAAACTTACGGATACTTCTGCGCCCTAAGATACATTCCTTTGCAGTCATGCTATAACCCTCCTTATAGTGTGTGCTGTATGTCGATTACATCTATATTTTGTATATCATACCATAAAGGGAGAGGGGTTTCAACAGTTTTTATATTGTGGAATAGGTGGGGGTATGTTATAGTGAGAGATAGGTTCAAATGGATTTGTATGCGCAGGAACAGCGCAGAAACGGAGCGAAATATGGAAGAATCAAAGAAGGATACAGTACAGGAAGAGAAGCGGCAGGAAGAGTCCGCACAGGTGCAGAGCGAGGAGGGAAGAAAGGAATATGTAGAGCGTAAGCGCTGGCTTTTTCTCGGACTGCCGTTTACTTTTACGAAGTATAGGGTGAATGAGGATGTGATAACGATCAACGACGGCCTTCTCAACACAAAAGAAAACGATTGTTATTTATATAAGGTACAGGATGTGGAACTGCAGGTCAGTCTTGCGGAACGTATCTTCGGACTGGGAACTGTTGCATGCTACACCGGAGACAATACGCATCCGCAGTTGTTCCTGTCACATATTAAACATGCCAGAGAAATCAAAAATTATATTCTGAAGGCTTCGGAGGAGGCGCGCAGAAAGCGCCGCACGCTCAATACGCTTAATATCGATGCTGCAGACATTGACGAAATCGACGTGTAAGCTCCGTGACGGCGGGGTGTGCGTCAGGGACGGCATATGCGGACTCGTCGGACATCATCAGGCATCATACTTTTCGTTTTCCGTCAGCAGGCGCTCGAACAGAAGTCCTGTGATAAACCAGCAGGGCGCATAGTCCAGCCGGATCACTTTAGCGAGATTCCAGCGGGAGCGTTCATAATTCCAGGGACACAGTTCGCGTTTCTGAAGCCACAGCCCGGTCGCAAATTCACCGGTGAAGATCATGCCGGTATACACCAGACCACGGAATATGAAGTTATGACCGCGCAGCGCGCGGGTGAGCGGAGCGAGCAGGGCGGCAAGCCCGTAGATCGGGAACATCCAGACGGAGGTCGTACAGGGCAGGCGCAGGTCTCTCTTGCGGAAAGCGTGAAACGCGGTAAAGAGCATTTCGAGAAACCAGCCCAGCAGTCCGCAATGAATATAGTTGTGAATAAATTTTTTCATATCATAAGGATAACCGCATACAGGGAAATTATGCGGCAATCTATAAATATCAATTGTTACTTTCGGTTAACAAAGGCGTGTATGCCCTTGTTAGTCGAAGCTGTGTACCGGCGGCCGGTTACAGATTCAGGAAGGAAGGCGTGCGCATGAACTACAGAGAGGCAATGGCATATATGGAAGAACTGCAGCAGTATGGCAGTGTCATGGGACTCGAGAGTATACGCGAGTTGTGCGCGCGTCTGGAGAATCCGCAGGATCAGCTGAGATTTGTCCATATTGCGGGCACCAACGGAAAAGGTTCGGTGCTTGCCTATGTCTCTACGATCTTGTCTGCGGCAGGATACCGGACAGGCAGATATCTGTCGCCTGCGGTGAAAGAGTACCGGGAGCGGTTTCAGATCGACGGTCGTGTGATCACGCAGTCCGGGCTGTGCAAGTATCTGGAGCAGGTGAAGGCGGCGGCGGATGCGATGGCGGCGGAAGGGCTTGCGCATCCCACGCCGTTTGAGGTGGAGACAGCGGTGGCATTCCTCTATTTTCTGGATAAGCAGTGTGACATCGTGGTACTGGAGACAGGGATGGGCGGCGCGCTGGATGCGACGAATGTGATTGCGACAACACTTGTCGCAGTGTTTACATCGATCAGTATGGATCATATAGGGATACTGGGAGATGACATCGGGCAGATTGCGGGTACGAAAGCCGGAATTATTAAAGACAAGTGTTATGTAATATCCGCCAGACAGAGGACGGAGGTGATGAAAGTGCTCAGGCAGGCGGCGCTTGCACGCAAAGCCAGGTTCTATACGGCAGATGCGGATCGGGCGAAGCATGTCAGATTCGGCGTGACGAAGCAGTGTTTCAGCTATGACAAATATAAGAATCTGGAGATCACAATGGCCGGGCAGTTTCAGATCGAGAATGCCGTGCTGGCGCTGGAGACGCTTGGTGCGCTCGGCAGGCAGGGGTATCCGGTGACGGAAGATAAGCTGCGGCTCGGCATGGCACAGACCCGGTGGCCGGGCAGATTCGATGTGATCGGGACAAAACCGCTGTTTATTGCGGATGGAGCGCACAATGAGGACGCTTCGAGGCGGCTTGCGGAAAGCATCAGATTTTATTTTACAAATAAACGGATCATCTATATAATGGGTATGTTGAGGGACAAGGAGTACGATAAGGTGATCCGCAATACGTATGAACTGGCGGAGCATATCATCACGGTAACACCGCCGTTTGCAGGACGCGCGCTGCACGGCTATGAACTGGCGCAGGCGGTACGGGAATACCACGATCATGTAACGGTTGCCGACAGCATACAGGAAGCGGTGGAGATCGCTTATCTGCTGGCAGGACAGGATAAGGACTGCGTGGTTATTGCATTCGGTTCGCTCTCTTATCTGGGGGAGCTGATCAGTGTGGTAGAACATAGGGATACGATCAGGAGAGACTCACATGGTAGATCAGAAGAAAATTGAAGAAGCGGTGCGACTGCTGCTGGAGGGAATCGGGGAGGATGTGACCAGAGAAGGTCTGGCGGATACACCCGGCAGAATCGCACGCATGTATGAAGAAATTTATAGAGGGATGGATGATGACCCGGCGCGGCACTTATCGAAAACATTTACGGTGAGCAGTAATGAAATTGTGCTGGAGAAGGATATCACCTTTTATTCTACCTGTGAGCACCATCTTATGCCTTTCTATGGCAAAGTGCATATTGCCTATCTGCCTGCAGGCCGGGTCGTGGGACTCAGCAAGCTGGCCCGCACGGTGGAGGTATATGCCAGGAGACTACAGATACAGGAGCAGATGACGACGCAGATTGCTGAGGCGGTCATGGAGCACTTAAAGCCGCAGGGCGTGATGGTGATGGCGGAGGCGGAGCATATGTGCATGACTATGCGCGGCGTGGAGAAGCCGGGAAGCAGGACGGTGACGATGGCGTCGCGGGGGTGTTTCGCAGATGATCCGAAATTACAGCAGTATTTTTTCGAGATGATACGACATTAAGCGACATAGGAAATTAAATGACGATTTAGCACAAGGAGAAGACATTGAGAATAGGGAACAGAGAATTTGCTGATACCGGACATACCTATGTGATGGGTATCTTAAACATAACACCTGATTCTTTCTCTGACGGCGGCGCGTACAATACGACGGACAGAGCGCTATACCGCGTAGAACAGATGATTTCAGAGGGAATGGATGTTCTGGATATCGGCGGTGAATCGACCAGACCGGGTTATACGCCGGTATCCGGAGAAGAGGAGATCAACCGGGTCATTCCGGTGATTGAGAAAGTTAAATCAAGATTTGATACTGTGATTTCTCTGGACACGTATAAACCGGAGGTGGCTGCCGCAGGGATTGCGGCGGGAGCTGATCTGATCAATGATATATGGGGATTAAAATATGATCCGATGATGGCAGGGGTGATTGCGGAAGCAGATATACCCTGCTGTCTTATGCATAACCGGAAAGAAGCTGTCTACAACAGGTATATGGAAGAAGTGCTGGAGGACTTAAGGGAGACGATCGGTCTTGCGCATGCGGCGGGAATATCCGATGACAGAATCATTCTGGACCCGGGCGTGGGATTCGGCAAAACTTATGAGCAGAATCTGGAGATCATAGACCGGCTGGAGATGCTGCACACACTGGGCTATCCTTTGCTGCTGGGCGCCAGCAGGAAATCCGTGGTCGGGCTGACACTGGATCTGCCCGCAGCGCAGCGGGTGGAGGGGACGCTCGTGACGACTGTGTACGCAGTGCGCGGGGGGGCGATGTTTGTCCGTGTTCATGACGTGAAGGAGAACGTGCGTGCTGTCAGGATGGCGGAAGCCATACGGGACGGATACGTGACTCAATAAAGGAGAAGATATGGATCAGATCATAATCGACAATCTGCAGATATACGCGCATCACGGCGTGTACCGTGAAGAGAATGAAAAGGGACAGAACTTCTATGTAAATGCCGTGATGGAAACGGATACGGGGAATGCGGGCACGCTGGATGATTTAAACCTCTCCACCAATTATGGAGAGGTTTGCGTGTTTATCAACCAATTTATCAAGGAACATACTTACAGGCTGATCGAGACGGTGGCGGAGAGAACGGCGGAGGCGGTACTGCTCAGATTTCCGCTGGTCCGGCGGATCACGCTGGAGGTCCGTAAGCCCGAGGCGCCTGTTCCCCTGCCGTTCGAGTCTGTATCCGTGAAGATCACGCGGGGATGGCACAGGACATATCTGTCCTGCGGCTCCAATATGGGTGACCGGCAGGCGCATCTGGACGGAGCAGTGGAGGCATTGCGGAAAGATAACAAGTGTCGCGTAATAAGAGTCTCCGACTGGATCGTGACGGCTCCTTACGGCGGGGTGGAGCAGGCGGATTTCCTGAACGGGGCGATCGCACTGGATACACTGTATACGCCGGCCATGCTGCTGGAGAAGATCCACGAGATTGAGTATGCTCACGGCAGGGAGCGGAAAGTGCATTGGGGTCCCAGAACACTGGACCTTGATATCCTGCTGTATGAAGACTGTATCATGCACACGGATGAACTGACAGTTCCGCATGCGGATATGCACAACCGATATTTTGTGCTGCAGCCGCTTATGCAGATCGCTCCTTATGAGAGACATCCCGTACTGGGAAGCTGTGTCCGGGAGATGTATGACAGACTGCTGTCCGGCACTGGTGCGGTGGAAGATAAGGAAATACACGATAAGCTGGAGAAAGACGGAGAATGTGAAGAAACATGCGGGAAGGATATATGCAAAACAGATGTTATGATAAAGATACATGCACAGCAGCTTACGTTTGCACAGGCGCGGGAAATTTATGAGACTTATGCGCAGGAGGATTTTCCGCCGGAAGAGATTAAGCCCGTCAGTGTGATCGAAGAGACATGGAATCGGGGAAACTATCATGCCTATGGTTTCTATGAAGGCACAACGCTCTGTGCGTATGCATTTCTTGTGGCAAACGAAGAAAAACAAGTGTTATTATTGGATTATTTCGCGGTTCTTAAGGCGCGCAGAGGGCAGGGGATCGGTTCCCGTGCGCTGGCGCTTCTGCGGGAGACCTGTACGGAATGGAATGCGTTGGTGATCGAGGTGGAGGATGATGAACTTCCCGGGTTGGACCGGCGGACGCGTGACATGAGAAAACGCCGTATCTCTTTCTATACGGCGTCGGGGTGTCAGATGAGCGCTGCAAGAAGCAGACTGTGGAGCGTGGATTACCGCATTATGGTTATGCCGCTCTCAGACCCGTATGCACAGTGGTGCATGACGGATAAACTGCATGCAGTCTACAGGAAGCTCTATGGTGAGGATATCCTGCGGCAGCATTTCGCAATTACGGCGCGGTGATCGTCGTTACGATTCTCAGCCGCGCCGTTTTCTGCAAGGATCAGTCTATTTGGTTTCCTGTAATGCCGCCTGCATACCGGCATCGAAAGTGGTTACGTTGACGGGACCGAAGGTGCTGGTCTTGTAGACCGGCACAGGCTCGTCGAAAGTGTTAAAATATACATATTCCGAAGTAATATTGATGTTCTGATATATACCCTCCCGCACGAGTTCCGGCGTGCCGCCGCCGATGGAGATTCTCTTTAATGCCGGTTCCGTTTTGGAGTTCGTCTGATAATAGATATATTGGCCGTAGACATTGAACAGGTCGATTCTTTCGTTGGTCAGCACTTCTACGACGCCCGCATTCATCGAATAGCGGCATAATCTGTAATTATTCCCGACATCCATGAAATATACATAGCCGTCCTGATAGACCGGGTTCCAGAGGTTGCCCTGCCATACGACCGAGGAAGTGTCGTTTGCGGTGTTCAGAGCATAGAGGTAATGATCCTCATCCGTGCCGTTATAGTAGATGGCGCCGTTCACATAGGAGGCGGGATTCATGATCGTATCGGGATTGACGGTCACTTTGTCTTTCTTGTCGATCTTGATCTTTTCTAATGATATGGAACTCTTAGGGTCTAATTTTGAATAATAGAGGTAATTACCGCACAGCTGCATGGTGACGACATGGCAGCGGTCCATACCGGTAGCGCCTTTACCGTTCAGCTTACTGCGATAGATTCCGTAAGCGCCGCGCACGGAACCGAGATCGGAGCCGCCGCCCTGATTCTCCACAGCGTAATAGAGGTATTTGCCGCCGGCGCATATATGGGAAGAGGAGCCGCCGCGCAGCTTCTTAATATCGCTCTCGTCCGGATTCATGGAATAGAGTGAATAATTATCATAGGCGTTGGCAAAATAGACCCGCCCGTCATGCTCGCAGAAATAACCGTTATTGTTCAGATTGCCCGCAGTGTTGCCGACGGTGGATTCATCGTTTGGCGGCATATATCCGGCAATGAGAACGGCGGCAATCAGTATAATAAATATGACACCTGTTATGGAAAGTGCAAGAATATTTTTCTGTTTGTTGGTCATGGCTTCCTCCGTTTACAAATTATATTAACAGATTTATTATAGTCTGAAACCGTCTTGCTATCAAGTGGGATTTGGGGTAAGATGAAATCAATAAAAAGGTTACGTTTGCATATTTTATATCTGTCAGGGCCCGGATACCGGCGCAGGTGTGAACAGGGGCACGGAAAGGACAAAAGAAATGGATTTGGCACAACTACGGGGACAACTGGATCAGATCGACGAGAGGATCGTGGAGCTCTATGAGGAGCGTATGGAGATCTGTTCACAGGTCGCGGACTATAAGATAGAGACGGGGAAGAAGGTACTGGATAAGGCCAGAGAGGAGGAAAAGCTGCGCAAGGTGCGCTCGCTTGCACACAGTGAGTTTAATGCCTGCGGTGTGCAGGAATTGTTTGAACAGATCATGGCCATGAGCCGTAAGCTGCAGTATAACAGGCTGTCGCAGCAGGGCGCTTACGGCAAGCTTCCTTTTATTGCGGTGGACAGACTCGAGGCCGGACAGGCGAGAGTGGTCTTTCAGGGGGCGGAGGGCGCCTATTCCCAGCTGGCGATGGAGCGGTATTTCGGAGATGGGGTCAACAGCTTTCATGTGGACAGTTTCCGGGATGCCATGTGTGCGATCGAGGAGGGCAGCGCGGATTACGCGGTGCTTCCGATTGAGAACTCCACGGCGGGGATCGTCAACGAGATTTATGACCTTCTGGCGGAGTTTGAGAACTATATCGTGGGGGAACAGATCATTAAGATAGAACATTGTCTGCTGGGACTGCCGGGAACGGATCTGACGCAGATTTGTACGGTTTTATCCCATCCGCAGTCGCTGATGCAGAGCGCACGCTATCTGAGCGTGCATGACGGATGGAAACAGATCAGTATGCAGAATAATGCTTTTGCGGCGCGCAAGGTCAGTGAGGACGGGGATCACAGTCAGGCGGCGATCGCCGGTGAGCAGGCGGCGAAGATCTATGGACTGGATATTCTGGAGCGGGGCGTCAATCAGTCGGACACCAATTCCACGCGGTTTATTATCGTCACAAACCAGAAGATTTTCTTAAAAGATGCAAAGAAAGTGAGCCTGTGTCTGGAAGTGCCGCATGAGAGCGGTTCCCTGTATCATATCCTGTCACATTTTATCTATAATAATCTGAACATGACCAAGATCGAGAGCCGTCCGATCGAGGGGAGGAACTGGGAATACCGTTTCTTTATAGATTTCGAGGGAAATCTGGCGGACGGCGCGGTAAAGAACGCGCTGCGGGGCCTGCGGGAAGAGGCCAGGAACATGAGGATTCTGGGTAATTACTAAAAGAAATAGGAGGGGATGACATGAGAGAAGAAGAACTGATTATCTATAAGGAACCGGTGGAGGGCACTATTCTGAGCGATATGGTCTGGCTGATGGACCGCTATCGTTCCGGAGACGGCAGGAGCCGTCCGCTTTTCTACGATTGTATGCACAGGCTGCTGGAACTGGCGGCGCAGCACGGATTTTCCGGTAATCTGTGGCACTGCTATCTGACGAATCTGCTGGTCAATAATGAGAACAGCTACAGCATGGCGTGTGAGATGCGCGGGGAAGTCGAGGGCAGCATCAACCAGCTGGTACTGCATGATATCGCGATCTATAAAGATTTCTTTGATTTTGATTTCACGGAGATGATGGACGTGCTGAAGGCTCCGGAGTTTAGCGTGATCGTCGATTATGAGAGTCCGATCCGCGACAGCAGGATATATAGCACGAAGATCAGGGACAGGATCGGCCGGCTGGCCGAGCAGCTTGCGGCGTGCGACAGCGCGCTGGAGATGAAAGCCGTACTGACACAGTTCTATCTGGAATACGGCGTCGGCAAGTTTGGTTTACATAAAGCGTTCCGTGTGGTACATACACAAGACGGTGCGAGAATCGATCCGATCCGCAATATCTCTCATGTGCAGCTGGATGATCTGATCGGTTACGAGATTCCCAAGAAGAAACTTACCGACAATACGGATGCTTTTGTGGCGGGCAGAAAAGCGAACAACTGTCTGCTCTTCGGAGATGCGGGGACGGGCAAGTCCACCAGCGTCAAGGCGATCGCCAATGAATATTATGACAAGGGACTGCGTATTATTGAGCTTTACAGACACCAGTTTCAGGACCTGAATGACGTGATTGCGCAGGTCAAAAACCGGAATTACAAGTTCATCATCTATATGGACGACTTGAGTTTTGAAGAGTTTGAGACGGAGTACAAATATCTGAAAGCAGTGATCGAGGGCGGACTCGAGAAGAAACCGAACAACGTCCTGATCTACGCCACTTCCAACAGAAGGCACCTTATCCGGGAGAATTATGAGGATAAGGAGGGCAGACGGGAGGATATGCATGCCAGCGATACCGTACAGGAGAAGCTTTCTTTAGTGTACCGGTTCGGTGTGACGATCTTCTTCTGCGGACCGGATAAAAAGCAGTACGAGGAGATTGTCAAAGGGCTGGCGGCCAGATACGGCATCACCATGGAGGAGGAGACGCTGCTTGCGGAGGCCGGGAAGTGGGAACTGTCCCACGGCGGATTGTCCGGCAGGACGGCGCAGCAGTTTATTGATTTTCTGCGCGGGACAGAGACGTGAAGCGGATATAAAACGGCATACGGGCCGCCTGAAACGCGGCCTGCGTGCGATTCGATCATGTCCGGATGAATATAGTAATGATAAGCAGGATAGGGGAATGGGAAATGAAGACATTTGCGGCGATCGACGTCGGTTCTTATGAGCTGGGGATGAAGATATTCGAGATCTCTTCCAAGAACGGGATCAGAGAGATCGACCATATCAGGCACCGGATCGATCTGGGATCGGATACTTTTGCCACCGGAAAGATCAGTAATGAGCGGGTAGACGAGTTGTGCAGGGTTTTGCGCGAGTACGGCGGAATCATGAAGGGCTATCAGGTGGACGATTACAAAGCGTACGGCACAAGTGCGGTCCGGGAGACGGAGAACACGATGATCGTCCTGGATCAGATCAAGCAGCGGACAGGAATCGCGATAGAAGTCTTAAGCAATTCGGAGCAGCGTTTTCTGGACTATAAGTCCATCGCGTCCGGTGGGGACGCTTTTAACAAAATTATAGAAAAAGGGACCGCCATCGTTGATATCGGCGGCGGCAGCATACAGATATCGCTTTTTGATAAAGATACGCTGGTGACGACCCAGAATATGCGGCTGGGGGTGCTCAGGCTGCAGGATCAGCTCGGACGGCTGAATATCAGACCGGAACAGAGCGAGAGCATGCTGGACGAGCTCGTCAGTTCCCAGCTTTCCGTATTCAAGAAGCTGTACCTTAAGGACAGGGTGATAGAGAATATCATCGTGGTAGACGATTATATATCTGCGGTCGTAGGCAGGAACGTGGCCGGGCTGGAGCATACGAGCGTGGAATCTACGGCGATGGATAAGTTTCTGGAGCGTATCCGTGTCAAGTCGGTGCAGGATGTGGCGCATATTCTCGGCATGCCGGAGGAGAATGTGCCGCTGCTCTTTATATCGGGCGTGCTGCTCAACCGGATTGCCAAGGTGATGGACGCGAAGCTGATCTGGGCGCCGGGCGTGAGTCTGTGCGACGGTATTGCATACGAATACGGGGAGAAGAATAAACTGATCAGAGAACGGCATGATTTCGAGCAGGATATTATAGCCTGCGCCCGCAATATCAGCAAGCGCTATATGGGCAGCAGACGCAGGAGCGAGACGCTGGAACAGATCGCGCTTACGATATATGACAGCATGAAGAAAGTACACGGACTGGGTAAAAGAGAGAGGCTTCTTCTGCGGATTGCCACACTGCTGCATGACTGCGGCAAGTATATCAGTCTGGTAAATCTGGGAGAATGCTCCTATAACATTATCATGTCCACGGAGATCATCGGGCTGTCCCATGTGGAGCGGGAGATCGTGGCGAATGTGGTCAAGTACAATCATATTGATTTTGAATATTATGAAGCGATGGGCAGGGACAGTTCGCTTGACAGAAGGGACTATCTGACGATCGCCAAGCTGACGGCGATTCTTAAGATCGCGAACGGGCTCGACAGGAGTCACAAGCAGAAATTTAAAAATGTCAGGACCACGCTCAAGGACGAGCAGCTGATTATCACGGTGGACGCATCCCTGGACGTTACCCTGGAGAAGGGGCTGTTCTCGAAGAGGGCGGAATTTTTTGAGGAAGTGTACAGCGTACGGCCGGTGATCAGACAGAAGAGTTGAAGGCATTTCGTGAAATAATTTCATAATATAACGGGGAAAATGGTTATGGTAGAGAAGAGAGACGAGACGGACTTTTCAAATGTAGAGTATTATACGAACAGAGAACTGAGCTGGCTGCTCTTTGACAGGAGGGTTCTGGGCGAAGCCAGAGATAAAGCAAACCCGCTTTTTGAGCGGCTGAAATTCTTAAGCATCACGGCCTCCAACCTGGATGAATTTTTTATGGTGCGGGTGGCATCCCTAAAGGATATGGTCAGCGCCGGGTATAAGAAAAAGGATATTGCGGGCATGACCGCCTCGGAACAGCTTGCGAAGGTGAATGAGGAGACGCACGCGCTTGTGGAACAGCAGTATGCCGTGTACAACCGTTCACTCCTGCCGCATCTTCTGGAAAACGGGCTGCATATTATCAGACACCACGAAGATCTGGGCAAAGAGGACGCGGCCTATGTGGACCGGTATTTTGCGGATAACATCTATCCGGTTCTGACGCCGATGGCGGTGGATTCCTCCCGGCCTTTTCCGCTGATTCGCAATAAATCCCTGAATCTGGGGGCGTTAGTGAAGAAGAAGAACGGCGGGGGAGAACTGGAGTTTGCCACCGTACAGGTACCGAGCGTCCTGTCACGCCTCGTGACGATTCCGGCGGAGGAGGGGACGAAGATCATTCTGCTGGAGGAAGTGATCGAACGCAATATGCATAAGCTGTTCCTCAACTATGATATCGTCTGCAGTTATCCTTTCCGTATCATGAGAAATGCGGATCTGCCGATTGAGGAGGACGAAGCGGAGGATCTGCTGCAGGAGATCGAGAAACAGCTTAAGAAGAGGCAATGGGGGCAGGTCATCCGTCTGGAGGTGGAGGAAGGGATCGACGACAGACTGCTGAAGCTGATCAGGGATGAACTGGCGATTGAGCAGGGGGATATCTATGCCATCAGCGGACCGCTGGACCTGACTTTCCTTATGAAAATGTACGGGCTGGAAGGCTTTGACCATCTGAAGGAGCACGGGTACCTGAAACCGCAGCCGGTACCGGAACTGGCGGAGGAGACGGATGTGCTCGCGAAGATCAGGGAGGGAGATATTCTGATGCACCATCCCTATCAGACGTTTGAGCCGGTTGTGAATTTTATCAGGCAGGCGGCAAAAGATCCCGACGTGCTGGCCATCAAGCAGACCCTTTATCGTGTCAGCGGCAATTCGCCTATTGTGGCTGCGCTGGAACAGGCGGCGGACAACGGCAAGCAGGTGTCTGTGCTGGTGGAGTTAAAAGCGCGTTTCGACGAGGAGAATAACATCGTCTGGGCAAAGAAGCTGGAGAAAGCGGGCTGCCATGTAATCTATGGTCTGGTGGGACTCAAGACCCACAGTAAGATCACGCTGGTAGTCAGACGGGAAGAAAACGGGATAAGAAGATACGTCCATCTTGGAACGGGAAACTATAATGACTCTACGGCGAAGCTCTATACAGACATCGGGCTGTTCACCTGCTCGGAAGCGATCGGTGAGGACGCAACGGCCGTGTTTAACATGCTGTCCGGCTACTCGGAGCCGCGCAACTGGAATAAACTGTCGCTGGCGCCGCTCTGGCTGAAGGACCGTTTCCTGCATCTGATCGACAGGGAAAAAGCTTATGCCGGACAGGGCAGAACGGCGCACATTATCGCCAAGATGAATTCCCTGTGCGATAAGGATATTATCGAGGCGCTCTACGCAGCAAGCGCTGCGGGCGTGAAGATCGATCTGATCATCCGCGGGATCTGCTGCCTGAAAGCAGGGATTGACGGCGTGAGTGAGAACATTACGGTGCGCTCTATCGTGGGTAATTATCTGGAGCACGCGAGGATCTTTTATTTTGAGAACGACGGCAAGCCGGAGTATTACTGTGCCAGTGCGGACTGGATGCCGCGGAATCTGGAGCGCCGGGTGGAGATCCTGTTTCCGGTGGAGAAACCGCAGCTGCAGGAGAAACTGCACCATATACTGGAATGCCAGATGCGGGATACGGTGAAAGCATCCGTATTGCAGCCTGACGGCAGCTATAAGAAGCCGGGGAAACGCGGTAGAGAGGAATATAATGCGCAGTTACACTTCTGCCTGGAGGCCAGAGAGGCTGCAAGGGCAGAGAAGGATACTGGGAATAAGCGCATCTTTATTCCCGAAATGCACCACGAATAAAGTAGGAAGAGATTTTGCAGCGCAGAAATGAGGGAAATGATGAAAATATATCTGGCTTCGGCATCGCCGAGAAGGAAAGAACTGCTCAGGCAGGTGGGGATATCTTTTAAGACAATGCCGAGTATGGTAGAAGAGATAATTACGAAGACAGAGCCGCATGAAGTGGTGGAAGAACTGTCTTACCAGAAGGCTGTGGATGTCTGCGGCAGGCTGGCGGCTGAAGGCAGGGAGGACTTCGTGGTGATCGGCGCGGACACGGTGGTATCCTGCTGGGGCGAGATTCTGGGAAAGCCGAAAGACCGGGAAGACGCTGTCAGAATGTTAAAGAAGCTGCAGGGCGGCAGCCATCAGGTGTATACAGGCGTGACGCTGGCGTGGAAGTATAAGGATATGTCCCCCATGTATGCGACATTCAGCGAGTGTACGGATGTGACCATGTACACAATGACAGAGGAGGATATCGGGCGGTACGCGGACAGCGGAGAGCCGATGGACAAGGCGGGGGCATATGCGATCCAGGGACTGTGCGCCGCCTATATCCAGGGAATCTGCGGCGACTATAACAATGTGGTCGGACTGCCTGTGGGAAGAGTGTGTCAGGAACTGAAGAAGCGCGGATTGATCTGATGGGAAGCTTGAGTTATGTAAACTAACGGGATGAAAAATGTGCGCGGCAAAATAAGTTATGTAAACTAAATTGCCGGAGCGTACAGATAAAAGGATATAAAAAATAAAGAAGGAGAGAGACCTATGTTTGACGAGAAAGTATTGCAGTGTTTTCTGGATCATCAGTCACAGCTCTATCCGGAGCCGGTGGCGGAAACGCTGGAGGGCGCAGAGAGTTTTCTGGAAGAGTGTATGGCGGTAGTCGTGAATTCTGTCAGGGAAGTGTGGGAGTTCTTCGAGGAGGAAGGTGTGGATATGGAAGGCGCCGACGAAGAAGGAATCCTTGAAGCCGATGAAGTGTTTGATATCGGCGACGGAAGATATCTGATCGTGGAAGGCTAGGGAAATACGGATGAAAGCGTTTCCCGCATCGGATCTGTACCGTGCGGGAGACGGTCAGCGCAGCAGTTTGCGCATCATGTCCGCCAGCCCGTCTTTGTCATTGTCGAGATCCGTCACGACATCGGCTGACGCTTTGACATGATCAGAGGCGTTAGCCATGGCGATACCGCAGCCGGCGGCCTGCAGCATGGAGATATCGTTGTCGGCGTCGCCGGCGGCATAGGCATCCGAGAGCGGCACGCCGAAGTGATCGCATACGAAACGGACGGCATTCCCTTTACCGGCGGTGTGTTCAAAGAGTTCCAGATAGATCTCACTGGAATAGATGGTCTGGATTCTGTTCTGTGCCCATTCGGTGATGCCCAGACGAAAAGCTTCCAGTCTGTTAAAGTCGTCAAGGCTGATGGCCAGCATC
Source organism: uncultured Lachnospiraceae bacterium (assembly GCA_937920345.1). Taxonomy (GTDB): domain Bacteria; phylum Bacillota; class Clostridia; order Lachnospirales; family Lachnospiraceae; genus UBA3282. Next base: position 38,056 of record CALGVA010000007.1, read on the forward strand.
TTGTAAGGTGCCTGCGTCAGCGCATCCGTCAGCTTCGGAGAGACGATCAGCGGCAGATGGATTTTTCTGCGATAGAACTTTATCTCATCATCATCTGCAGGGGAGACGACGGCGTCTTCCCTGTAAGTCTGTATATGTACATGGTACTTTTCGGCCTGTTCCTGCAGATAAGACACATAGGACAGAGGAAGGCGCTTCTCCAGGATCGTCGTCCGGCTGTCGCAGTCATACACCTGTGTGCCATTGCTGCAAATCAAAAGAATGCCGTCCTGCGTGAGGCCGGCATTTTCTTTGACTTCCAGAATACTGTCTCTGGGACGACCGGAGGACAGGATCAGCTTATTGCCGGCGGCAAGAAATTCGTCCAGAAACGTCTTGGTTTCCGGGGATACATAACTGTTGTTATTCAAAAGTGTGCCGTCTAAATCGGTAAACAGAAGTTTCATGGTGTGTCTGTATGTCCTTTCTACCGTTTATTCGAGTTCGTAAAACAAATTTCCTACAGTCAATTCTGTAGGGATTTACGGGCTTTGATCCGGTCCAGAAATTCTTCCGGTACGAACAGCCTGCCGTATCCGGTGCCGAGTTCAAGATTCGGCTTGTTGGTTCCATGGAAGTCGGAGCCGCCGCTGGGAAGCAGGTCATACCTGGAGGCGAGTTGCAGCATATCCCGCTCGTCCTGCCGGCTGTAGGTGCTGTAGAGCACTTCGATGCCCATGAGCCCGGCATTTTTCAGGGAAGATACCAGTCCGTCAAGCCGGTTTCTGCCCATGTGATAGAGGGGCGGGTGTGCCAGAACAGGAATACCGCCTGCCTGCAGGATCAGTGCAACGGCCTGTGCGGGCGTCACTTTTTCCCGCGGTACAAAGTATTTCGTGTGATCGCCCAGATACTGTGCGAAAGCTTCCTGCCGGCTCTTTACATAACCGTTTTCAAATAAATAGGAAGCATAGTGTGCTCTTGTGATCACGGCGCCGGGGCAGCCTGCCTGCAGTTTCTCATATGTGATGTCGATGCCTGCTGCCTGCAGATTGCGGCACATCTTAATGTTGCGTCCGGTGCGTGAATCTACAAATTCCTGCAGCCTTGTGGTGAAAAAAGGAGAATCGTAGCTGATGTAGAGACCGACGATGTGCACGTCCTGCCGGTCGTATTTTGTGGAAAATTCTATGCCGGGAACGACTTCAATCGAAGGCCGCCCCGCCGCTGAAAGCGCCCCGGCATGTCCGACGGCCTCCGCCAGACCGTCCACCGTATCATGGTCGGTCAGCGCGATGGCACTTAACCCTTTGGCAATCGCATAATCCACCAGTTCTGTAGGGCTGAAACTTCCGTCTGATTTGTTTGAATGGGTGTGCAGATCGACTGCCTTCATTTTTCCTTCTCTCTTTTCTCTACCATATAAATCTGTAGAAATTTATCTGTCATAGATTTGTTCCGAGATTGTATGTCCGTAACCGGAGAGCCGGATCAGTCGTCCTCTTCCTGGCTTGCCGTACTCGTGTAGACTGTACGCTTTCTCGCCATCTCGTCGCTTTCCAGGTATTCGTCGTAGGTCGTGATCTTATCGATCAGCGTACCGTCCGGCAGAATCTCCATAATGCGGTTCGCCGTCGTCTGTACAACCTGGTGGTCATGGCAGGAGAAAAGTTCTACGCCCTTGAATTTCTTCATGCCTTCGTTCAGCGCGGTGATCGCTTCCATATCCAGATGGTTGGTCGGCTCGTCGAAGATCAGACAGTTGGCGCCGCTGATCATCATCTTAGAAAGCAGACAGCGCACCTTCTCGCCGCCGGAGAGCACCTTGACCTTCTTCACGCCGTCCTCACCGGCAAAGAGCATACGGCCGAGGAAACCGCGGACATAGGTCACATCCTTGACGGGAGAGTACCCCATCAGCCAGTCGGTGATCGTGTAGTCGTTGTCAAATTCCGCGGTGTTATCCTTTGGAAAATAAGCCTGTGAGGTGGTAACGCCCCATTTATAATTGCCTTCGTCAGGTTCCATCTCGCCCGTGAGAATTTTGAAGAGCGTGGTCTTCGCGAGTTCGTTGCTGCCCACGAAAGCGATCTTATCGTCATGGCCTACGATAAAGGAAAGATTGTCCAGGACTTTCTCTCCGTTAATTGTCTTGCTGAGTCCCTCCACGGTGAGCACTTCGTTGCCGATCTCACGCTCCGGTCTGAAATCAATGTAGGGATATTTCCGGCTGGAAGGGCGTATGTCGTCGAGTTCGATCTTCTCCAGTGCGCGTTTTCTGGAGGTTGCCTGCTTGGATTTACTTGCGTTGGCGGAGAAGCGGGAGATGAACTCCTGCAGTTCCTTGATCTGCTCCTCTTTCTTCTTGTTCGCTTCCTTGCGCTGCTTGATGATCAGCTGGCTGGATTCATACCAGAAATCATAGTTGCCGGCATAGAGCTGAATCTTACCATAGTCGATGTCCGCGGTGTGCGTACATACCTTGTTCAGAAAATAACGGTCATGGGAAACGACAATAACCGTGTTCTCGAAGTTGATCAGAAACTCCTCGAGCCATGCGATCGCGTCCAGATCCAGATGGTTGGTCGGCTCGTCTAAGAGCAGGATGTCCGGATTGCCAAAAAGCGCTTTGGCGAGCAGTACTTTGACTTTCTCGTTACCGTTTAAGTCAGCCATCATATTGTAATGCAGTTCCGTGCCGACGCCGAGACCGTTTAAGAGCATGGCGGCATTAGATTCCGCATCCCAGCCGTCCATCTCTGCAAATTCCGCTTCCAGTTCGCTGGCGCGGATACCGTCCTCGTCGGAGAAATCTTCCTTGGCGTAGATGGCATCCTTTTCCTTCATGATCTGATAGAGCCGTTCGTTGCCCATGATGACGGTGTCCAGCACCGGATAGGCATCATATTTGAAGTGGTCCTGTTCCAGCACCGAGAGCCGCTGGCCGGGCGTGATGGACACGTCACCGTTTGTGGTCTCCAGTGCGCCGGAGAGAATCTTTAAGAAGGTGGATTTGCCCGCGCCGTTAGCGCCGATGAGTCCGTAGCAGTTTCCTTCCGTAAATTTAATGTTTACGTCTTCAAAGAGCGCTTTCTTGCCTACGCGCAGTGTTACGTTGTTTGCCTGAATCATGTTGAAACCTCTTTTTCCTGTTTAAAATTGCAATTAATAACGAGTCTGCAAAGCAAATCTCGCAGTTACCTTTACCATTATACACAAAAGCGGGGCTTTTTCAACAAAAAAGGGAAATAGCGGGAATATTCGCCCTAAAAAATGCCGGCGCATACAATTTGCAACAAAACCTTGCAGTTTTATACAGGATGCTTATAATCGAAATAGGATGAGATTGTCTGATCAGCACGGGATGGTCATGATCTCATAAGTAATGAAAGAAGACGGCGGGGATTTTGAAAGATGAACTTAAGAAAAGTAAAAGTGGTAACGGAGGCAGTGACGGCATCGGGGATTCTGTATTTGCTTGCGCTTATGCCGCGCATGTTAAAACGTCCGGATACGAGTCTGTTCCGGAAACGGTATTTTGCACACAGAGGGCTGCATGACAATGCCGCCGGGGCACCGGAAAACTCTATGGCGGCGTTTCGCAAGGCGGTGGAGGCGGGTTACGGCATGGAGCTGGACGTGCATGTGACAAAGGACGGCATACCGGTGATTTTCCATGATTTTAAGCTGGAACGTATCTGCGGTGTGAAAGGTAATGTCGAGGACTATACTTATGAAGAACTTCAGCAGTTTACCCTGTGTAACTCCGGGGAGCGGATTCCGAAGCTGAACGAACTGCTTTCCATGGTGCGGGGACGTGTGCCGTTAATTATAGAGATCAAGTCGGAGAAGGCGGATGTGTCAGAGTGCGCTGTGATCGACCGGATACTGCGAGATTACAACGGCGCGTACTGTATCGAATCCTTTAATCCCATGGTGTTGTGCTGGTACCGCCTGCACCGCAATGAGGTGGTCAGGGGACAGCTTGCGTCCAATTTCCGCATTGACGGGGAGAACCGCAGCACATTCTATTTCTTCCTGACCCACCTGTTGTTAAACTTTATCACGAAGCCGGATTTCATAGCGTATAATCACAGATTCCGGGAAGAGCCGGGCAGAAGAATCTGCAGAAAACTCTACCGCAATCCGGCGGTGGCGTGGACGGTCAGGAGTCCGCAGGAACTTCGGGAAATCAGGGACGAGTTCGATGTTTTTATTTTCGAAGGGTTTATGCCGTAGCTGTTTTGCGAAGCATATTTACTTTTTTTGTTGCATTAACTACAAAAAACGGGTGGTAAATTTCCAATTTTATGGTAAAATAATAAAAGAGCATAAAGAAATATATGCAAGAATGCCATAAATATGATTAATTTGTGGCGTTTTTGCGGTTCCTGTTATGGGAAAACCGCATACAGGAAGAATGGCTTATTTAAGGAAAAGAGAGGGCGAAAACTATGGCGAAATGGGTGTACTTATTTGAGGAGGGCAATGCCGACATGCGTAATCTTCTCGGCGGTAAAGGTGCGAACCTTGCTGAGATGACGAACCTGGGCCTGCCGATTCCGCAAGGTTTTACGGTCACGACAGAAGCCTGTACGGACTACTATAACAACGGCCGGCAGATCAGCGATGAGATCAAAGAGCAGATCTTTGCGGCGCTTGCAGGGCTGGAGGAGAAACAGGGAAAGAAATTCGGAGATACGGAGAATCCGCTTCTCGTATCGGTACGTTCCGGTGCACGGGCTTCCATGCCGGGCATGATGGACACAATTCTTAATCTGGGGTTGAATGATGTCGCAGTGGAAGGCTTTGCGAAAAAGACAGGCAATCCGAGATTCGCGTATGATTCCTACAGAAGATTTATTCAGATGTTCTCCGATGTTGTTATGGAGATCCCGAAATCCTATTTCGAGAGAATACTGGACGAGATCAAGGAAGCAAAAGGTGTTAAGTTTGACACCGATCTGACTGCGGAGGATCTGAAAGAGATCATCGGCAAATTCAAGAATATTTATCAGGAGAATAAAGGCGAGGAGTTCCCGCAGGAACCGAAAGTACAGCTGATGGAAGCGGTCAAGGCGGTATTCCGCTCATGGGATAATGAGAGAGCCATCGTATACAGAAGAATGAATGATATTCCCGGCGACTGGGGTACGGCTGTTAACGTACAGGCTATGGTATTCGGCAATATGGGCGACACATCCGGCACCGGCGTTGCTTTTACCAGAAATCCTTCTACCGGTGCCAAAGGCATCTACGGCGAGTACCTGATCAATGCGCAGGGCGAGGACGTGGTGGCAGGTATCCGTACACCGCAGCCGATCACGAAACTGGAAGAGGATCTTCCCGAGTGCTTCAAGCAGTTCATGGAGATCGCCAATAAATTAGAGAACCATTACCGCGATATGCAGGATATGGAGTTTACCATTGAGGACGGCAAGCTGTTCTTCTTACAGACCCGTAACGGTAAGAGAACCGCACCGGCGGCGATCCAGATCGCATGTGATCTGGTGGATGAGGGTATGATCACGCCCGAGGAGGCAGTGCTTCGTATCGAGGCCAAATCTCTCGACCAGCTGCTGCATCCGACCTTTGATCCTGCAGCTTTGAAGGCAGGACAGGTGATTGGACAGGCACTTCCCGCATCACCCGGCGCGGCAGCAGGTAAAGTATACTTTACCGCGCAGGAGGCAAAAGAGGCGCATGAAAAAGGAGAGAGAGTTATTCTGGTACGTCTGGAGACCTCTCCTGAAGACATCGAGGGTATGCATGCGGCGGAAGGTATCCTGACAGTCCGCGGCGGTATGACATCCCACGCTGCAGTAGTGGCCCGCGGAATGGGTACGGCATGTGTATCAGGCTGCGGCGAGATCGCGATCAACGAGCATGATAAAGTATTTGAACTGGGCGGAGAAGAGTTCCATGAGGGAGACTACGTTTCCCTGGACGGTTCCACCGGTAAGATCTATAAAGGCGATATTAAGACAGTGGAGGCCTCTGTCAGCGGCAACTTCGGCCGGATCATGGAATGGGCGGACAAGTACCGTAAATTACAGGTGCGCACCAATGCGGATACGCCCGCAGACGCAGCGAATGCTGTGAAGTATGGCGCGGAGGGTATCGGTCTTTGCCGTACTGAGCATATGTTCTTCGAACCTGACAGGATTCCGAAGATCCGTCAGATGATACTGGCAAGAACAGTGGAGCAGAGAGAGAAAGCATTAAACGCATTGATTCCTTTCCAGAAAGGCGATTTCAAGGCGCTGTATGAAGTTATGGAGGGCAGACCGGTGACGATCCGTTTCCTGGATCCGCCGCTTCACGAGTTTGTTCCGACAGACCAGAATGATATTGACGACCTGGCCGTGGAGATGATGATGACTGCTGAAGAAGTACAGGAAATCTGTGATTCCCTGCATGAGTTCAACCCGATGATGGGACACCGCGGATGCCGTCTGGCAGTCACCTATCCTGAGATTGCAAAGATGCAGACGAGAGCCGTTATGGAAGCAGCCATCGAAGTGAAGAATGAGAAAGGCTTTGATATCGTGCCTGAAATCATGATTCCGCTCGTAGGCGAGAAGAAAGAGCTCAAGTTCGTCAAGGATGTTGTGGTAGAAACGGCAGAGCAGGTGAAGAAAGAAAAGAATTCCGATATCAAGTACCATGTGGGAACGATGATCGAGATTCCAAGAGCCGCACTTCTGGCAAATGAGATTGCCGAAGAGGCAGAGTTCTTCTCCTTCGGTACAAACGACCTGACGCAGATGACGTTCGGCTTCTCCCGTGACGACGCAGGCAAGTTCCTGGGCGATTACTATAAGAACAAGATCTATGAGTCAGATCCGTTCGCAAGACTGGATCAGAGCGGCGTAGGCCAGCTGGTACAGATGGCGGCAGAGAAAGGCCGTGCGACCAGACCGGACATCAAGCTCGGTATCTGCGGCGAACACGGCGGCGATCCTTCGTCTGTGGAGTTCTGCCATAAGGTTGGACTGACGTATGTGTCCTGTTCACCGTTCAGAGTGCCGATCGCGAGATTGGCGGCAGCGCAGGCGGCTATCTTGAATTGATGCCATAGGAATTTTGGTACTCGCAGGCAAAAGTATGGAAGAATGGCTTAAAATCAAGGGTTTTAAGGCTTGGTGGGGTTCATCACGGTGGGTGGTGGGCCCCTATTTTTTACGTTTTTGATGCCGCTGAAAAGGTGGCGATAGGGCGGTGTTTTATACTATCACGCAAAAGTCGGGAGTTTCCGTGATAGTATCGAGTTTTGCGTGAAAGTATGGAGTTTCGCCTGTTTGTAGAAAAATGCTGTTGAAATTTGGCGATATTGTTATTTTAATGAATATTCTGTCAATAGGAAAACAGACAGGGTATGCGCGGAGTAAGGGAAAGCGCATACCCTGTTTTTTTGTTGCCCCTTATGTAAGGCCGCCGCTATTCGTTTCCCTCAACCACACCGTATTCAATGAGAATATTTTCCGGCGCGTTTGGGGGAATAACCTGCCCCGTCATTACATAGCTGTAACGCTTCACTTTGCGGTAGGGCTGCACAGGCTCCGGCGCAAAGGAGGTGGTCTCGCACCCGGCGTATTCCGGCATACCGGCGAGGTCGTCCGCCACGGCGCGGACAAGGGCATCCGTGGCAGCGTAGATGTCCGGGGCATATTCCACGGCGGCCAGTTCGTGCTTCCTGACGTCATTATCAAGGTTCCCGAAGGAACGGTACAAGGTATATTTCATGGGATGTCCTCCTGTCTTTTCCGTTTTTTCCCTGCTACGGATTTCATTATATGCGGAAAAGCTGTCCCGGTCAATCAGAGAAAATGTCGCTTTTTGTTTTCCGCTGTCGGAGGTGAATTTACCCTTGGGGTAAAAAGGGTAACTATCAGGCAAAAGTATACTTTCACGCAAAAGCCGCTGGTTTCCGTGATAGTATACAGCGGAAAGGTAAAAAGGAATAGGATATTGTCGAAACGGGAAAAAAGACTGTCTTTCCAGTCATTTTCCCGTTTTTTATGCCCGGAGCCTGCCATGTTCCTGTCAGTCGTCAGGGAATTTAGATTTGAGCATTGCTTCCGCCCTATTTGCGCGCTCATGTTCCCGTCTCCATAATTCATTATTTATTTCTATGTTTTTGCCGCATGCAAGGAGCGTAAAAAAGAGGGCTGTCCGTAAATCCTCTTCGGGAACCTGTGCAACGGCGGTCATGAGTTCGTCACGGTCCGTTATCCCGGCTAATGATTTGAAATCTTCAAAAGTGAACATACTTTTCCTCCTCCTGTGTGATAGGTCTATTATAAAGGCAGTCTGTGAGGAAAGCAATAAACAGAAAAATCATTCAGAAAAAGGCGTAAAAAATTTTTTTGAAAAAAACCGAAAAAAGTGGCCCAGACTATCCGTTTGGAGAGTGGACATAACGGAAGAAATGGCGTAAAATAAGGCATATCTGTGGATTCACGATATGTCCGCAGCATAGAAAATTTACGGAAAAGGGGTTGCAAAAA
>CALGVA010000008.1 GCA_937920345.1 uncultured Lachnospiraceae bacterium
ACAAATCAAGCCGAAACCGATCAAAGGCTCGTTTATCAACACGATTCTTATCTTTTTATGGCGGGTGCATCAAGGTGTATGTGCATCTTTATTGACCACTCGCCGCATGTGGAGACGGTTGTAATGCTGCAGTGTAACCTCAACAAGGCTGGGATTGGAAAAGAGAAGAACCGGGAGGCAGCATCTATTCGAAACAGTAAAGTTATGGTAAAATGAAAAGCAGCGAAAAGCAGCCGTCATTCATGCAGATTTGTTAAGGGGTTGTTGTACTTTTGTGACCTGCAATATTGTAGATACAAGTATGGAGATCGGGACAATGATATTATATTGGATGAAGAGGGGGAAATGGATGGCGGAAGAAAGTAAAGCGTTAGGACATGATGATGAATCAGGGTTTCTGTTCGCGAAGGAAATGCTTGATGGAGATGTGACCGCGGCGGTAAATTTTGACAGGTTTATGCGGCATCCGCAGCAGGGATTTATTATTATGGAGTATTTACTGTGTGAAGAGGACCAGATGCGCACACATCATGTCACCCCGTACACGAGTCATCCGAATCGTTACTGGAACAGAAACAGACGCAAATTTCTGTCTCTGTGGAGGGCGGCGCTGGACTTGAGAGGCACATTGTATCTGGTGAATTATGCGAAAAAAGGTACGGAGTTTGAAGATCAGATTTTGCTGATTAAGGTAAAGAGCATGAATGAAAACGGCATATACGACCAAGAGTGTACCCAATATACAAGAAGCGGCTTTCAAGAGTGGTTTAGGAATCTGAATCAGGCCTGTCTGGGACCGGAAGAAAATATTCTGGCGAGGACGCCGGTCTATGTCAGAAACGGATTTTATCACTCGAGAAAAGATTGTGTATTTATGAGATACAAAACGGATTATGCCACATTTGACCAGTCGGATGTATGGGCATATAGGCAATACCGTTTTTGCAAAGAATGTTATCCGAACGGAAACAGATTATAAGGAGGAACGATCCCATGGGAGGAAGAGAAATGCTGTTTATTGAATATCCGAAGTGCTCCACATGCCAGAAAGCGAAAAAATGGCTGGACGCGCATAACATTACATATACGGACCGTCATATTGTGGAGGACAACCCGTCTTACGACGAATTAAAAAAGTGGTTTGAAACGAGCGGACTGCCGCTTAAGAAGTTTTTTAATACAAGCGGTCTCGTTTATAAAGACATGCAACTAAAAGATAAGCTTCCGGCGATGAGTGAGGAGGAGCAGTTAAGACTCCTTGCCACTAACGGGATGCTGGTAAAGCGCCCGCTGATTGTGTGCGGAGATATAGTGCTTACGGGGTTTAAGGAAGCAGAGTGGGCGGAGAAGTTAGTGTAGAGGAACCAACATTACAAAAACATGGGACATATTTTAGATGAGGCACTTATTTACGAAATACTTTCTGTGGTAGAGGAAATTCCGGCGGGCTGCGTTGCTACGTACGGGCAGATCGCGCGGCTGATTGGCCGTGACCGCAATGCACGGCTGGTGGGGAAGGTTCTTGGCATGGCGGAATATTACGGTGAGTATCCGTGTCACAGGGTGGTCAACCATGCGGGCCGGCTGGTTCCAGGGTGGCGGGAACAGGAATACCTGCTGCGGCAGGAGGGCGTTCCAATGAAGGATGCAACTCACGTTGACGTGAAACATTGTCAGTGGGATTATGGAGGAAATTATGACACCGAATAAAGACTTAAAAGTGTACACTTTGCAGGAAACAGGGAATTACAAGATCTACGGGAGAACGGATGAAACGCAGGATTTGCTGCCGCTTTTTTTTAACGGAAGCGGCATCGAGGTGAACGTGACGGGAACGGAACTGTGGATCGACATTGATGTGGATTATGACACGCATGAACCATGGATCTGGACGACGCTTAACGGCGCGTTTATGAGCAGGCAGATGCTGCGGGCGGGAACGTATACACTGTGTCTGTTCAGAAGCATGAGTCCGGAGGCTGTCAAGAATGTGCAGTTTTTCAGGGAACTGCAGGCGATGTCGGAGGACAGTGTCTGCCGGCTGTTGATTAAGGGTTTCCGTTCGGACGGCACTTTTCTACCGGTGGCGCCGAAGCGTTATAAGTTTGAATTTATCGGTGACAGTATCACTTCCGGAGAGGGAACTTACGGGGCGAAGGAAGATACGGACTGGCTTGCCATGTATATGGGCAGCAGCCGCAATTACGCGCGGATGGTTTCCGATGCGCTGGATGCGGAGTACCGTCTGATCTCGCAGGGCGGTTGGGGTGTGTTGAGCGGCTGGGATAACGACCCGCGCCATAATCTGCCTTCGCGTTATGAGAAGATCTGCGGTCTGGCGGAGGGGGAGATGAATGAGCGGCTGGGCGCGGCGAAGCCGTATGATTTCACGAGCTGGGTGCCGGATGTAATTATTGTGAATCTGGGGACGAACGATGCCAGCGCGTTCAACCAGCCGGCGTGGACGGACCCCGTTACGGGGCAGACTTTCAAGCAGAGAAAAGAGGCGGACGGAACGTATAACGCGGCAGACCTTGCGCGCTTTAAGCAGGCGGTAACGAATTTCCTGAAAATGATACGAAAGCATAATCCGACTTCGCATATTGTCTGGGTATATGGTATGCTGGGGTACGATCTGACGCTGGCGATCACGGATGCCATGAACACCTATCGGAGGGAGACCGGCGATCACAATACGGCTTTCGTACAGCTGCCGGATACGACGGAAGAGACGGTTGGCTCCCATGCGCATCCGGGAGAGAAATCCCATGCGAGGGCGGCGCGCGTGATCATAGAATATTTAAGAAAATTTCTGGAAATATAAAAGGGTGGCAAAGTTAAGACAAGGGTAAGACTAAGAGAGGAATGGATATAGGTATGGTAAAAAGATATGTATTCGGGAATCCGATCGAGACGGATGCGGTGTTAGACAAGCCGGAAGTGTGCGCATGGAGTGATGGCAGAATTATTTTCCGGGGAAATGCACTGGAATGTAGGCTGGAAGAGGACGAGATCGTGTACGGCCTGGGAGAGAACGTGAGAGGCATCAACAAGCGGGGCTGGCTCTATGAGAGCAATTGCACGGACAATCCCCGCCATACGGAGGATACCCATTCATTGTATGGGGCACATAATTTTCTGCTGCTTGACGGAACGCAGAAGTTGGGGATATTTATCGATACGCCGTCGAAGGTGGCTTTTGACATAGGCTACACGGCGCATGACCAGATGCGTATTACACTGCAGAATGCGGATTTTGAACTTTATCTGATTGAGGGGGAGAGCCTTGACGGGATCATCGGGGAGTTCCGCGGCCTGATCGGCAGAAGTTATATTCCGCCGCGGTGGGCGTTTGGTTACGGACAGAGCCGCTGGGGATACCGATCGGCGGAGGATATCAGGCAGGTGGCGAAGCGCTACCGCGAGCAGCATATTCCGCTGGACAGCATTTATCTGGACATCGATTATATGGAGCGCTTTAAAGATTTTACGGTGAATGAAGAGACCTTCCCCGAGTTCGGATCGTTTGTGGCGGAGATGAAGGGACAGGGCATCCATCTCGTGCCGATCATCGACGGCGGTGTCAAGGCGGAAGACGGCTATGATGTGTATGAGGAGGGTAAGGCGCAAGGATATTTCTGCAAGGATAAGGATGGAGAGGATTTTATACTCGGGGTCTGGCCGGGGCGCTGCTGTCTGCCGGACATGCTGAATGAGGAGGCGGGCAGATGGTTCGGGCGGAAGTATAAGGTCCTGCTTGATCAGGGCATAGACGGCTTTTGGAACGATATGAACGAACCGGCGATCTTCTATTCGGAAAAAGGTCTGGCGGAGGTATTCGAGAAGATAGAGGGTTTTCGGAATCAGGATCTCGACATTAACTCTTTTTTTGCCTTTCGGGATCTGGCGGAGCATATTTCCAATAATCCGAAGGACTATGCGTCCTTTTATCATAATTATAAGGGTAAAAGGTATTGCCACGAGGATGTGCACAACCTGTTCGGCTATTATATGACGCGCTCTGCGGCAGAGGCATTCGAAGAGTTGTCGCCGGACAAGAGAATCCTGCTCTTTTCCCGGGCATCTTATATCGGTATGCACAGATACGGCGGGATCTGGCAGGGAGATAATTGCTCCTGGTGGTCGCATCTGTTGTTGAATATTCGCATGATGCCGTCCTTAAATATGTGCGGCTTCCTGTATACGGGGGCGGATCTTGGCGGGTTCGGCGCGGACGTCACGGAGGATCTGCTGATTAGATGGCTGTCTTTCGGGGTATTTACGCCTCTGATGCGGAATCATGCGGCGCTGGGAACGAGGCTGCAGGAGGCTTATCAGTTTGGGAGTGCTGACCTGATGAGAGATGTGATTGAAGTCCGCTATAAACTGCTGCCTTATCTGTACAGTGAATTCATGAAGGCGGCGCTGCGGGATGGGATGATGTTCCGGCCGCTCGGCTTTATCTATGACAATGACAGGATTGCGAGACGTGTGGAAGATCAACTCCTTCTTGGAGACGAGATTATGATCGCGCCCGTGTATGAGCAGAATGCGGTTGGCAGGACCGTGTATTTCCCCGAACCGATGAAGCTGATCCGGTTTCGCGGGGGAGAGGTGCGAGAGGAAGCAGTTTATCCCATCGGTTATTCCTTTGTGGAGATGCCTCTGGGGGATGTGTGCGTGTTCCTGAAAGAAAACCGTATTTTACCGTTGGCAGACGGGGGAGAAAACATTGCGGAAGTAGATTTTGACCATCTGCAGTTACACTTCTTCGGAGAGCATGTGAAACCATACGAATATTATACGGATGACGGGGAGAGCAAGGAGTATGATCCCGACAGATTTATCAGAATAATAGAAGCGTAGCGTGTCTGCTGCGGGGTGACGGATAGCAGAGCGGCAGAAGGATCTGGCGGAGCATTGCAGACGCAGGGAAAATTCTTGAAGGACGGGTGAAAATACTGTGTCGTAAAGGAGAATATGATGTTTGGGAGAAAGCGGAAGCCATCAGCGCAGACGTATGACAGGGAAACCTGCAGGCCGGTTCTTAAGTGCAGCATCTGCAATGGAGAACAGGTGGCGGGATTTAAAAATCTGCAGACGGGCAAGTTCGAGGAGATCATGCTGGTGCGGGGTGAGGCTGACTTAAGGGAATTTATGGAACGGTACGGGGTGGAGGAGATATCGAAGGAGTACTGACAGGACGGAAGCCATTACCGGAAAGAGGTTTTGCCCGGTATGAGTATGAAGGAAAATGCAAAAGAATATCAGGAGGTAGGGTATGGCGATTTACAAATGCAGTGTATGCGGAGCGATTTATGATGAGGAAAAAGAAGGAAAGCCGTTAGCAGAACTGGAGTGCTGCCCGGTCTGTAAGCAGCCGGTCTCCTGCTTCCAGAAGGTGCCGGACGAAGGTAGAGAGGAAAGACCGAAGTCTTATTCTGGAGAGTTGGACTATGACAGCGCGACGGCGCGCCGTGATCCGGACTGCCGTTATATGGCGCAGATCCATGAGATGGCAGTGACAGGCAGGACGATCGGGGAGGCTATGTGTACGAAGCTGCCTATGCCGGGCTGGGACGATATCCTGATGCTGGGCGCACAGCTGAATCCGCCGCCGCTTAATGACGGTGATCCTGTAGATACGACTACTGTGATCGGTAAGAATGCTAAGAAGCCCATGGTGCTTGAGAGCCCGGTATACATATCCCACATGTCTTTCGGCGCATTGTCGAGAGAGATCAAGATCGCGCTGGCACAGGGGTCGGCTATGGCGAAGACAGCGATGTGCAGCGGCGAGGGCGGCGTGCTTCCCGAGGAGAAGCAGGCGGCATACAGATACATATTTGAATATATTCCGAATAAATACAGTGTGACCAGTGAGAACTTACAGAATTCGGATGCCATAGAGATCAAGATTGGACAGGGAACGAAACCCGGCATGGGCGGACATCTGCCGGGAGAGAAAGTGACGGCGGAGATTGCAGAGATACGCGGTAAGAAACAGGGGGAAGATATCCAGAGTCCCAGTAAATTTCCGGAACTGAATTCGAAAGAGGATCTTCGGGATATGGTGGAACTGCTGCGGGATCTGTCCGGAGGTCGTCCCATCGGCATTAAGATTGCGGCGGGTAATATTGAGCGTGATCTGGAATACTGTGTATTTGCGGGAGCGGACTTTGTCACGATAGACGGCAGGGGCGGTGCTACGGGTTCCAGCCCGTTATTCTTACGGGAGTCCACTTCGATTCCGACGATCTATGCGCTGGCACGGGCCAGAAAGTATCTGGATTCGGTACACTCGGATATTGCGCTGGTGATTACCGGCGGTCTGCGTGTATCATCGGATTTTGCCAAGGCACTGGCGATGGGCGCGGATGCCGTGGCGATTGCGAGTGCAGGATTGATTGCGGTAGCCTGTCAGCAGTACCGTATCTGTGGAAGCGGGAACTGTCCGGTGGGCGTGGCGACACAGGATCAGGAACTTCGCGGCCGCCTGAAGACTTCTGCGGCGGCACAGAGGGTTGCCAACTTCCTGAATGTTTCCCGTAAGGAACTGGAGATGTTTGCAAGAATCACAGGAAATCATTCCGTGCATGATTTGTCTATGCACAATCTTGTGACGCTGGATCGTGACATTGCGGAGTATGCCGGTATCCGGCATGCAGGACTGCCGTGCGATCTGCGATAGAGATTAATATGCAGGTACATTGCAGATGGAGTGCCCGGCTGTGTCAATTAACGGGAAATGAATGACGCAGTGCACCGGGTGAATCGTGTATAGAGAGGTAGAAACATTCATGTCCAGTACGACCAAATACGCTCTGGAGGCGTCGCTTAAGAAATTGCTCTCGAACAGACCGCTTGATAAAATAACGATCAATGATCTTGCGGCAGACTGCGGAATCAGCCGCATGGCATTCTATTATCATTTTAAAGACATCTATGATCTGGTGGAGTGGTGCTGCATCGAGGACGGCAGGAAAGCGCTGCAGGATAAAAAGACCTACGATACATGGCAGGAGGGAATCTACCAGATCTTCGAGGCGGTCATGGAGAATAAAACTTTTATTATGAACGTCTATCGCGCGGTCGGCAGGGATAAGATCGAGAACTATCTGCACAAGCTGACTTTTCAGCTGATTGCGGATGTGGTGGAGGAAAGGTGCGCCGGGATAGAGCTGCCGCAGGAGGACAAGGCGTTTATTGCCGGGTTTTATAAATACGGCTTCGTCGGGGTTATGCTCGACTGGATCGAGCACGGCATGAAGGAGGATTACGGTGTGATCGTGGAGATGATGAGCGTCACTCTGCACGGAAGTATCACAAATTCCATACATAATTTTGAACAGTGGAAGCACTGAGTATCTATACAGGATTTGAGGACAGGATACCAGAAATTTCCGGGCGGTTTACGGGCTTGCGAAGCAAATTTTTTTTATCAAAAGAGGTGGGATGATAAGTTTTTTATCATTTCACCTCTTTTGTAAATTGGATTATGAAAAGCAGGAGAATATGATAGGGGCACGAGCACATACTGCTGATGTATGGACTGCCGGAAAGTGAATGCGCCGGCAATCGCTCACAATAGGATACGATAGCATCAGACGGTATATAAGATCGATAAGAAAGGTGGATATGAAGATGGCAAGTAAGAAAGGTATCGGAATCGGTGTTGCAGTTGCGGCAGGAGCAGGCGCTGCAGCCCTTGCAGCCAGGAATCACAAAAAAAATGAGGCGGCTAAAGACGGATCACAGAATGCGCGCGGGAATCATGCAGGGAAAAAAGGCGCCTATGTGGATCTGGACTACCGCAATACGGAACTGGGGAGATATGACAGGAACAGTAAGGGAATCTATTATTCGAACGGTAACTATGAGGCGTTTGCCAGACCAAGGAAACCGGAAGGCGTGGATGATAAGAATGCCTATATCGTAGGCAGCGGTCTGGCTTCTCTGGCAGCAGCCTGTTTTCTGGTACGCGACGGACAGATGCCCGGGGACCACATTCATATTTTAGAGGCGATGGACATTGCAGGCGGTGCATGCGACGGCATTAACGATCCCAGAAGAGGATATGTGATGAGAGGCGGCCGCGAGATGGAGAATCATTTCGAGTGCCTCTGGGACCTGTTCCGCAGCATTCCTTCTCTCGAAACGCCGGGGGTATCCGTTCTGGATGAGTATTACTGGCTGAATAAGGAAGATCCGAACTATTCGCTGTGCCGCGCGACGGTAAACCGGGGTGAGGATGCGCACACAGACGGCAGATTCAACTTGAGCCAGAAGGGATGCATGGAGATCATGAAACTGTTCATGACCAAAGATGAGGATCTGTATGATAAGACGATAGAGGATGTGTTTGACGAGGAAGTATTTGATTCCACATTCTGGTTATACTGGAGAACGATGTTTGCCTTTGAGAACTGGCACAGCGCATTGGAAATGAAACTGTACTTCCAGAGATTCATCCATCATATTGCCGGGCTGCCGGATTTCAGCGCACTCAAGTTTACGAAGTATAATCAGTATGAATCCCTGATCCTGCCAATGCAGAAATATCTGGAGGCGGCCGGCGTTGATTTCCAGTTCAACACAGAAGTGACCAACGTGATCTTCGATATTGACGGGGAGAAGAAGGTGGCAAAAGCAATTGAGTGCAAGGTGAAAGGTGTGGAAAAAGGCATTGTACTCACGGAAAATGATCTCGTGTTTGTCACGAACGGAAGCTGCACGGAAGGGACGATCTACGGTGACCAGAATCATGCGCCGAACGGTGATGCGGAAGTCAGAACGAGCGGATGCTGGAGCCTGTGGAAAAATATTGCCAGACAGGATCCGGCATTCGGACATCCGGAAAAATTCTGCTCGGATATCGCTAAGACCAACTGGGAGTCCGCGACAGTTACCACGCTGGACGATAAGATTATCCCGTATATTACCGATATCTGTAAGCGTGATCCGAAGAGCGGCAAGGTGGTTACCGGCGGTATCGTGAGCTGCCAGGATTCTGCATGGCTGCTGAGCTGGACAATCAACAGACAGGGACAGTTCAAGGAGCAGGATAAGGATAAAGTGTGCGTCTGGGTATACGGTCTGTTTACGGATGTGCCCGGAGACTATATTAAGAAACCGATGAAAGAGTGTACCGGTAAGGAGATCACCCAGGAGTGGCTCTATCATCTCGGCGTGCCGGTGGAAGAGATTCCGGAACTGGCGGAGAACAGCGCAGTCTGCGTTCCTACGATGATGCCTTACATCACGGCATTCTTCATGCCGAGAACAAAAGGTGACCGTCCCGACGTTATCCCGGACGGCTGTGTGAACTTCGCGTTTCTGGGGCAGTTTGCCGAGACACCCAGAGATACGGTGTTTACGACAGAGTATTCTGTAAGGACCGCAATGGAGGCGGTGTACGGCCTGCTCGGCGTGGACAGAGGCGTGCCGGAAGTATGGGGCAGTGTATATGACATTCGCGAACTGCTTAGCAGCAGTGTAAAACTGATGGATGGAAAATCTCCGCTGGAGATCGACCTGGGACCGTTAAACCCTATGAAGAAACTTCTGCTTCACTTCATTAAAGGCACGGCAATCGAAAAAGTCATGCGGGATCAGAGAGTCGTGAAGGAGGGGATGATCTAGGCAGCTTTTCCGGATCTGCGTGCACACCATCCTGCCGCCACGCATATGATAGCAGTAAGATGGTGTGCGGGTCTGCAGAGTATTTGCGGACTGTCACACCCGGATGGGAGAAGTCTGTATATGGATGAGAAAGGAAAGATCATGCAGAACGACTGCAGCTTTCGAGGAGTAACACCGCTTATTCTGCCGATGGAGTATCCGCCGGTCAGGGTCAGGGAACAGAACCAATTCTACGCGAATCTGCTTACACTTGACTATTGCGGTTCCGTATCTGAACTGACCGCAATCACGCAGTATATTCACGGAGAGAGCTGTCTGTGCCAGGAACAGTGTGCGGAGTCCAAGACGATCATCGGCATTGCGATGGCGGAGATGATGCATCTGCAGAAGCTGGGAGAACTGATCTATCTGCTTGGCAACAGCATTAACTTTTCAATCAAGACCCGCACGGGCACCCAGATGTGGACACCTAAGTATCTGGATTTTGCAAGCAATAAAGCGCAGATTATCGCGGCCAATATCGCGGCGGAAAAAGCTGCTATTGATCAGTATGAACAGCATATGGGTATGATCGAGGATGACTGCATCAACGCGGTGCTGGCGCGGATCATTCAGGATGAAGAATATCATATCATGCTGCTGCAGATGATGTAGGCGGTTTGTGACAGTTCAGGTACTGTATAACGAAAACCGGCGGATGGCATATGTATTTTTTTAAAAGCATTGGTTGCTGAATGATTCATTCATCAATCAATGCTTTTTGGTGTCAAAAAAATTTGCATATGGTATAATAAGAAAAATCCGATTGCCTGTACGATAAAAAATATTGCGTGGTTTCTGTCGAAATGATTTACGGCAGCGGCTTTTGCGGTTATAGTAATAAGTGCGGGTATAATGTTTGCTTAAATGGTAGCCGGGTTTTGATTGAGAGAGGAAGATAAAGAGTATCAGGCGGTGAGAAATCTGTGGTGCTTGTGTGGTGCCGATTCCCTATGATGATAAGAATGCGGACAGCAGTTTCGGGGAGCTGCATTGTGAGGGCGGAGAATATCCGGATAGCATTGGGATTACAAGACTTTATGACATAAGCAGCGTGGTGCAGGTGTATCAGGAGACGGGAAAACCACAGAATGTAGAGATTGTGTGACAGGGAAATGACAAGCATGGATGCTTGCCGGAGATAGAATGAGCTTCGGGCAGAAAGGTATCAGGGGAGAATGTAATGGGTGACTTCAAGGGGCTGGCGGATAAGCTAAAATTAAAAGAAAACAAATACGTAATGGAGGCCGGAAAACTTACGATCGGAAAAGGTGTGATATCCTGTGATGATAATATATTGATACCGCTTAGTGCAGTTTCTTTGGTGGAAATACCGGAGCAGGATAAAAACGGACAGGGGTTCTATGAACTGAAAATCGAGAACCATGCGGGAACGTGCTTTTACATATCGGCCTCCGGCCCGGATTTCCTAAGAGAAATACGCAGTGCCCTGATGATCTGTATTGGGGATGGAAATGCAGTATACAGCGGCAGGCAGAGAGTTCTCCTGACCGGAGGGGATAAAATATACGGGGAAAAGATTGTGGCAGCTGCTGAGATACATACTGACAATATAGATCGTATGGAAGCGGTCGAGCCTGTAAAGAAAAATACCGGCAGAGCGGAAGCTGTTACGATTCTGGACGATGAATGGAAGGCCCTTGAGGACTATGCGTTAAAAAGAATGAAAGATTTTGCAGATAAGGACAGAAATCATACGATATGTGCCGCGATGGCGGCAGCCGCTGAACTTAATAAC
Organism: uncultured Lachnospiraceae bacterium; assembly: GCA_937920345.1. GTDB lineage: Bacteria > Bacillota > Clostridia > Lachnospirales > Lachnospiraceae > UBA3282. The sequence continues at coordinate 11,441 of CALGVA010000008.1, forward strand.
AGGGAAAAATGTAAACTGATACTGGACGTATCGGGCAATGAGGCGCTGGATATGATCATAGCGGGTGCGCCGATCGGGATCAAGGCGATTATCAATAAGATTATGTAGGGGGAATGCTGTTTGGGAAAGGATTTTGCTAGGTAACAGCACAAACTTATAAAATAAATAGTCTATCAAATCATTGATATAAATATACAAATCCCCTAAATTGTAGTCCTCCAAATCTCGACAAATCGTTGTAAAAGGTTTGAGTGAATGCTATAATTTCCATCGAACAGTGTAGGAGGCGCTTGTACGATGGATAACGAATTAAATACAAAAAAGAACAGTAATCAGGCGATGGTGAAGATATGCGGGTTTATTGTGGATAAGAGAAATCTCTTTTTCCTGCTCTTCGGTCTCCTGATTATTTTTTCTGCCATATCAAGGAACTGGGTTCAGGTGGAGAATTCCATGGCACATTATCTGCCGGGGACAACGGAGACGAAGCAGGGACTGGACCTGATGGAAGAGGAGTTTATTACATACGGAACCTGCAACATCATGCTGGCGAATGTATCTTATGAGCAGGCGAAAAAGATCTGCGAACGTCTGGAACGGTCGCCGGGAGTCTTCTCCGTTGATTTCGACGATACGCAAGATCATTACACGAATGGCTCCGCTTATTACAATGTGACATTCGATTATGATGAGAAGGATGACGCGTGCCTGGAGGCTCTGAATGAACTGAAGGAGAAACTGGCGGGCTATGATTATTATCTGACCACCGGACTGGGAGATACGCAGTCGGAGTTAATCGGACAGGAGATGAATACGATCACGGTGCTGGTTGCCATTATCGTGGTGTCGGTGCTGCTGCTGACGACGCAGGCCTATGCGGAGATCCCGATGCTGTTAATTACATTCCTGTCGGCGGCAGTCCTGAATATGGGCACAAATTTCCTGCTGGGTACGATCTCATTTGTATCCGATTCCGTTACGATTGTGCTGCAGCTTGCCTTATCTGTGGACTATGCGGTTATCCTGCTGAACAGATATAAAGAAGAACATGCTTCGCTTCCGGCCAGAGAGGCGGTCATTATCGCGCTCAGCAAGGCGATCCCGGAGATCGCGGGCAGTTCGCTGACAACGATCGGCGGTCTGATTGCCATGACTTTCATGCAGTATAAGATGGGTCCGGATATGGGCGTTGTGTTGATTAAGGCGATTCTGCTCAGCCTGTGCGCGGTATTCCTGCTGATGCCGGGTGTCATTATGCTGTTTTCTAATCTGATGGAAAAGACGAAGCATAAGAATTTTATTCCGGAAATACCGGTCGTGGGTAAATTTGCTTATTTGTCAAGATATATCGTGGCGCCGCTTTTTATTGTTGCAATTGCTGTTGCCTACAAGATTTCAGGTAACTGTCCTTATGTATTCGGCTACAGCACGGTGACGCCGCCCTTGCAGAACAGTGTGCAGAAAGCGGAGGAGATGCAGGGTGAGAACTTTGGTGAGTCCAATATGGTAGCGCTGCTCGTCCCGGCGGGAAGCTATGAGAATGAAAAAGCGCTGCTGCGGGATCTGGATGCATGTCCGGAGGTGGATTACACGATGGGGCTTGCCAATATCGAGGCGATGGACGGTTACAACCTGACGGATAAGCTGACGCCCCGGCAGTTCTCGGAACTGATCGACCTGGATTATGAGGTGGCGGAACTGATTTATGCGGCGTATGCCGTGAATGATGAAGACTACGCGAAGGTGGTCAACGGGCTGTCCGACTATCAGGTGCCTTTGATCGAGATGTTTATGTTTGTCTACGACGAGGTGGAGGAGGGTTATGTCACGCTGGAGGACGATCTGCAGGAGACATTGGATGACGCCTACAAGCAGATGAACTTCGCGAAGAACCAGCTGCAGGGGGAGAATTACAGCCGTATGCTCGTTTATCTCACGCTGCCGGAGGAGAGCGGGGAGACTTTTGCTTTTCTGGATAAAATGCATGAGATCGCCGGCAGATATTACAGCGGCAAGGTGCTTGTCTGCGGTGAGTCGGTCAGTCAGTATGACCTGCAGAAGACTTTTTCCAGAGATAATATTGTAGTAAATGTGGTGTCCATCCTTGTGGTGCTGGTGGTACTCCTGTTTACCTTTAAATCAGCGGGTATGCCGGTGCTTCTGATTGCTGTCATTCAGGGAAGTATCTGGATTAACTTCTCCGTGCCCGCACTGCAGCAGGATAACCTGTTCTTCATGGGCTATCTGATCGTCAGCTCGATCCAGATGGGTGCCAATATTGACTATGCGATCGTGATTGCCAGCCGTTATACGGAACTGCGTAAGGAGTCGGGCAGAAAGCAGTCGATCATAGACACGATGAACCAGTCATTCCCGACGATCGTTACTTCGGGGACGATGCTTGCGATATCGGGTATACTGATCGGTAAGATGACATCGGACGTGGCGATCTTCGGGATCGGTAAGTGTCTGGGACGAGGGACGCTGATTTCTATTTTCATTACGATGTTTGTACTGCCGCAGATCCTGCTGGTAGGCGATAAGATCATAGAGAAGACGGCATTTGTCATGAATATGCCGATCCGCACGAAGAATGTATCTGGTCTGATGAAGGTGGACGGTCTGGTGCGCGGACGGATCGAGGGTACGGTAACCGGTACGATGAAGGCGATCGTCAGGGGAAATGTGAGCGCCTATGTAGAGGCCGGAGACGTGACGGAACTTACGGAGGAAGAATATAAGAAGCTTACCGGTATGGTGGCGGATGAGATAGAGAGCAGGGAGGTGAAGACGCATGCGTAAGGGAAATGAGTTATCCTCTCTTTTGAAAAGACTGCAGTCCGGACCAAAGCGGAGATTGCACATCAGAGGCGGAAAAAGAGTGCCGGCGCTTGCGCTGGCAGCGCTGCTTGCGGTATCGTCTTCGGCGGATGTTCTTGCGGTGGAAGGCGGAGAAAATACGGCGGCGGATCAGAAAGCAGCGGGAAGCGCCGGCAGTGCCGGGACGGCGGAGCAGGCAGACACGGGAGATTCTGCAGACGACAGCGCCGACGGGATTACCAGTGTGGAGGATGCGAACGAAACGCTGCACGCTTATGACGACGAGGAGATGGCGTGGGAAGAGATCTACATAGATTCCGTGGAAGGGCTGAAAGCTTTTGCAAGGAAATGCCGGCTGGATACATGGTCGCAGAATAAGAAGGTTTATTTGAAGGATGATCTCAACCTGTCGGGCAGTGAGTTTATATCCATACCGACTTTCGGCGGTTACTTTGACGGGCAGGGGCATACGATCAGCGGTCTGACGATCAGGGACTGTGTATCCTATACGGGACTGTTCTGCTATACCCAGAAGACAGCCGTCATAGTGAATCTGAATGTTCAGGGGGCAGTGCGTCCTGAGGGCAAACAGATGGTGGTTGGCGGCATTGTCGGAGACAACAGCGGCATCATTATGAACTGTACCTATGAGGGAATCGTCGAGGGCAATGATTATGTCGGCGGCATCGCGGGATTTAATGAGATCAGCGGTATTCTGATGGATTGCGGGAACAGCGGCACGGTTACGGGGGCGCATTATACGGGCGGCATTGCGGGCGAGAATACCGGTAATATCGTAGGCTGTGTGAATACGGCACAGATCAATACTTCCAATGAAGATGAGGCGAAATCACTGGAGGACATCAATCTTGCACAGTACACGCCCGGATTCTTAGACAGCGGTGACGGCGGCGAATCCGATAAGGAGGCGGCAATCATCAGCAATACGATTGATTCCGGTGGTATTGCTGGGCTTTCGACGGGCATCATACAGTTTTGCTCTAACAGCGGCGAGGTCGGCTACGAACATGTGGGTTATAATATCGGCGGCATTGCAGGAAGACAGTCGGGTTATCTGTATGCGTGTGAGAATACGGGAAACATATACGGACGTAAGGACGTAGGCGGTATTGCCGGACAGACGGAGCCGTATATTGCGGTGGATCTTTCGGAGGATATCGCATACCAGCTTATGGATAATATAGATAAAATGCATGATCTGACCGGACAGATGTTAGACGACGCCGGAGCGGAGTCAGACACGGTGTCCGCGCGGCTTGGCATCGTGCAGGATTTCGTGGATAAGGCGCTGGAGGACACGTCTTTTCTGGCGGACAGGACAGTGGGCTGGACGGACGAGATGATCGGATCTGTCAATGAGGCGGTCAATCGTCTGGGCTATATCATGGATGAATCCGCGAAGGAGGACGGTATGATCGACCGGACCCACGATGCGGCGGGCAATGTGAAAGACGCGGCCGATAAGCTGGGAGCCATGGTGGACTCATTGGACATCTACCAGTACATGACGCCGGCGGAGAAGGAACGCTATGATCATGCAAAGAAGAGCATGGAGGAGGCCGCGAAGAAGCACGCCGAGGATTATGCCGAGGCAATGGAGGCATATGACAATTATTATATTGACCGCGTCCGCTCCACGGAAGACAAGTATAAGCAGGCGGATCAGGCCAATGAGAATGATCTGAAACCGCGGTTTGAAAGCGGTGTGGACAGCGGATGGTCATGGAACGGGAGCAACACTTATAAGAACTATCTTGGCGTGACGGGATGGGTGCACCATAATCCGGATACGGGGGAAGAGCGGGAGTTTCCGCAGTCAGAAGGCGATTTGGGCACGCTGGACCATGATTTGCTGGAGGATGCGGCGAAGCAGATGACTATTGATGCGGCGAAAGTGGAGCAGGACGCTTCCGATTATGCGGATGAGCAGTACAGCGGCGGGGATATCACGAAAGACTATGACAGGGACATGCGGGAATATCTGCAGACGATGTCGGATATCGTGGCGGCGCATCAGGACGAGATGACGGAGGATGCCGCGAACCAGCTTAAGGGCGCGCTTGGAGATGTAAAAGATGCGTCCGGCAATATGCAGTCTGCCGGCAGTGAGGCGAAGCATATGCTGGATACCTTAAACGGTATGCCGGATATCGCGCTGCCGCAGCTGGGCGGGGATTACCGGTCCAGAACCAACAGTCTGACAGCCAATCTGCAGGGGCTGTCCGAGAATATGGGACGCCTGAATGATGAGATGTCCTCGACAAACGATGTATTGATCGATGATCTGTCAGGCATCAATGATCAGTTCAGCACGATCATGCGGCTTTATACGGATGCGATCGACGGCGTTCTGGACATGGATTATTCTAATGTATATGAGGACACTTCGCAGGAAAATGCCGAGACCAGTACGGATGCGACGATCGCGGACTGCAGGAATAAGGGTCTCGTACAGGGAGATATCAATGTGTCCGGGATAGCCGGAACCATGGCAATCGAATATGATTTTGATCTGGAAGGCGATGTCACGGGCATTGAAGACGCAAAGATGAATTCTACGCTGCTGACCAGGTGCGTGCAGCGAGGAAATGTCAATCTGGGCAGAATCGTGGCGCATAAGAGCTATGCCGGCGGCATAGCCGGTCTGCAGGAGATGGGCACGATCCTGCGCTGTGAGAATTACGGCAGGATCGAGAGCAGTACAGGCAATTACGCAGGCGGCGTGGCAGGACAGTCCGTATCACACATTAAGAACAGTTATGCAAAATGTACCGTGTCCGGTAAGGAGTATGTGGCAGGAATAGCCGGTTCCGGTTCCAGCATCGAGAACTGTTGTGCCATTGTACGGATTCAGGAGGCGGATGCGTTTTCCGGTGCGATCGCGGGGGAGACGGACAGTAATGGTGACGTGACGAATAACTGTTTCGTGTCGGAGGAGATCGCGGGTATAGACCGGATCAGCTACAGCGGGAAAGCGGAGCCAATCGGGTATCAGGATATGCTGAAGATCGAAGGGATTCCGGATAAATTCCGCATGATGACGATCTCTTTCTATGCGGATGAGGAGGAGGTCAAGACCGTGGAATGTCCTTACGGCGGAAGCGTGTCGATGGACCTGTATCCGGAGATACCGGCAAAACCGGGCTTCTATGCGGACTGGGATATCAAAGACTTGGATAACGTTCTGTATGATGAAGATGTAACGGTAGAGTATGTGCGGTACCTGACGACGCTTGCATCGGAGCAGACAAGGCCGAATGCGCAGTCTGTCATTCTGGCGGACGGTATGTTCCGGCAGGAAGATATGCTGGAGGTGACAAGCGGTGCAGTATCCGGAGACGGCAGTATAAGCGGAGAAGCGGCGGCAGGCGGCAGTCAGACGGGTACGACGGCAGAGGGACTGCCCGGAGAAGCGGTGGAACTTTGGACGGTGAAGATTCCCGGGGACGCTATGGCGCGGTGGAGGCTGAAAGGGTCCCCGGAAGTGAGGGAGACACACACGTTGCGTTATCAGGCGCCGGAGGGACAGACGGAGGGCGTGAGCATCTACGTGGAGCAGGACGGCGAATGGCAGCAGGCGGATACGGAACTTATGGGCATATACCACCTGTTTAACGTGGATACGGCAGAGGATACGGATATACAGATTGCCGTGTGTATTCACGAGAAAGGACTCGGGGATTATCTGGTCTGCATCATTCCGGCAGCAGTTGTTGTGCTGGTGATTCTTATACTGGTGATCTGGAAGAAGAGAAAGAAGAGAAAAGCGGAGCGTAAAGAAGCGGAGACTGCCTGAAAAGGAGCGGTCTCCGCTTTCGCCTTAGAATATTCCCATAATAAACAGGTATCCGATCATCGCGAGCAGCCCGATACAGAACAGCAGCAGCCCGAAGGACATACTGCGCGCGATCAGCGTGCGGTTCTCGGCCCACTCTTCATGGAGCAGGGCAAACTTATGGTCGTAATCTACGGCCGCCGGTTTCTTCCGGCGGAATGTCTTATTGCCAAATCGCTGGAAACAATCCGCGATGCATGCCAGCATATGGGTGAGCGGCGTGCCCTCCGGAAGTTCGTGCGGCAGTTTGCTGTCGCGGTATATTGTTTTACGAAGAAGCACAACGATCCCGTCCACGAGACTGTCCAGTACACGGCAGATCAGGCCGGACAGGAAGGGCAGTATCTTAAGCAGCACGGGGCGGTAGATCAGATTCTCCAGATCTAAGCGGCCGGGCCAGCGGTCAACGTATTCTTTAGCCGTTTTCTTCCTGCGTATGACAAAGACTGCCGAGCCTGCAGCAGAATGGGCTGCAACGTCATAACTGTCACGCATCTCACTGGAATTCGAAACGGGTTTCATCATCCACAGTCTTACAATCACAAGATAGACAAGGACGCCGATTATAAGCGAGACCATGGCGCCCTGCAGGTTTGCAGGAGAGAAGTAGGCAACGGATTCTTCCGCGCCGGTTTGTGCCGCAGGCAGGAGCGTGAGTATTCTGTCGCTTACAGGCAGCAGGAATTCCTGACCCATGTCCGCCAGGCGATCTGTTACGATGTGCGGCAGGAAACCCATAACGGGCAGCAGTGTTGCGCTTACCGTCAGAGCGGCTGCGCTGATTTTATTCATATACCGGCCCTTTAACGCGTCAAATCCGGCCTGTACTGACGCGTCTTTATTTTTTTCTACAAAGAGAGCGACATAGAGCTTCGTCATATAGGCGACCGTCAGGCCGCCGCTGATCAGGAAAGCCCACTCTACGGCGCGCAGCGTATCTGCACCGGGTATACTGTAAATTGTTCCCTCGCGGACAAGCTGTGTGTATTCAACGATACTCTCGTGGATCAGTGTCTTGCTGATGTAGCCGTTCCAGAGCGGCACACCGCCGATGCCGAGGGCGCCCATGAGGAAGATATAGTTGAGCAGCGGTTTCCTGCGCCCGAATCCGCGGACTGCGTTTAAGTCCAGCTTGTGTACATTCATAAAGACCACGCCTGCCGCCATGAAGAGCGCCAGTTTGATCAGTGAGTGGTTTATCATGTGGAGCAGACTGCCGCGGACGGCGGACAGGTTTGCCCCGCCGAGCAGTCCGGACATGCCGACACCCACGAGGATAAAACCGATCTGGGACACCGAGGAACAGGCGAGCGTCCGCTTTAAGTCGATAGAGAAAAGCGCCAGTACCGCGCCGATCACCATGGTGCATACGCCGAGAAGCAGGATCAGACAGCCCCATCTGTCGATGCCCAGGAAAATATAGGCGGTCAGGATCAGGATACCGTACATGCCCGCTTTCGTCAGGATACCGGACAACAGAGCCGATGCAGGCGCAGGCGCTACGGGATGGGCTTTTGGCAGCCAGATATGGAGCGGAAATGCGCCGGCCTTGGCGCCGAAACCGAATAACAGACATAGACCGGCGGTCCAGATCTGCGTGTGGGCCGTAGACCGGGAACTGAGCGCTCCGTACAGGGTGTATGCGCCTATGAGGTCATCGAAGAACAGGGTTCCCGTCACATCGTATAACAGGAAGATACCCATCAGCATGACCAGACCGCCGATGACTGCCACGGCAAGATAGGTCGCGGCCGCGCGCAGGGATTCCTTCTTTTCATCATGTGCCACCCACACATAAGAGGTAAAGGACATGATCTCAAAGAAGATAAAGGTCGTGTAGAAATCAGCGGAGAGAAGGATGCCCTGTGTTGCGCCGAGGGTGAGCAGCAGGAATAGATAATAGCGGTTACGGTTGCGGTAATGCGTGAGATATTCCTTCGTAAAAAGTGTGCTCATAAACCACATAAATGCTGCGATGGTGCAGTACAGCGCGCGGAAGCCGTCCAGCGTAAAATGCAGACCCATACCGCAGACATAGGGAATTTCCACTATGCTTCCCGCTGTGCTGTCCGCATACATCTGCACGCATAGATATAGAGCAATTGCAAAAGTAACACCTGTTATGACATCCGCAAAATAGTTGCGTGCATTTTTCTGATACCGCCCGATCATGTAACCGATGACCGACGCTGCCATCGGCAGAAATACAAGGGAACATATGAGTATCTGCATAATAATCCTCCATAATTCTATAGGAAATTCTTCCGCTTATTCGAGCCCGCGAAGCGAATCTCGCAATCGAGCTTTGCTCGATTCTTTACTGGAATGAATACAATCCCGTCGCCACATCATGGAAGAAATCCGTGAGCGGCCGTGAGCAGACGCCGAACGCGATGATGAAGAAGGCAAACACGAACAGCGGCAGCAGCATTTTCCAGTTCGGGTCTTTCATACCCTGTAAAGTGGCAAGGTCAAGATCTCCCACAGGGAAAAACGCGCGCACTACGATGGTGAGCATGTAGATGGCGGTCAACAGGGCGGAGACCAGCAGACAGGCGATGCCGAAGTACGCGGTCACATTACCGCTGCTCACAGCCGCCTGCGCCAGATTCCATTTACTGATAAATCCGGCAAGTCCCGGAACGCCCATCAGTGCGAAGGAAGACAGCGTAAAAATGCCGAAGATACAAGGCATCTTATAACCCATACCGTCCAGCTCGTGCACATAATTGCGCCCCGTCTGGTGGATAATGGCACCTGCGCAGAAGAAAGAGGAAATCTTGATTACCGCGTGGAATACCAGATGGGAAAGTGCGCCCGTCATCCCGAGGGGCGTCATAAGCGCGGCTCCGAACAGGATATAGGACAGATTGCTGATCGTTGAGTAGGCAAGCCGCCTTTTTATGTGGGTCTCCTTGAGCGCGCGGCTGCAGCCGTACACGATCGTGAACATTGTAAACAGCATAACGACCGTCTGTGCCCAGGTGCCTTGCAGGAAGTCTGTGCCAAAGCTGTAGTAGGTCAGCCGCAGGATCGCGAAGGCACCGGACTTTACGACGGCAACTGCATGTAAGAGCGCCGTGACCGGCGTGGGCGCTACGCTCGCCTGGGGCAGCCATGCGTTAAAAGGACAGAGCGCAGCCTTGACGCCGAAACCGATAAAGGCCATTACATAGACAAACAATAGAATATTCGTGCGGTCGCCGATCTTTGCGGAATCGAGAATACCGCCGAGCACAAAATCAGTGGTGGTGCCGTAGACGATGATCATGATCATGCCGATGAAGGCGAACGCGGCACCGCCCAAAGAGTAATACAGGTATTTCCGGCTGGCGAGAATCGCTTCTCTGGTCAGCGTATGCATGACGAGCGGCACGGTAACCAGTGTCAGAAGTTCATAGAAGAAATACATGGTCAGCAGGTTGGCGGCAAGCGCGATGCCCAGCGTGACGCCGTAAGTGATCGTGTAGAACAGGAAGAAGACCCTCTCATGTTCTTCTTTCGTCATATATTCAAAGGCGTACAATGTGGCAAAAGGCCACAGCGCGGAAACCAGTCCGGCAAATGTCATGCCCATGCCGTCCACTTTAAAGCAGATGGACAGATCACCTGTAAAATGCGCCAGTAAGAAGGTGCTGTTCGGATGGTGCAGCAACAGATACCAGACTAGTATGCTGTTGAGGATCACGGCGCATTCCAGAAAAATCTCCCAGTGTATCCGCTTGCGGAAAGGAATCAGGGTCGAGAGAATGCCGGCAACGGCCGGAATCAGGATTACCAATATTGTCATAACCGCGCCTCCTTTCTAAACAAGCAGTCTGACAAAACGCGTCAGAAAATCAATAAGCGGTGTGGGAAACAACCCGATCAAAACGGATAATACCGTCATAATCAGAATCGGTATCGTCATCAACGGGGAAGGTTCCCGCTTTACATGTTTCGCATAGTCATAATCGCTGCCCGGCAGGAAACTATGGATCGTAAGCGGCAGCAGATAGCCTGCCGTCAACAGGGCGCTGACTAACAACACGACAGGACCCAGCCACCGGAAGACGGACGGCGCACCCGACAGGCTTCCGAGCGCCAGATGCCATTTGCTGATAAAGCCGCCTGTGGGCGGAATACCGATCAGTCCCAGGGATACGATCGTATAGCACCACATGGTAAGCGGCATTTCCTTGCCGATTCCGCGCAGTTCATCCACCCGCGTTTTGCCGGTCGTGTAGATGATGGCGCCGGCGCACAGGAACAGGCTTGCCTTGATCAGTCCGTGCGCCAGTACGTGCAGGAGTGAACCGTTCACCGACTGCACGTCCATGACTGCCAGACCGAACAGGATATAGGACAGCTGACTTACAGTGGAGTAGGCCAGCCGCTTCTTTAACACAGGCTCACGGTAGGCAAGCATGGAACCCATGAATACTGTGACCAGCGTGAGCGTAAGCCATACGGTCTGCACCCATGTGCCCCGCAGGAACGAAGCGCCGAAGATATAGTAGACCGTGCGGATCAGCGCAAGTACGCCTGCTTTGACAATGACTGCGGAGAGCACCGCGGATGCCGGGGCGGGCGCCACAGGATGGGCGGCCGGGAGCCATGCGTGCAGCGGGAACATACCCGCCTTGACGCCGAAACCGATCAGCATGATCATCGCCATGATCAACAGAAGACTTACGGCTGACGGGTCCACAGCGGATGCAGCTGTGGACTGCAATACTACGCCGCCGGCGGTAAAAGTCAGTGTGCCGCTGCAGCGATAGACGAAGTAGATACCAAGCAGCGCCATATAAGCGCCGCACAGGGAGTAAAACAGATATTTCAGCCCGGCCATAACCGCTTCTCTGCTGCCGTTATGCAGTACCAGCGGCATGGACGATAGTGTCAGTATTTCAAAAAACAGGTAGAAGGTGATCAGATTGCCTGCAAAACAGAGTGCATTCAGGACGGCAAATACAATCAGGTAGAAGCCATAGTAACGATGTGCCTTCTGTTCATGCTTCATATATACAAAGGAAAAGAAGCCGGCGCATGTCATGACGATCAGCGCGAGCACCGCAAACAGGACGCTGAGTTCATCTACCGCGAAAAGGAGGGGCAGACCGTCTGCCAGCGCAAACAATGTGTAAGATGTCCCGTAGGCGGTAAAGAGCGCGGCAATCACCAGCGCGTCCGTCAGAAGAAGGCATGTGCCCGTGACGACCGGCAGGCTTTTTCCGGCTCCGGCAACCAGAAGAAGGACTCCGGTCAGGAGCGGTATAAGTATGGATAAAAGAATGAGATACATATGGAATCCCCCTCTACGCAAACGTGGCAAGTCCCTGTCGTATCATATCGACAACAGGCTGGGAACTTATGCCGAGAATCACATTTAGTACGATAAACGCCACTAAAACCATGGCGTATGCCGATATATCCTTAAAAGTCACACTGGTGTAGGCGCAGTGATTGAGCGGCGTGTAGATCCTGATGACCGTCTTCATGAAATAGATCGCGTTCAGGATCGTACTGATGCCGAGAACGATCAGCGCCGGCAGCATTTTAGTATGATTCAGTACGGCTGCCTGTGAGAACAGCAGCTTGCTGATAAATCCGGAAAAGAGCGGTACGCCGACCATGGAGAGGGAGCCTACCGTAAAGGCGACGCCCGCCCATTTGTTGCGGTAACCGGAACCGGTCAGTTCGATAAACTTGCGGCTGCCGCCGGATACATCGGTCAGACCGATGGCGGCGATGAACAGCAGCGATTTGGTGGCGGCATGGGACAGAATATGGAAAATACTCGCCGTCATGCCCTCCTGCGTACCCATGCCGAAGCCCATATAAATATAACCGATCTGCGCGACCGAAGAAAAAGCGACCATCCGGCGGACGTCGTTTTCCCTGATGGCACTTAAGGAACCGAAGATCATACCCATCAGACCGAACACAAACAGGATATCAATGATGCGGGTATCGTGGTAAATATTAAAGCCGATCACACGATAGATGATCTTAATGAGCAGGAAAATATACCCTTTGGATACCAGAGCCGATAAAATGGCGGCAGAGGAAACCGTGGAATATCCGTAAGCGTCCGGAAGCCATGCATGAAACGGGAAAAGCGCGCTCTTAATACACAGGCCGACAGACATCATCACAATGGAGACGACCAGAGGAATGCCGTAATTGCCGTCTGCCGCCAGGAGTGCTACGGATTCTTTCATATTACTCATCAGCAGATGGCCGGTCAGATCATAGAGCATACACAGGCCAAGCAGCAGAAGACCGGAACCTAACAGGCTCATGATCATATATCTGACGGCAGCTTCGATGGTGCGGCCGTTCTGGCGGATCATAATCAGCCCGCATGCCGATATCGTGTTGATCTCCACGAATACATATGCCGTAAACATATCGTTGGTGTAGATCAGCGCCAGCAGGGAACTGAGCAGCAGATCCGACAATACATAATAAAGATATGTTTTGCCTTCTTCCACTTCCTCTAACAGCTTATGTCTGCCGCCGAAGAGGGAGAGCAGCATGATTACACAGAAGAACAGTGCCAGCAGCGCCTCGAGTATGCCGGCGCGGATTTCATTGCCCCAGGGCGCGGGAAACTTACCCATGACGTAGACGAAGGGCTCGCCGGTCAGAAGGGTATACAACAGGGTACATATGCTCAGTGCAATATTGATCGTAAGCAGAAGTGTGTTGATCCACATCGCCGCCTTATCACGCAGTCCGGAGCTGACAATGCCTGCAAACAGACATAGCATAATAGAGATACAAGGAAAATTCCGTATAAAATCCATTACAGCCCCTCCTTCTTCAGCTGCCTGGATATCTCATCGAGATCCAGTGTCTGATAGCGTTTATAGAGCCTTATGGTGAGCGCCAGCATCAGGGCGGACACGGATACGGAAACCACGATACCGGTCAGTACAAGACCGCTGGGAATCGGGTTGATATAGGTTTCCATACTCTGGACCCCGTTCGTGACGATGGGAGCCACGCGCCCGGCAATATATCCTTTTTCCGCAAGAAACAGATAGATCGCCGTATCCATGATGTTCAGGCCGATGATCTTCTTGATCAGGTTCGGCTGCAGGAGCAGGTTTCCGAATCCGATGCCGAAGAGGATCATGGCGACAGCCTCGCCGTAGTTTATGAGCAGATTTGCACCCATCTTACAGTCCCCCTCTTCTGAATAATGCATAAAATGCGTACATCGTACACGCGACTTCCAGTCCCACGCAGACATTGATCGGCAATATGATCCCGCCGCTTAAGATGTGGCCGGGAATGCCGAGCGGAATGTGATTTTCGATTCCGTTTGCGCCGGTCATGTAGAAGTAGGTGCCGATCAGCCCGTACATGCACAGGGCGGTGATCTTTGCAATCTTATAGATATGTTCGTTGAAGAAGCGCTGCGTCTTCTTAAAACCGAACGCGCTGACATACAGGATCAGTCCGGCGCCCATGATGGCGCCGCCGGAGAATCCGCCGCCCGGGGACAAATGACCGTTTAATATGATGTAGATGCCGAAGATAAAGATAATGGGACACAGAATAAAAGCAGTTCCCTGAAGGATCGCATCGTTTTTCGGCTCAAAACGGCGGTCGTTGCGCACGGCCTGCTTCCGGAGAATCGCATCGTCTGCCATCAGCATGATCATGACACAGCAAGTTGCAATAAACAGCACATTGGTCTCACCGAAAGTATCGAAAGCCCGGTAGGTCAGGATCATGCCGGAGACAATATTGAGCGCGCCGGTTTCCTGCAGTCCCTGTTCGATGTAACGCTCGGAAACGACATTATTGACCGGATTCCCGGCATCGCCGTTTGGCGGCAGATAGGATACGGTGAATAACAGAACGCCGACTAAGGCGAAACAGAACAGGATCGCCATGGCAATGTAAACCTTATGAAATATACGGGCGGCCCTGTTTAACTCTTTATCGTAGACCTTGTCACGAATCATTTCCGCTTCGCGCATACGGGTAATAAGCGTTTCCCCGGGAAGTGAGGTTTCCTGCTGCGCCTGCATCTCCACCTCGCCGACGTAAGGGTCTTTACTGCCGGACAGCCAGCGGAAGAACCGGAACGCATAAGTTTTTTCATATTCTTCTCTCGGTTTTAATCTACTCATGCCGTACATCCTCCTCCCTGGTCTTTTCTTTCTCGATGCGGATGGCCTGAATCTTCTTCAGGGTCGCGAAGAACAGGACGCTCGTTATGCCCGCGCCGACAGCAGCCTCCGTGATCGCGAGATCGGGAGATTCCAGACATACCCACAGGATGGACATGATCAGACTGTAGGACATATAGATGAGGATGGAATTGAGCAGATTCCTGGAAAAACTGACGGAGATCGCACACACGATCAGAAACCCCATCAAAATACATTGAAAAGTTGTCATGACGTTTCGCCTCCGTTCTGGTTTTCTTCCTCTCCGGCAGATGTACCGGTGTTTTCCGCGGCTACCGCAACATGCGCGGCGGTTTCCGGATGCCCGGGTTCAGATGCTGCCGCCTGAAGAGACAGTTCTGCTTCCAGCGCTTCAAGATCGGTATAGACTGTACAATGGGCTTCCAGATTCTCGTTTGTTGCGACCTCCAGACGCGCCAGCACATGGGAAGACACCGGAGAAGCAAACCACAGGAAAACCACAATCAGTAACAGTTTCAGAGAAGTCATATTAAATCCGGAAAAAATAATCAGGCCAAGCATACAGGAAGCGATGCCGAGCGTATCCCCCATTGCCGCCGCGTGCATACGGTTCAGAATATAGTTGAAATGAAAAATGCCGAATATCTCCGTAAAAAATATCACCAGTCCGCAAATCATGAACGAACAGCCGAGAATCAGTCTGATCCAGTCAAAAACTTCCATCGGACATACCTCCTTTATCCTCTTCATCCGGATGATCGGACGCGTGACGCTTTTCCTCATAAATACCGATGTATACTTTGGTCAGTACGACAACAGCAAGAAAGCTGATCATGGCATAGACCAGACAGACATCCACCAGATAACCCTCATGCAGCAACAGGGCAAGTATGGCGATCATGACCATGACCAGAGTGCCCATCATGTTCACCGACATGAGACGATCCGCAATACGGGGTCCCCTGATGGCCCGGATCAGGCAGGGAAACAGCATAAGCGCCAGTATAATAAGAAATGTGATGTAAATATATTCGTAGATCATAATCATAACCAAGCCTTTCCGCAACCTTCGTTCACGCTATTTTACGTTCTCAATCCGTTCTAACAGGTGAATAAACACGGAGGAATCAATACCTTTCGCCAGTTCCTTGTCCAGACAGTGGACGACATATTCGTCATCTTTCAGGCTGACTGTGATGGTGCCGGGCGTCAGGGTGATAGAATTGGCCAGAAGCACGCGGGCGAAGTTCGTATGGAGCGTCGTCCTGAAATGTACCACTGCCGGTTCAAAACAATATTTTTCGGCGTAGATCATTTTAAAAACCGCACCGTTTGCCTTCAGGATCTCCACTAACAGTACGAATACATAGTGCAGAACCAGGAAGAATCTCTTGCACAGGATAAGATCCTTAGCGGGGCTGTAATCCAGAAACCGGCAGATAAACCAGTAGACTGCGCCGGATACCGCCAGCCCGGATAAAGCGATCTCCAGCGTCAACTGACCGTTGAAGATAATCCATATCAGTAAAAATATGACAAACATATGCTGTATGCCTCCGAATTGTTTCTTCTTATTAATAAGTATAATTCTATAACCGTTGAAATTATATACCTTTGGAATGAAATGTCAAGTGCCTGGGGTGATAAGAAAATGTAAAAAAGAAGAAGCGGCAGAATAGAGGTAGGCGTAAAAAGATTGTAAAACGTCGTACACAAACGAAGATCCATGTGTTATGGTAAAGGGGAGGATCAAAATGAGTGATCGGATAGAAACCATGGGAACGTTAATCGGAACCGGGCATAATTAAAGATGAGACGGAGCAGAGAAAAGCATGAAATACAATTTCGATGAAATCATTGACAGAAGGAATACGGACTGCCTGAAATATGACTTTGCCGCAGAGCATGGCAAGCCGGAAGATGTGCTGCCGCTGTGGGTGGCGGATATGGATTTCCGGACGGCGCCGGGTATTATAGAAAGGGCGGTTGCCGATGCGAAGCTTGGCATATATGGATATACGGAAGGCAGGGACGATTATTTTCAGACGGTCGCTGCGTGGTACCGGAATTATTTTGACTGGCAGGTGGAGAAGGAATGGCTGGTGAAGACGCCCGGTGTGGTCTTCGCGATTGCGAATGCGGTCCGGGCTTTGACGGACGAGGGCGATGCGGTTATGATCCAGCAGCCGGTCTACTATCCTTTCAGCGCGGTGATCAGGGACAATGGCAGAACCCTGGTCAATAATGAACTGGTGTTTGAAGACGGGCATTATGAAATTGATTTCGAGGATTTTGAGCGGAAGGTGATTGAAAACAGGGTGAAACTGTTTGTGTTGTGCAGTCCGCATAATCCGGTTGGAAGGGTCTGGACAGAGGAGGAACTGCGCCGGATCGGGGAGATCTGCCTGCAGCATGGAGTGAAGGTGGTCAGCGACGAGATCCACAGTGATTTCGTCTACGAAGGAAGAAAACATCACATATTTACCACGGTAAATCCGGATCTGGAAGAAATCAGCATCATCTGTACAGCGCCGAGCAAAACGTTTAATCTGGCAGGACTGCAGGTCTCCAATATTTTCATTCCGAATGAGAAGATACGGCGGGCATTCAGACAGCAGATGTCAGCAGTGGGATATCTGGAGGTCAACATGATCGGGCTCCACGCCTGTCAGGCGGCCTACGGGACCGGGCGGGAGTGGCTGGAGGAATTGAAGGTCTACCTGCGGGGAAATCTGGATTATGCCAGAGATTATCTGGAGAAAAACCTGCCGCAGATTAAATTGGTTGAACCGGAGGGGACTTATCTTCTCTGGCTGGACTGCCGCGGGCTGGGACTGCCGGAGGAACGCCTGGAACATCTGATCGTCCATGAGGCGAAACTGTGGCTGGATGCCGGTGCCATCTTCGGCGCCGCCGGCGAGGGATTCGAGCGGATTAATATGGCGTGTCCGCGGGCAGTTCTGGGAGAAGCGCTGGAGAGACTGCGGAGAGCGGTGGAGAAAATAGAAAAGCATCAGCAGGCCGGCCGAACTTCGGAAGTGGAATAAATGATTGACGTATGATAAAATGAGTAGCAAATATTATAAGATCGGGGAGAAGAATGTCATGAAATATCTGGTGATTGGCGCAGGCGGCACAGGCGGAAGCATTGGAGCCTATATGACGGAGGCGGGCAAGGATGTGACGCTCATCGCGAGAGGTGAGCATTTGCGGCAGATGCAGGAGCATGGTCTGAAGATGGAGACGACAGGAAAGGGCAGTTATGTCGTAAACCCTATTCGGGCGACAGACATGGAGCATTATGACGAACGGCCGGATATTATTTTTGTCTGTGTGAAAGGGTATTCACTGGAAGAGACCATTCCGTTTATCAGGCGGGTGGCCAAGGAGAATACCATTGTGATACCGATCCTGAATATATACGGGACAGGCAGCAGAATGCAGGAGAAACTGCCGGGGCTGCTGGTGACGGATGGCTGTATCTACATTGCCGGTGAGATCAAAGAACCGGGAACGATATTGCTGCGGGGAGATATATTCCGGATCGTCTATGGCGTGCGTGATCCGGAAGAACTTCGACCGGAGCTTTTTGAAGTGGCCGGGGATTTGAAGGACAGCGGCATAGACGGCGTGCTGTCCGACAATATCAGACGTGACGCTTTGCAGAAGTTTGCCTTCGTGTCACCGATGGCGGCGTGCGGACTGTACTATCATGTATCCGCCGGAGAGGCGCAGAAGACCGGAGATGCCAGAGACACGTTTGTCAGGCTGATGAAGGAGATCGATGCGCTGGCGGTGGCGATGGGAGTTCCGTTCCTGGTGGACATCGTGACGACGAATCTGCAGATTCTGGATACTCTTAATCCGGAGGCGAGCACCTCGATGCAGCGAGACGTATATGCCGGCAAATCATCTGAGATTGACGGGCTGATCTATGAGGTGGTGCGCATGGGACAACGCTTCGGTGTGCCGACGCCGACCTATGAAATGATAGCGGATAAGGCGAGAGCGGACGGGCTTATGTGAGGAGAAATATAGATGGAAATGGAGCATAGTGTGAAAAATCACACTGATGTGCTGATTTTTCACACGCAAATTTGTGCCGGAGCGTCACAAATTTGTTTGATGGCAGACGCAAATTTGAAATTTGCGCCGCCTCGTCGCGTAAACGCTCCGGAATGGAGCATAGTGTGAAAACCACAGAGAAAAAATTCAAAGAAAAGTATCTGGCCGGAGAAATCGGGTTCGAGGAAATTGATGACTACAGTCAGGAATGGGGATTCAGTGACGATCCCGTCACGCTGCGGGAGTATCTGGGACTGAACGCAGAGGAAGAGGATGCGTGGGTGAGCGTCGGAGACGAGGCGCTTAAGGAGTTACTGGACCGGCAGAGGGAAACACAGTTAAGATGATTCCCTCCGCCGGCTCTATATGTGTTGAAATTTTTATATGTGCCGACAGTGCTTTTACTGCTCATGCCTCCGCAGTCCCCACACCGACAACGCGGACAAGAGCATAATATAGACAATACATCCCGCCAGGAAAGTGTCTGTATCGAGCGCCATATGGGGATTGTTGGCGCGCATGCCCATGCAGTAGAGCGAGTACGGATAGTATAATCCCCAGCCCTGATTCGTTATCATGAAACCGCCGATGCCGCCGGCAAGACCGACGCCGATGGGAACCGCGAAGGAACGTATGCACATGGAGACGGCAAGCTGGATACAGCCGATTACGATTCCCCCGAGGATACCGCAGGCGAACCACCCTAAAGATTCCTTCGGCGGAAGCCCGGACAGGCCGCAGAACCTGCCGCACAGACAGTACAGCAGGAAGATCCATGCATTGCTCGCGATGATCATGATGGCCGCCTGTACTAGTTTACCCAGATACAAGGATAAGCGGGAAACCGGCGCGGTCAGAAAACTGTTCCAGTTATTCCGTATGTGCTCTAAACGCCACAGGTAAGAGCAGTAGGTGCCGATGAGAGCCGGCATAAAGATATAGCACAGGAAGAGAGAGTGCTGTGACCAGAGGCTGTACCATTCACTTTGCAGGACACCCTGATTTGCCATGTAATTAGTGGTGCCGAAGAAGGCGGATATGACCGGCAGGATCAGGAAGGCCAGCCACACCGGGCTGCGCCTAAGCTTCAGCCGTTCTGATTTGATCGTTTTGATAATTGACAGATTCATATATATTCCCTCGTCTTTCTTGATATCGTTCAAAGTTTTATCATTTTATGGATTTGTAATGTAAATTCCGCAATCCTATTGTTTGAACTGCTGTTTCCAAAGCAAAAATATTATATATTTTTCCGTGCAAACAACACGCTTCCGCCCACGTAGAAAACGACGATCCAGACGAATATACAGACCACCGCGGCCGTTTCAACCGGCGAGAAAGTACGGTAGCAGAATGTGCTTATTCTGGTGGCTTCATCCCACTCGGACCAGACCAGCACGGCGCTCAGGTTTCCGCCCCACGGGAGAAACGAGTGGGTTGTGACGTACATCAGGAGCAGCGCCGCCATAGAACCGCCAAGCCCGGTTACAAGTGCAACCATCTGATTGGCGAAGAGCATGGACAGGGCAAGCTGTAGCAGGAACAGGGATATGTTGGCGGCGACTTTTAACCCGTAGGACAGCAGATAATATTTCACGTCAGGATTTCCTGTGTATCCCAGATGATAACCGAGTGTGATAAAAAAGGCGAACTGGACGGCAAACAGTACGGCAATGATGATACATCCGCACACGGCTTTGGCGTGATAGAGACTGCCTGCGCTGCGCAGTGTTTCAAGCTGCTTATAAGTGTTTCCTTTGTGCTCGATGTCCGCAAGGCGGGAGGCGAGCACGGACATCATAGCCGGCACCATGATACCGTCTAAGAGGGACAGGAAGTACAACAGCGACATCCAGCCGCTTTGCAGTTCCCACTCCCGGGGATCACGCATGGACCAGAGTCCCCACATGAGCTGCACCGATAACAGGGCAAACATGGTCAGCCAGACTTTTCTTCTCTTGATTTTATAGAATTCTAATCGTAATGTTTTCATAGACTTGACTCCTTTCCGGTCAGAGACAGGAAAATATCTTCCAGGCTCTTCTCCCGTTTTTCGACACGGTATAAAGCGATATTGTGGCTGACCAGCCGGCGGCAGAGCTGGGCGATATACGCATCCTCGAGCATGGGGATCAGCAGGTAATCCGCTTCTTTTTCAACGGCGATACCGTCCTGATGCAGCAGAGAAATCACAGTGGCGGGCTGATCGGTGCGCAGGGCAATCTGCTGCTTTGCATGAGAGTGCAGGGACTCGAGTGTGTCCTGATAGACCAGCTCACCTTTGCGTATAATGCCTACATGGTCTGCCATCTGGTCGATCTCGCTGAGCAGATGGGAGGAAACGACTACTGTGATGCCGTACTGTTCGGGCAGCGTACAGATCAGAGAACGCATTTCCTGTATGCCCGCCGGGTCAAGACCGTTGGTGGGTTCGTCGAGAATAAGCAGTTTCGGGAAGCCGAGCAGTGCGGCCGCCAGTCCGAGTCGCTGTTTCATGCCGAGGGAGTAGTGGCTCACTTTCTTTTTGCGGGCGTCATGCAGGCGCACGATGTTAAGTACCTTGTCGATATCTTCTCGTGGACAGTTCTTGAGCGTCTGCAGAATAGTCAGATTCTCCTCTCCTGTCAGATGGCCGTAATAGCTGGGTGATTCGATGAGAGAACCGGTGTCGGCGAGGAGCTTTATCCGGTTTTTGTCATTGACGGGTACGCCGAAGAGCGTGATGGAACCCTCGTCAGGTCTGGCAAGCCCGAGGATCATCTTGAGCGTTGTCGATTTACCGGCGCCATTAGGACCTAAGAATCCGTAGATGGCGCCTTTTGGCACCTGCATATGCAGAGAACTGACACAGCGGACCCTGCCGTATTGCTTCGTAAGATTTGTGGTTTCAATTAGATTTTGTACAGCCATAGTTTACCTCATTTCCGCGCTGCTTTCTGCGCTTTATTCCTTAAGTGATTGCGGTATATTTGCCAGAGGCTGATGCAGGCGGTGTGAAACCGTCCGCTATGCCCAACCGTTACCGTCATCATAAGCCGGCGGCCTTACAGGAAGATGAAAGCTACATTACATTTACATTAAGATTCGTGCCGAATTGTTTCAGGGAGAGGGAAAAGAGTGTATACTGCTATGTGTAAGACGGATAAACATAGACATATAAGTTGCGAAAAGGAGCTGCAGGTTATGAATATACATGAGTACAAGATCATGCTGGTGGATGACGAACCGGCACTGCGGGAGATGGTCGGAGCGTTCCTCGCCAAAGAGGGATTTGACAATGTGGTGTGTGCGGGAAGCTGCCGGGAGGCACGGGAGGTATACCGCAGAGAATATCCTGCGCTCGTTCTGCTGGATGTGATGCTGCCGGACGGGGACGGTTTCGGACTGTTCCGGGAACTGCATGAGGAATCGGAAGTGCCGGTGATCTTCCTGTCCGCACGGGATGAAGACGAGAACAGGCTGCGGGGCTTAGGACTGGGCGCCGACGATTACATTACGAAACCTTTTCTGCCGAAAGAACTGATACTGCGGGTGAACGCTGTGCTCAAGAGAGTGTACCGCGTCAGGGATACAGGGCAGGAGCATCAGAAGATCCTGCTGGGGGACTGCTGCGTGGACCTGGGGAGCGGTGTCGTGCGCAGGAACAGAAATGCCGGGAGAAATGCGGCAGCAGGACCGGAAGCGCCGGGGGAAATTACTCTGACGGCGAAGGAGTATGCGATTATGGAGAAACTGTCCGCCAACAGGGGCAGGATCGTAACGATCGATGCGCTGTGTGATGCCGTGTGGCAGGAGGGCAACTACGGATATGAGAATACATTGATCGTGCATATCAGACGGCTGCGGGAAAAGATCGAAGAAGATCCCTCCCACCCGCGTTATCTGCTGACGGTGCGCGGGCTGGGTTATAAGCTGGTGTAACGGAATCACAGGAAGTCTATGCCTGCGGCCCGTATGGATACGCCAGAGAAGGGGATGGTTATTGATATGAGAATCAGAAACAAACGATCGGGAGTCCGCACCATCATGTATTATGCAGCGGTCTTTATGTGGACAATTATGCTGACATTGATTATTAATCTGATCCTTCTGTTCATGCTGCTGCTTCGATATCGTCAGTATAATCCGGAATATATACACGGCGGTATGGTCATGGAGGCACTGACGCCGACGGCAACAGGATATGAATTGAGCATTGAGATGCAGGAGAGGCTGACCGGACTGCATCAGTGGGCGATGCTTTTAGACGGGAACGGCGAGGTAATCTGGAGTTACAGGAAACCGGCAGAAATCAAAGATTCCTACAGCCGGTCCGATATTGCGAACATGAGCAGGTGGTATCTGCAGGATTATCCGGTTTATCTGCGTGTGTGGGATGATAAGATTATGGTTGTGGGGTGTCCGAAGGACTCCGTGTGGAAATATAATATAGAGTTTCCGCTTGCATGGATACGGTATATTCTGAAAACCGGGATCTGGCTTGCTATGTTCGACTTTCTCGGAATACTGGCTCTGATGGCTTTTTTTCTCAGGAGAGGAGCAAAGGACAGGGAGCAGGCGCGGATCGAATGGATCGCCGGAATATCACATGATATCCGTACACCGTTATCTATGGTGCTGGGATATGCGGATATGCTGGAGCGCAGCGAAGAGTTTGCAGAGGAGGAGCGGCGGGAAGCGGCTGCAATCCGGCATCAGAGTATCGTTATGAAGGAGTTGATAGAGGATCTGAATCTGACTTCCAGGTTGGAATATTCCATGCAGCCGCTGCGTGTGGAGAGAGTGCGCCCTGCGGTGGTCGTGCGCGAGGTGGCGGCAGCATTCTTAAGCGATGCGAAGGAGAGGGAATTAGAGATCGAGGCGGATCTGTCCGGCGACGCGGAGGAACTGTGGATCAGGGCGGACGAGAAGCTGTTAATCAGGGCGCTGCGCAATCTGTTTCATAACAGTCTGCAGCATGGCAGACAGGGGGAAACATTGCTGATCCGTCTGCGTATATGGCGGGAACGGAAGTGGTGCTGCATCAGTTTTGCGGATAACGGAACCGGCTATTCCGCGGAAGTGCTGCGCGGACTGCAGGGCGGCAGGAGGAAGCGTGCAGAACAGAAGATCAGAGGGCTTGGTATCGTGCAGAAGATCGTGCTGGCGCACGGCGGCAGAATATGCTTCCGGAATAACGCGGAAGGAGGGTGTGCCTGCGAGATGCGGTTTCGCGAATATTGTGCAAAAAAGTGATAAGAAAGATATAGAAATGGCCGTGCTGCTGTGCTACACTGAGGATATCATAGCTATTCGGTACTTTATGAACTGTTGCATAAAGTATAATAGAGAAGGCAGGAGGGTTATTGTAAAATGACAGCAGAGAAGATCAAAGAACTGGTGGCACAGATGACTTTGGAGGAAAAAGCGGCGATGTGTTCCGGTGCGGATTTCTGGCATACGGAGGCGGTGGAGCGCCTCGGCATACCGGCCAGTATGGTCTCGGACGGACCTCACGGGCTTCGTAAGCAGAATGAGGAGGGCGATCACCTGGGGATCAACGACAGCATCAAGGCAGTATGTTTTCCGGCCGGATGCGGAACGGCGGCATCTTTTAACAGAGAGCTGCTGACGCAGATGGGAGAGACGCTGGGCAATGAGTGCCAGGCAGAGGGCGTCAGCGTGATCTTAGGACCTGCGGTTAATATTAAGCGTTCCCCGCTGTGCGGACGTAATTTTGAGTACTATTCGGAAGATCCGCTTGTGGCAAGTGAGATGGCGGGCGCGCTGATCCATGGAATACAGAGTAAAAATGTCGGCACGAGTATCAAACATTTTCTTGCGAATAACCAGGAGACCAGAAGAATGTCCTCGGACTCCCGGGTCGATGAGCGGACGCTCCATGAAATATATCTGGCAGCTTTCGAGGGTGCGGTGAAGAAAGAGAAACCCTGGACCGTTATGTGTTCCTACAATAAGATTAACGGTACGTATGCGGCGCAGAACCACCAGTATCTGACGGAGACGCTCCGGGATCAGTGGGGATTTGACGGCTATGTCATGAGCGACTGGGGTGCGGTCAACAATCGTGTGGAAGATCTGAAAGCGGGACTGGATCTGGAGATGCCGGGTTCTAACGGTGCGAATGATAAGATGATCGCAGGTGCGGTCTTAAGCGGTGAACTGGACGAGAGCATTGTGGATGAAGCAGTGGAGCGTATTCTGAACATCGTGTTCCGCTACGAGGATAACCGTGACCGCAGCGCCGTATTTGATAAGGATAAGGATCATGAGATGGCGCGCAGGGTGGCGGAAGAAACGATCGTCCTGCTGAAAAATGAGGATGTGCTTCCTCTGTCCGACAGTCAGAAGGTTGCCTTTATCGGTAAGTATGCGAAGAAACCCCGTTATCAGGGCGGCGGCAGTTCCCATATCAACAGCCATAAGATCACTTCTGCGCTTGACGCTGCGGCGGATAGGAAGAATGTCACCTATGCGCAGGGCTTCGATGATGCGGAGGATCGGACAGACGAGAAGCTGCTTGCGGAGGCGGTGGAAGCGGCGCGCAATGCGGATGTGGCGGTTATTTTCGCGGGGCTTCCGGATAAATTCGAGTCCGAGGGATTCGACAGAAAACACATGGCTATGCCGGACTGCCAGAATGAATTGATTGAGAAGGTGGCGGCGGTACAGCCCAATACGGTCGTGGTTTTGCACAACGGTTCTCCGGTAGAGATGCCCTGGATCGGTCAGGTTAAAGGCATCGTGGAGGCATATCTGGGCGGGCAGGCAGTAGGCGGCGCAGTATGCGATATCCTGTTCGGTAAGGTCAATCCCAGCGCAAAACTGCCGGAGACATTTCCTTTGCGGTTAGAGGATAACCCGTCCTACCTGTCCTATGTCGGTGAGGGCGATATGGTGGAGTACCGCGAGGGTATATTCGTGGGATACCGCTATTATGATAAGAAAAAGATGGATGTGCTGTTCCCCTTCGGTTACGGTCTGTCCTACACGACCTTTGCATATTCCAATCTGACAGTAGATAAAGAGCAGATGAAGGATACGGATACACTGCGCGTGACGGTGGATGTGACGAACACAGGTGATGTGACGGGCAAGGAAGTTGTGCAGCTTTATGTGGCTGACCGTGAGAGTACGGCGATCCGTCCGGTGAAAGAACTTCGTGACTTTGCCAAAGTGGAACTGGCGCCCGGAGAGACGAAGACGGTGACCTTCACACTGGATCAGCGTGCGTTCGCATACTATAGCGTGCGAATCCATGACTGGCACGTGGAGACCGGTGCATTTGATATTATGATCGGTAAATCTTCCAGAGATATCGTACTGACGAAGACAGTGACGGTAGAGTCCACGGTAAAGCTTCCGTTTGTATATACGACGGACACGACGCTTGGAGATGTCAGGAAGGACCCCAGAGCCTGGGAACTGGTAAATGAACTGTTCAAGGGCGGATTCTTCAGCGATCAGCCGGAAGGCGGAGAAAGCGAGGCGGCCGGCGAGGCGATATCGGACGAGATGAATAACGCCATGATAGAATATTTGCCGCTGCGCGGACCGATCAGCTTTACCGGTAAGGTGACCATGGCGGATGTTCAGGCGCTTGTGGATAAGCTGAATGCACTGGAAGAGTAGATCTGTATCTGCGGGAAGCTGAGTATAATTAATAAGAATACGAGAGAATCATAAAAGGCAGAATCAATGTTTCGATTCTGCCTTTTGCTTTAATTCAGTTTATTATTAAGCGCCGCGGATACAAATCCCTTGAACAGCGGGTGCGGTCTGTTGGGTCTTGATTTCAGTTCCGGATGCGCCTGTGTTGCCACGAAGAAAGGATGATCGGGCAGTTCGCACATCTCTACAATACGTCCGTCGGGGGACAGACCTGCCAGCTTCATACCGTTCTCAGTCAGCACCGCGCGATAGTCATTGTTTACCTCGTAGCGGTGTCTGTGCCTTTCGTGGATCGTCTCCTCGCCGTACAGTTCATATGCCCTGGAGGACTTGTCCAATACACAGGGGTAGGAGCCGAGACGCAGTGTGCCGCCGATATCTTCCACACCGTTCTGGTCGGGCATAAGTGCGATCACCGGATGCGTTGTGGAAGGGTCGAGTTCTATGCTGTGCGCGTCGTTATAGGAGAGCACATTTCTGGCAAATTCTACGATCGCAAGCTGCATACCGAGACAGAGACCCAGGAAGGGAATCTTGTTGGTTCTGGCATAGGTGATAGCATGAATCTTGCCTTCGATACCCCGGTCGCCGAATCCGCCCGGTACGAGAATGCCGTTTACGTCTTGCAGAAGTTCCCGGACATTATCTTTTGTCACCGTTTCGGAATCGACCCATTTAATATTTACGACACAGCGATTGGAGATACCGCCGTGCTTTAAGGCTTCGACAACACTGATATAAGCGTCGTGAAGTTGTGTATACTTACCTACAAGAGCGATCGTGACTTCGCTTATAGGGGTCCGCAGAGCTTCTACGACCGCCTTCCAGTCTGTCAGATCGGGTTCCGGACAATCCAGCCGCAGACAGTCGCATGCGACTTGAGCCAGATGCTCCTGCTCCATCGCGAGGGGAGCCTCATACAGATGTTCCACATCCAGGTTCTGCAGAACGCGATTGCTCGGCACGTTGCAGAACAGTGCAATTTTATCTTTTAAGGTCTGATCTAACGGGCGCTCACTGCGGCATACGATGATGTCGGGCTGCAGCCCCATACCCTGTAATTCCTTAACGCTTGCCTGTGTAGGCTTGGTCTTCATCTCCTGAGAAGCGCTCAGATAAGGAATCAGAGTTACATGGATCAGGATCGCATTCTCTCTGCCTACCTCATGCTGGAACTGACGGATGGACTCTAAGAACGGCTGACTCTCGATATCGCCGACCGTACCGCCCACTTCAATGATGGCAATGCGGGTGTCCTCGTCAGTAAAATTGCGGTAGAAACGGCTCTTGATCTCATTGGTAATATGCGGAATGACCTGTACGGTGCCGCCGCCGTAATCTCCGCGCCGTTCTTTCTGCAATACCGACCAGTATACTTTACCGGTTGTCACGTTGGAATTCTTGTCCAGATTTTCATCGATGAACCGCTCGTAGTGACCGAGGTCAAGGTCGGTTTCCGTGCCGTCCTCTGTGACGAAGACCTCGCCGTGCTGGATCGGGTTCATCGTGCCGGGATCAATATTAATATAGGGATCAAATTTCTGCATTGTGACCTTATAGCCGCGGGCTTTCAATAATCTTCCCAGTGAAGCGGCTGTAATGCCCTTGCCGAGGCCGGATACAACACCACCTGTTACAAATACGTATTTTACTGCCATGATTTCCTCCATACCTGAAGCGCTGCCGTTTAATAACAAAAAGTAACTATTCAGCATATCCTGTTACAACCGGACAGGAGCTGGTCTCTGAATAGCTACAGTGAAACACAATATAGCTTATTATACAATGGAAAGGCAGGAAAAATCTACTCCAAAGGTCAAATTTTGTAAAAAACTTTATAATTCTTTAATACTTGTGTGCAGAAATTCATAATTCTCATATTGATTTATGAATTTGCCTTCTATATACTAAATATAGTTCTTCGATTATGGATTTCTTCCGCATTCTCTAAGGGGCGGGAGCATGAAAATAAAATATATTTGAACGAAAGTGAGGATTCCTCATGGATGATAATTTAAACTCTTATGACGGCGGACCCGGTCACGGACCGAATGGATCAGGCGGTTCCGGCGGCGGCAGTAACGGCGGACCGGGCGGTCCGAACGGGAGCGGCAATGATCCCCGGAAACAGAGCCTGATCATGCTGGTGATTGCGGCTTTGGTTACACTGCTGTGCATCAGCGTATTTATGAAAATGCTGACCGGCGCCAGTAATCAGGAGATCACCTACAACGCTTTTATCCAGATGGTAGAAGACGGGAAAGTGGAGAGTGTGACTGTCGAATCAGACAGAATCACGATTTATCCGAAAGGTGAGAAATCTACCTCCCCGTTTATGTATGCATACGGCATGGGTTCTGTTACCTACTATACGGGCAGGATGGAGGACGACGACACGCTTACGCAGCGTCTGCTGGAGCATGACGTGGCCGTGAATAAACAGGTGTCGGACAGTTCCAGCGTGATCATGACGGTGCTGCTTTACTATGTTCTGCCGATCCTTCTGATGTGGGGGCTTTTGAGCCTGCTGTTTCGACGGATGGGCGGTAAAGGCGGTCCCATGGGCGTGGGTAAGAGTACGGCCAAGGCGTATGTGCAGAAGGAGACAGGCATCACATTTAAGGATGTGGCAGGCGAGGATGAAGCGAAAGAATCGCTGGTGGAGGTCGTGGACTTCCTGCATAATCCCGGTAAGTATGCCAAGATCGGTGCGAGACTTCCCAAGGGGGCATTGCTGGTGGGACCGCCCGGCACGGGTAAGACGCTGCTTGCCAAGGCGGTTGCAGGAGAGGCGCATGTGCCGTTTTTCTCCTTATCAGGGTCTGATTTTATAGAGTTGTATGTAGGCGTGGGCGCTTCCCGTGTGCGTGATTTGTTCAAGGAAGCGGAGAAGAACGCGCCCTGTATCGTGTTCATAGACGAGATCGACGCCATCGGCCGGAGCAGAGACTCCAAGTATGGCGGCGGCAATGAGGAGCGGGAGCAGACGCTGAACCAGCTTTTGTCCGAGATGGATGGTTTCGACGGCAAGAAGGGTATTATTATTCTGGCGGCGACCAACAGACCGGAGATTCTGGATAAGGCATTACTGCGTCCGGGACGTTTTGACCGGAGAATTATCGTAGATAAGCCCGACCTGAAAGGGCGTGTGGAAATACTGAAAGTACACGCCAAGGATGTACGGATGGACGAGACGGTGGACCTGAACGAGATCGCGCTTGCAACTTCCGGCGCGGTGGGTTCCGATCTTGCAAATATGATCAACGAAGCTGCTATTAATGCCGTGAAGACAGGCAGAGAGTATGTGAGCCAGAAGGATTTGTTTGACGCTGTAGAGCAGGTGCTTGTGGGTAAAGAGAAGAAAGACCGCATTATGAGTAAGGAAGAGCGTAAGATCGTTTCTTATCATGAGGTGGGTCATGCGCTGGTCAGTGCATTACAGAAAAATTCCGAGCCGGTACAGAAGATCACGATTGTGCCCAGGACTATGGGTGCGCTGGGGTATGTGATGCATGTGCCGGAGGAAGAGAAATATCTGGATACCGAGGCGGAGCTTCGTGACAGGCTGGTAGGGCTGCTGGGCGGACGTGCGGCGGAAGAGATCGTGTTCGACACGGTTACTACGGGCGCGGCCAACGATATTGAGCAGGCGACCAGTATTGCACGCAATATGATTACGCGTTTCGGTATGAGCAAGAAGTTCGGACTTATGGGGCTGGCTACGGTGGAGAGTCAGTATCTGGACGGCAGAGCGTCCCTGACCTGCTCCGAGATGACGGCAGCGGAGATCGACAACGAAGTGATGAAACTGCTTCGCGACAGCTATAAGCAGGCGAAGAAACTGCTTAAGGAGAACCGTGAAATCATGGATAAGCTGGCGGCGCATCTGATCGAAAAAGAGACGATCACTGGCAAGGAGTTCATGAAAATATACCGCAAGGAGAAGGGAATCCCGGAACCGGAAGAAGATGAGACAGCCGGGAAGAAGGACGGCGAGAAAGCGCAGGAGAAACCGGTAGAGGCACCGAGAGCAGATGTGCCGGTGCATGAACAGCCGACAGCACCCGTGCCGGAGATGCCGCCGGCAGGGCAGTCTGCAGGAGGGTCACAGTCTGTTCCGGGACAGTCGCAGATTTCGTCTGCGTATGAGCAGCAATCGCAGTCCGGACAGCCACAGCAGCCTGCGTACGGGCAGCAACCGCATCTATGGGAGCAGCCGCCATCCGGTGGACAGCAGCAAACGCAGCCGCCGCAATCGGTTTCCGGCCAACAGACGGGACAGCCGCAGCCCGAGAACGGTCAGCCGCAGTGGATGCCGCCCACACAGCCGCAGCCCGAGAACCGCGGACGATTTTCACAGGCGCCGGAACCGCGTGACGGTAATGATGAGCATAGGAAACAATAATGTTTGATTTTGATGAAGAATTAAAGAAACTCCCGAATTCTCCAGGCGTTTATCTCATGCATGACGAGGCCGACACCATCATCTATGTAGGCAAGGCGGTGAATCTGCATAACCGCGTGCGTTCTTATTTTCGCAAGATCGTCGGCAGGGGACCGCAGATTGATAAGATGGTACAGCAGATTGCGCGATTCGAGTATATCGTGACGGATTCCGAGCTGGAAGCGCTCGTGCTGGAGAATAATCTGATCAAAGAGTACAGTCCGAAGTATAATACCATGCTGAAGGACGATAAGACCTATCCTTATATCAAGGTGACGATGGGTGAGGAATATCCGCGTATCCTTTTTTCCAGAGAGATGAAGAAGGACCGCTCGAAATATTTCGGACCGTACACGAGCGCGGCGGCGGTCAAGGATACGATCGAACTGATGAACAAGCTCTATCAGCTTAAGACCTGCAACCGGAAGCTGCCGCGGGATATCGGGCTGGAGCGGCCATGCCTGAATTATCATATCAAGCAGTGTCTCGCACCGTGCCAGGGGTATATCGATAAGGAGGCATACCGGGAGCGGGTAGAGCAGGCGCTGGATTTCCTGAACGGCAACTATAAGCCGCTGTTAAAGGATTTGGAAGATAAAATGACGCGTGCGTCAGAAAACCTGGACTTTGAGGAAGCCATACGATACCGAGATCTTTATAACAGTGTGAAAAGTGTGGCACAGAAACAGAAGATCACGGATTCGGACGGTGAAGACAAAGATATTCTGGCGCTGGCGAAAGATGAGAACGATGCGGTCGTGCAGGTGTTCTTCGTGCGTGACGGTAAGCTGATCGGTCGGGAGCATTTCTATATGACCCATGTGCAAGGCTATGAAAGCGCGCAGATCCTGCTGGACTTCGTGAAGCAGTTCTATGCGGGTACGCCCTATATACCGCGGGAGTTGATGTTGCAGGAGGAGATCACGGATATTGAGATTCTGGAGAAGTGGCTGAGCAGC
This sequence comes from uncultured Lachnospiraceae bacterium, assembly GCA_937920345.1. GTDB lineage: Bacteria > Bacillota > Clostridia > Lachnospirales > Lachnospiraceae > UBA3282. The sequence goes on from CALGVA010000008.1 coordinate 43,406, forward strand.
CGCAAGGGCGCCAGGGTCTATATTCGTGTACCGAAGAAAGGTGCGAAGGAGAAGCTTGTGGAACTGGCGGCACAGAACGCGCATCTCGTCTTAAGTCAGGATAAGGAGCGCATCAAGCGGGAAGAGGGCAGAACCATCGGCGCGGTGAAGGAGATCGCCGCACTGCTTGACTTAGAGCAGGTGAGCCGCATGGAAGCGTTCGATATCTCCAATATCAGCGGGTTTGCCAATGTCGGTTCCATGGTCGTGTTCGAGAAAGGCAAGGCGAAGCGCAGCGACTACCGCAAGTTCCGGATACAGTCCGTGTCGGGACCGGACGACTATGCGTGTATGAAGGAAGTGCTCACGAGGCGGTTCGTACACGGCATGGAAGAAAAGGAAGAGCTGAACCGCAAAGATATGGACCACGAGTTCGGCAGCTTCACAAAATTCCCCGATCTGCTGCTGATGGACGGCGGCAGAGGACAGGTGAATATCGCGCTGCAGGTGTTGGAGGAGCTTCATCTGGACATTCCGGTCTGCGGCATGGTGAAGGATGATAATCACCGCACCAGAGGACTGTATTATCATAATGTGGAGATACCCATTGACACGCACTCGGAAGGCTTTAAACTGATTACCAGAATACAGGACGAGGCGCATCGCTTCGCAATCGAGTATCACCGTTCCCTTCGTTCCAAGGCGCAGGTAAAATCTGTGCTGGACGAGATACCGGGCGTGGGACCGGCGAGGCGTAAGGCGCTGATGAAACATTTCGGTTCCATTAACGAGATCAAGGAGGCATCCGTGGAGAAGCTGTGTGAAGTGCCGGAGATCCCGGAGCATATCGGGCAGCAGATTTACGAGTTCTTCCATGCCTGATCCATCAATAGAATCACCGTGTGGAACGCGCCGCTTTCCGGGTCATAATACGTTTCTGTATCACCGCCGTATCTGCCGGCCACCCGCTCGATGCTTTTCATGCCATAGCCGTGGCGTGACGGGTTCTTCTTGCGGCTGACTAATTTCCTGCCGTTCCTGGAGTAAGGCGAGTCCGGGCAGGAATTGACCAGCGTGACGACTGTATATGAGGAGGCAGGCTGTGTCCTGATATTTAATTCTATACGCCCGCCGGTCGTCTTTTCAGCGGATTCCATGGCATTGTCCAGAAGATTGCAGAACAGAGAAGTCATATCCTGCTCACCCATAAATTCAACCGTATGATTTTGGATATCCGCCACAAAACGGATATCTTTTTCGTTGCAGCGCTGTTGATACTGGCAGAGAATCAGATTCAGCAGTTTATTGTCACAGAGACAGGTGCTGTAGGTCAGGGCAGGTGACTGTGTAAGCTGCAGAATATAGTCGGCAACTTCCTCCGGGGTCTCCTTCTTATTGAGTAACGCGATCGTATGCAGATGGTTCTTGATATCATGGATCAGAATGCGCTGGCTCTCATCGTGTTTTAACATATTTTGATAATATTCGGATAAATCCTGTTCCTTTTGCAGAGAAAGCTGCATTTCCGTGAAAATTTTATTTCTTTTTCTACTATATATATAGATACTAATTACCAGAGCATTCATGAAAAGCAGTAATACGGCGCCGATAGAGATCAGATGTCCGTGCTGCCTGCTGATCGGGTAGGAGATGCTGACCATATAGAGAATATACATGATAACGCCGGAGATCATGGGAAAGCAGATCAATAGGAAAATGACGTTGCTGCTATTCTCAGAACGGCTTTCTTCTTCTTGAACTACATGGGAGAGGAGAACGAGTGAGACGGCGTACAGAGATTTGCTGAGGACCGCCCAGAGAATCATCTTAGTAAAATAATGTGCGTCAGCCGGGTCATGCAGTGTAAAGGGATAAGCGATAAGCTCGCAGGCGCTCATGAACGCGACGGAAACACCGGCGTGGAACAGGGCTGTAAATAATTTAGAATGATAACAGAGTACCAGAAACAGCAGATTACCCGACAGGAAGCCAAATACGTTCAGCCAGACTATGTCCAGCCGGAAGATCAGAAGAAGCGCGGCATATATGGCAGAAAGAACGATAAAACGCGCTGCCCTGCCGCGCCTTGGCTGGAAGACCCTTGCGGTATACAGCCCCCATGCGATGGCTTCTACCAGATATATGAGCAGATAATAAACAGTATATTTCAAAGCAGGTCCTTTCCCGAGGCTGCCATCGCCGCGCTTGTAATCAGTGCCTTCCGCACAAGAAGTTTCCAAAATATGGGTTTTACTGGATCATTACACTAATGTGCTTCTGCGTACAGAAGAAAAGCTTTCTTGAAATCCGTGTATTTCCTGCGGGTGAGATACGCGGTAAACTGACTGTGGTACAGATGGATCACGGTGTGGTCAAAATCGGTCACGTGGGCAAAATTCACAATAAAACTCCGATGGGATTGAAAAAACATACCGGACGGAAGTCTGTCGAGCCAGTACTGCATGCTCTGCACGGTGTGATAATCTCCGTCCACCGTATGAACAATGATTTTGTGGCCTACAGCCTCTATGGCTATAATGTGCGATGTGCGGATTGTGTACACGCCTTCCTTCGTCTCGATGGGAAGCGTGGCAGTCATATTCGAGTACGTCTCCAGAGCCTTCTGCAGACTGCGAATCAGACGTTCCTCTTCAATGGGTTTGGAAAGATAGCGTAAGACCTGCAGATCCATCGCAGCGTCCAGATACCTGTCGTGGGAAGTCACAAAAATAATGATCACATCTTTATTGCGCGCTACCAACTGTTGCCCTACATGGATGCCGTTCACATCAGGCATTTCTATATCCAGAAAAACAAGATCCTGCGGGTTCTGATCTTCCAATAGTGAAGTTCCACTCTGAAAAGTCGATATTTCACAAGTCCTCGGATAATTTTCCTGCAAAAAAGTGTGTATGGAGTCTGATAAGTACTCTACCGTGACCGGATCATCGTCGCAGATACAGATTCTCAAGGCGGCTCTCCTAATTAGTTTATAGATAATTCGGCAGCAAGTTGCAAGACAATTATAGTATATAAGAATAAATGTTGTAAAGAAAAACATGAAATAAAACCTCTCGATTAGATTGTGAATTGCAAACCGAGATTCCCGTCCAAGAGGGAAAGTCCGGTACAAACAGA
>CALGVA010000009.1 GCA_937920345.1 uncultured Lachnospiraceae bacterium
GTCCGACCTATCGCTTAGGAGGCGATCGCTCTATCCAACTGAGCTACGAGGACTTGTATGAAAAACTTGCTAATAAGCAAGTCATTCAGCTATAAAAAAAGTTGATTTTACATTGCTCCGGCAATCGAACACCTACCGCTTAGGAGGCGAACGCTCTATCCTGCTGAGCTACAGAGACAATTTATCTATCAGAGACAGCGCTGCAGCCTGTATTAAGGCTGCGGCACCCGCGCAGACTGCTACATTTCCGGATAATTAATATATCCCTGCAGCCAGATGATTCCCTTGAATCTTCTTCCTACCTGCGGTTCTCCATACAGATCCTTTTTATTAATACACACATCAAACTGCAAATCATTACAGCTTAGGTGCATCACATATATTTCTTCTCTGGTGATCTTATTGACCCGCAAAGAAATATCGAGTATTTCTCCCATAATCGAATACTGATCGCACTCTACTCCATAGGGCATAAAATAAGTATCTACCAGACTGAATACATCTTCCGTTAATATCTTCCTGGAAATTGTAGTGTAGGTATCCATATCTTCCAGCGTCAGGCTTTCAATTGCATCTTCATCGCCCTTTCTGGCAGCATCGATCAATTGATTCCTGTTTTTAGACGCCTTCTGTACTTTCTGCTTCTGCATATCGTTCTTACTGATCGGCAGTATAATATTTCCCTTAAGCGACAATCCGGATAATGTAAGCGTCGTCCCTCTGATCGGCAGTATATTTTCATACTGCGCCTTAACATAAGGAACCATATTCTGCAGATAAAAGATCAGGCTGACACCTACTTTAATATCATCACATACGCCCGCATAAGATTCTTTATCCGCATGACGCTCCACCGATACGTCTTCACAGGAAGTAATTCCTGTTCCCCTTAAGTAAGGATAGAAATAATCATAAGTAAACTTATCGTTTTCATCAAACTCGCCACAAACGGCGATTCCCATATCCTTGGCAAAATCTTCACAAAATTCTGCAAGTATGGTTTCTTCTCCATTAGATGTATAAGAGCGGTGTGAAGCATTCAGGACAATATCCGTGATCAGCTTCTGCTGTTCCCGCCTGTCAGTCAGGCCGCTAAAACCAATAGCTCGCATAAATTTATGCAAAAATTCCACCTCCTTTTCAAAAATATTACGGCTTATCGAATTTCTGTCATACCGCCCATATACGGACGAAGCACTTCCGGAATACGTACAGAACCGTCAGCCTGCAAATTATTTTCTAAGAATGCAATCAACATTCTGGGTGGTGCAACTACTGTATTGTTTAACGTGTGCGCAAAATACTTTCCATCTTTACCGTTTACACGGATACGCAGCCTTCTTGCCTGAGCATCTCCTAAGTTAGAACAGCTTCCGACTTCAAAATACTTCTGCTGTCTGGGAGACCATGCCTCCACATCGTAAGACTTCACTTTCAGATCCGCCAGATCGCCGGAACAACATTCAATCGTTCTTACCGGAATATCTAAGCTACGAAATAAGTCTACCGTATTTTGCCATAGTTTGTCAAACCATATCTTCGATTCTTCCGGTTTACATACAACAATCATCTCCTGTTTCTCGAACTGATGAATACGATACACACCTCTCTCTTCTATACCGTGCGCACCTTTTTCCTTACGGAAGCAGGGAGAATAACTGGTCAGTGTATGCGGAAGCTCCTCCTCGGGAATAATCGTATCAATAAATTTGCCGATCATGGAATGTTCGGAAGTTCCGATCAGATAGAGGTCCTCCCCTTCGATCTTATACATCATGGCATCCATCTCTGCAAAGCTCATTACGCCGTCCACGACTGCGCTTCTGATCATAAATGGGGGGACACAGTAGGTAAATCCTCTTCCAATCATGAAATCTCTTGCATAAGAAATTACCGCGGAATGCAGTCTTGCAATATCTCCCATCAGATAATAAAATCCGTTGCCTGCCACACGGCCTGCCGCGTCCATATCAATCCCGTGAAATCTCTCCATGATCTCCGTGTGATAAGGAATTTCAAAATCCGGTACAACAGGATCTCCGTATTTCTGTATCTCAACATTCTCCGAATCATCTTTACCGATCGGCACGGAAGGATCTATCATATTCGGGATTGTCATCATATCCTTTTTAATCTTCTCGCGAAGTTCGTCTTCTTTTGCTTCCAGTTCTGCAAGTCTGGCGGCATTCGCAGCAACCTCTGCCTTCTTTGCTTCCGCTTCCTCTTTCTTACCCTGACCCATCAGCGCGCCGATCTCCTTAGAGATCTTATTTCTGTTGGCACGGATCTCATCTGCCTCCTGCTGTGCTTTGCGCACCTCGGCATCCATCTCAATTACCTCATCCACCAGATCCAGCTTGGCGTCCTGAAATTTTTTCCGAATGTTTTCTTTCACGGTCTCCGGATTTTCTCTCAAAAATTTAACGTCTATCATAATCTTCTCCATTCCTGCGCTGCTTTTGTCTCAACTTTGTTAAGACACTGTATTAATCGAGTTTGTGTCAAGCAACGCGCAGACACAAATCTCGCGATTGATAATTTTAATTTTCTATCTTTTAATCTAATACTTCTTCAATAGCTATGTTGTCTCTCTCTATCAGATCCATGACCCTGTCTACGTTCTTGCCGTCTTTATCCTTAATGATACGAAGTACCGGTCTGTCCGGAAACTCTTTGTTCTGGTATAACACGGCCCCGATCTCGCCTTCGCTTGTTCTGACTCTTGACCCGGCCGGATATACGGCTGTAAACTCCAGAAATATATCGACAATCCTGCCGTCAAATTTTATATTTTTAAATTCTTTTAGATATTCTACCGCCTCATGAACTTTCACACTCTTACAGCCGATTCCACAAATCATTTCATCAAATGCATCACAAACCTGTACAATGCGGCATTCTTCGGAAATATCCGTGGCCTTGAGCGGATATCCTGACCCGTCTATACGCTCATGGTGATATAATATCATATTTTTGCTCTCATTGGAAATCCAATTTTCACCGCGCAGCGCTGAATAACCATATATTGGATGTTTCTTGTATTCCGCATACTCAAATTCCGACATTTCTTTGGGATCTCTGTCGGCATAATCGATCGTCATATAGCGAAGCCCGAGATCATGAAGTAAACAACTGACACCAATGTCATGTACTTTTTTTGGTGAAAGTTCCATTCGCAGCGCCACGATGGTAGCCAGACTGCATAAACTGATCGAATGATCATAGATATCCGAACTTCTTTCTTTCAGATCATAGATCTGCTCCACGACCTTATCCTCTTCAAGAATGTTCGTGATGATATAATCCGCCATCTGACAAATCTCTTCTAATTTATTATTGTGACTATAAGTATGCTTTTCCAAAATATTTCTGACTCTGGACTTAAAGGATTCTTCTACCTCTTCCCTGAGAATCAGAACCGTCCTGGTGTGCGGTCCATCATCTTTAATATACACCTCTTTGATCTCGAGCTCTCTGAGTTTTTCAATATACTCTTGCTTCAGTGGCATTCCCACGGAAAGAAGTACTTGATATTCCGGTGTAAAAACATCCTTCGCCAGAATCTCTGTTCCTTTCAAATCATCAACCTTACATCGTTTCATGATTTCCTATCCTATTACTCCTATTCCTCTACTGTAATACCCATTGCGATATCTAATGCTTTCTTTTCCTCATCGCCCAAAGAAATCTCACACAGACCACCCTTGATTTCTTTTGTATATGAGTAACATCCCTCCGTACTATGTACAGAATTCAATATAAATCCATTATCATTTTCATCCAGCAATGCTAATGAGAAACTGAGCTGGCCGCCCATCTGATTGAAAGCATCATATTTCATGATTCCGACTTTTTGAAAAGCACCTTCAAACTTCCGGTACAATGCCAGAATATCTTTACGATTCTTCTCCGTCGCTGCTTTGATAAACTTATTATCTTCAAAAATGCCTTCAATATCCTGCTCCAGACTCTTGGCGCTCTTACCCAGCATAAATTTCTTATATCGCTTTGATAACTTACCGAGTCTGACCGTCTGTATAATCGTAAGAATAATTAAAATAAAAATCAAAGCAAACGCAGCAATAAATAAATATGTCAGATCAAAATTTCCTATCCCCATCTGTTCCAGTAAATTATAATTCATCGGTCCCGTACCTTTCTATATACATTTATCGCCTGTGTTCAATTTTTATTGCAATTCCAGATTTATCTGGACAACAATTCTGTAATTCGATCAAGATCATCATGATTATAGAACTCTATCTCTATCTTGCCGGTTCCATTTCCTTTGGAAGAAATCTCTACCTTCGTTCCAAGCGACTGCTTTAATTTCTCCGCTACATCCTGATATATAATTTCCAGGCTCTTATCTTCCGGTACTTCTTTCTTAGGCTTCTCCGGTTTATTCAGATTCTTGACAAGCTTCTCCACATCACGCACACTCAGCTTCTCATCGAATATTTTCTGTGCAATTATATATTGCTGTTCCGGATCTTCAATAGAAATCAACGCTCTGGCATGACCGGTAGAGAGCATATCATCTATAATCATCTGCTGCACTTCGTCACATAACTTCAGGAGTCTCATGGAATTAGTCACAGCGGTTCTGCTCTTGGATACTCTCTCTGCTACTTCATCCTGTTTGAGATTAAATTCCGTAAGCAGCTTCTTATAAGCCTGTGCCTCTTCAATCGGATTTAAATCTTCTCTCTGAATATTTTCAATCAGGGAAATTTCAACAATTTCCTGCTCGCTGTAATCACGAATGATAACCGGAACTTCTTTTAATCCCGCCAGCTTCGCTGCACGCCAGCGACGCTCACCGGCTATAATTTCATAATGCGTTTTCCGGTCCTGCACCAGAATAGGCTGCAATAACCCAAACTGTTTAATAGAATCCGCCAACTCCTGTAATGCGTCTTCATCAAAATTCTTACGCGGCTGTTCCCTGTTAGGTTCTACCTGTGTAATCTTGACAATTGTCTCCGAACCTTTATCATCCGGCTTGTCCACTACTGCCTTTTCAGAAGTGGTATTCTCCTGAACGGGAATCATTGCATCTAATCCCTTACCCAATCCTCTCTTTACTTTTGCCGCCATACTTTATACACCCTTTCTGTTGATCACTTCATCCGCGAGTAACATATACGCCTCTGCACCTGCGGATTTCGAATCATACATACTGATCGGCATTCCATAGCTGGGTGCTTCCGCTAATCTGATATTTCTGGGTATTACAGTATTATATACATTCTGTTTAAAATGGTTCTTAACATTCTCCACAACCTGCATGGAAAGATTTGTTCTGGAATCGTACATTGTAAACACAACGCCTTCCATATCCAGATCCGGATTCAATCTTTCTTTTACCAGATTAACAGTATGGATCAACTGACTTAAACCTTCCAAAGCATAATATTCACATTGAATCGGTACAAGCACTGAGTCAGCTGTCGTCATAGAATTAATTGTAAGCAGATTCAAAGAAGGAGGACAATCAATAATAATAAAATCATACTTATCTTTAATCCAGTCTACTTCATTTTTTAATATGTATTCCTTCTTGTCTACTCCGATCAGTTCAATCTCAGCCGCTGCCAGATTTACATTAGAAGGAATGACCGATACGTTTGGAATAACATCGTTTAAAATACATTCGTTAATAGAACACTCTCCCAGAATCAATTCATAAATCGTGTTCTCGAGATCGTTCTTTTCAACACCAAATCCACTCGTCGTATTACCCTGTGGATCTGTATCAATCACTAATACTTTCTTTCCTTTCTCCGCCAGTGAAGCCGATAAATTAATGGAGGTTGTTGTCTTACCAACTCCACCCTTCTGGTTTGCAATTGCAATTGTTCTTCCCATACTTTCTTTTCCTTTACCTTTCGTTTTGTATTTCGACAAAACGTTTCTCTCCGAATCTGTTTCTATTTTCTGTCCGTTTACGATTATATCACTAAATGAAAGGATAATCTACAGAAATTTAAATCTTCAAAACCTCCATTTTATATGTTTCACGCTCTATATTTTGCTATATAAAAATGTTTCACGGTACTCATTCACAATATCTTGGGTGAATTTGTTTCACGTGAAACATTATCTTGTGTCCATAATCCAAATACAGGTAATTTTTTTCTAATGTTTCACGTGAAACATTAGAAAATTTTAATAATATTATTTTTAATTGCAAATACTGCTGCCTGTGTTCGATCAGAAACATCAATCTTTTTAAAAATATTAGAAATATGATTCTTAACTGTTCTTTCACTAATATTCAAACTGGTCGCAATTTCTTTGTTAAACATTCCACTGGCAACCTGGATCAACACTTCTAATTCTCTTCCGGTCAAAGAATCAATTTTATCCTTATCAATATCTCTATTCGCAAGACGGTTATTCAATGCAGGAATCAAACTGGCCTGAATATAATTTTCACCGGCAAGAATTGCATTAATTGCCTTTTTTAATTCTGCTGATTCAGAATCTTTTAGTATATATCCATCTACACCGATATCAACAGCTTTTAACAAATACTCTAATTCATTATGAACCGTCAATATTAGAACCTTGACTTCATACTTTATTTTTTTGATTTCTTCTAATACTTCCAGACCATTTTTTTCAGGCATATTAATATCCAGAAGTAAAACATCGGGAATTGTATCCTGCAATTTATCAAGACATTCCACACCGTTAGATGCTTCGGAAATAATCTCCATACTTCCGTCAAACTCTAATAATTGTTTCAATCCTTCTCTAATTAAATTGTGATCATCAGCAATCATAATCTTCGTTTTCATATTAATCTCCATTCCGCAGACGCTTTAGCGTCGGAGGAATCGCGAGCCGAATATCAG
>CALGVA010000010.1 GCA_937920345.1 uncultured Lachnospiraceae bacterium
TCATAGAAGACCTGTTGTCTAATACCTATTTACAGAAAAACTTTCACAGACTCATTATTTACAGGACTGACATAAATCTGCATTAAGAAAGAGCGGGATCACCCCGCTCTTTCTGATCATAATTTCATATTTCCTTTCAGTTCGAAGATCCTTCTTTCCAGATACCATTTCGCTTTTTCAAGATCCTGTATCTCCTTTTCCTTATCGTCCATGCCTGCCGAATGCTTCCTTCCCGCCCTGGACACATATTTTATTACATTCCCCAGGCAGAAACCCAGCCCTTTATCCTCTATGTAGTCAATTACTTCGATCTGCGTGCCGGCGTAATGCTCCGGCCTGTTTACATTGTCATATGCCATAAGTCACACCTCCGCTTCTATGTCATCGAAAATAATCGGCAGCTTCTGTTTCAGTTCGGCCAGCAATGGAATCGTCACTTCCCTCATCTGCGGATGGGCTGCCTTTGCTGTCCTGAGTTTGAAGAAATTGCGCCACTCCCGATAATTTGCAGTAATCGTAATTTCCGTTTTCGTACTGTTTGGCAGGACGGAACGGGCTTCCTGCGGGGCCGCACCTTCTGCCAGCATTTCCAGGTAGGTTCCTTCCGCAACCCCCATTGCAAAAAGCCAGTCACTATAATTAACTGTTCCTTCTGCGAAGAAAAACGGTCTGATAAACGTAACTTCATTGTCAAACTTATCTGTGGAATAATTGCAGTACCGTGTTGATTCCTGCGCAAATGAAGCAATCCTGTGCCTTACCAGTTCGTGCGAAACGCCGCGGTCTACAATAAACTTGACGGATAAAGACGAATGTTCAATCATTGCCTCATGCCTTCTATCAATCAGCATTTTTACAAACTGTTTAGCCGATTCCCCGTCTTCCGTGATCCTGTCTTCGGATTTGTAGCAGACGCGCTCGATCTTCTCGATGTGCTGCAGCTCTTCTTTTCCGTTTCCTGATATTTTTGTTAAAATTTCATAACTTGCATTTATTATTTTCATCTTGTATTGTCTCCTTTCAGTAATTCCGGGCTGTCGAAAATAGAATCCTTCTACCTATTCTTCATTATCCCTTTTTACCTCTTTCTAATAATTCTTTTAATGCAGCTTCGGCTTCCTCTCTGGTCTTGTAGAAACCTTTACACTGTCGCAGATCCATTGAAATTTTAATTCCATTTTGGCAGCCGACAGTAACGCCGGTCTGTGACACGGTTACATATATAACCGGAAGAACATACCCGCCTGAGAATAATGCCCAATCACCTGCTGCACATGGTAATTCTACTAATTTCCCTTGTTCCTCCAAGTCTTCATAGTCAGACAGCTTTTTAATTGCCTCATTCATTGTCATCTCCATATTATTTTTCAAGTGAATTAAACCCGAGGGCGCTTTTACCGTTAATCTGCTCATCGTTCTCCTCCTCATAATATTTCTTGGTTTCCTGCACCAGCTTATGTTTTGCCGCTTCTTTACTACTGACCTTGCGGCTGGTACAATACTTTTTAAGATATAAATCATATTTTTCCTGTGCTGTCATGTTCTTCTACCGCCTTTCTTTCATTCGCTCTTTAGATGATTTATAATAGCTCGGCTCAATCTCATATCCCGTATACGCAATTCCATATTCGTCATACGCGATCAGGCTGCTGGCAGAACCTACATGCGTGTCAAGTACCTTCCACCCCGGCTGTATATACTTCTGTGCAATCCACCGGTACAGGTTCACCGGCTTCTGTGTTGGATGTATGCGCTTTTCGTTCAGTTTCTTGTTGCCTTGCTGTATGTATCCTTCTTCGATCGACTTTCCTTGCATCATGCCGTTCCACATATACCGGAACAACCTTACAGAATCATGCAGACTGCAGTATGCTATCTCGCAGTCTGAAAAACTGCTTGCACCGTTACACTTATCCCATACGATGCGCCCGGGTCCGAAATGATAATCAAAATAGTTGCAGCCCCAGATGATCTGGTGCCTTGATACCCGGAACACTTCATCAAAATATGCCCTGTCCGGTATTTTCCATTCTTTCGATGGTCTGTAATAACGCTGCACGCCGATCGGGCTGATCTTCCTTCCGTAATACTTCCGCTTTTCCGGTCCTGAAAAATATGGAGGGTCACACACGGCAATATCAAAATAGTTATCCGGGAACTCCGGTAGGCAGTCCATGCAGTCCGCACAAATATACTCGCTCATTCCCTCTTGCCGCCTTTCTTCTGCAAATTCTTTAAGAAATCCATCATATATGTTTCCGAGTCAGTTTCCTGGCAATACTCCGCATCATATGCACAGCCATCATAATCTTTTCTGTTTCTTTCCAGCAGATGATAGTAATATTCATCATCCCTTTTTGCACCATAGTATTTTTTGCGTTGCGGGTATTCCGCGACAATAAGCCTGCTGCCCTCAGGGAAATCATACTTATAGTAGTTCACATCAATATTGTCGTCCCGGTACCAGCGTCCCCATTCTTTATAGTTTCGCAGCCATTCTTTACGCTGGCTGTCATTTTTCAGGATCGGAAGTTCTGGCTGTCTCCCTTCCTTCGGCATATCCTGCACCGCTGTTTGCTCTTTATCGGGTAATACTACATCCGGTTTTGCTGATTCCGAATCTTGCGACGTCGCAAGAGTTTCTTTGACCATCTGCAGTTTTGCTGCTTCGCAGCAGAAATCACATTCGCTTTTCAGCGTACATTTTTTGCAACACGGGTCTGGTGTCCCACTGCCTGCTGCTTTGTATGCCAACTCAAGATTTATGAACTGGCATTTCTCCCCCATGTCCAACCTGATATCTCCGAGTTTTTCCATTGTCTGACAACCGAACGGATTACCACAGGGCGCCTCACAGCAGTGCCGTTCTTTTTGCCTAATGTCACATTCCCGCGCACAAAGGAAGCATGAATACTTATGCCCGCACCCTTCTGTTGTGATCAGGCTTCCCTCCGGATATACTGTTTTCGGGAACCCGTATGCAGACAGTTTTTCTGGCACTTCCCTGTAATCTATGTCTATCACGTCCTGATGTGTTTCCGGGCGTTGCGACGTCGCAACTTCCGCTTCATTGTCTTGCGGTTGGTCATTATCACCAAAAAACCTGTCATACCACTCCCAATCCTGTGCCTGTCCGCAATTAGGGCATTTCTGCGGCTGTTTGTATTCATCTAACGGTTCTCCGCATGCTGCGCAATAAGGGTCTGCCAGAAGCCCCCTGACATCAGGCTTCATCTTTGTTCTCTTCTGTTTCTTCACTTCCCTTACCTGCTTCACCGTCATGTCCGGCGTAACCTTTTCTTCCAGCTCCGGTGACATGTTCAGCATTTCGATCAGCACGCTCTGGGAATAATCCATATACTTCGAATCAATTTTCATGCTGTCCTTACTGTCGGCATATTTCTTATTTGCCTTGATGAAACGTGTCGCCATGGTATAATCCATGTGCAGTTCCCTTTCCAGATATTCGTCAAAACTGTTGTGCTCCCGTGTCCACAACTTTTCTTCCATCATGTGCCTGAGCAGATATCCGGTTAATACCAGATTATTTGCTGACACCATCATTGTCCGCTTGATTTCCCTGTCAAGCTGCTCGTAACTGTATACCTGCATCTCTTCCACTCCGCCTCACCTCCACACCTTTTTTGTACACCCGATATGCCAGAACACAGACGTTTTTCTTTTCGTCCGGCTGTAGCAGATATTCGTATCTGACTGCTTGATCAGCTGCCTGCAGCCGGGGCAAATATTGTTTGTGCTGTTCAGTTCTTTCCATCTGCCACGTGGTGCCATGCCGTCCAGCTGCGGCATTAATGTTTCAGTTATCATAATTCTCTCCTTTCGTTGATCGCCCTGATCAGGGCACTCTGCATGTCATCCTTTGCTGTCAGCGCACGCATGACGTCTTCGTCGATCGTGCCGGCGGCTACGAGATGGTTGATAATAACACTCCGCTGCTGCCCCTGCCTGTGCAGCCTTGCATTGGCCTGCGCATAAAGCTCAAGGTTCCAAGTCAGCCCATACCACACGATAATATGTCCGCCGTCCTGTATGTTGAGCCCGTACCCTACGCTGGCAGGATGCGCCATGAGCAGCCTGATCTTCCCGTCATTCCAGTCCGCAATGTCCTGTGTCGTCTTAAGTGTCCGTGGTTGCAGAGCCTTGAATTTCTCCTGTATCGCCGTAAGGTCATGCTGGAAGTTATAGAACACCAGCACCGGATCATGCGGGTTACAGTCAAGGATCTCTTCCAGCGCCTCCAGCTTCTGGTCATGGATATGTATTGCCTGTCCGTCTGTGCCATACACCATGCCGTTCGCAATCTGCAGCAGTTTGTTGCCCACTGCCGCGGCGGAAAGCCCGACAACTGTTGTATCATCGTCCATAAGCAGGATCTGTTCCTTCTCCATCCGGTCATAAAGTGCTTTTTCCTGTTCTGACAGTCTGACATGTATCACGTTATCTATCCGCTCGGGAAGTTTCAGGTAATCCTCTGCTTTCATGCTCACACAGATATCCCTGATCTTATCCTGTATGATCTTGTCTGCGCCCTTCCGCAGGTTCCAGTTAAATACGGTATATCCGTTACGCATTCCTGCCATGAAATACTGTTCCCGGTATGCCCCGATCGTCTTCCCCAGCCGCTCCCCTTTGTCCAGCAGATATAGCTGACTCCACAGATCCATATACCCGTTTGGCGCCGGCGTGCCGGTAAGCCCAATCATGCGGCTCACCAGCGGCATGACCGACCGCATGGCTTTGAACCTCTGGGACTGGTTGTTTTTAAAACTGGACAGTTCGTCTATCACGACCGTGTCAAACTTCCACCGCCTCCGTTTCCTGCATTCGTCCACCAGCCACTTGACATTGTCCCGCCCGATGATGTAGATATCCGCCTCTGCTTCCAGCGCTTCCAGCCTGTGCTTCTTATCTCCGAGTATCTTGGAGATCGTCAGGTGCCGCAGATGGTCCCATTTCTGTGACTCGCGGCTCCATGTGTCCTCTGCCACCTTCTTCGGTGCAACCACCAGCACCCGGAATATCTCAATGCGGTTGTACATTAATTCCTCTATCGCCGTCAGCGTGACTACTGTCTTGCCCAGCCCCATCTCCATGAACAGTCCGATCTTCGGCGTCTCAAGTATCCTGTTGTATGCAGTAATCTGGTAGTCATGGGGTATGTACTGCATTCTCCCCCTCCTCCCCGAACAGCAGATAATCCGCTGATACGTTGAAAAGCCTGCATAAGCGTGCAATAGCAAGCGCATTCGGCATACTGTAGCCATTGATCCATGCGTTAACTGTTTTTCTTTCCCATTTAATCTTCACTGCCACCTGTTCTTGTGTCATGCCGGATTTCATCCATAGATCTTTTAATCTTTCCGCAAACCCCTCGGGAAAATAATGTTTACTGTATCCCATATTCTTTCAACTCCTTTACAAGTTCCCGCGCGCCTCTCATGCCTTTGACCAGACGCACATCAGCCCCTACGCCGGCATAGCGTTCCCGCTGCCATTTCTGGATATTGGACATCCGTCCAGCCTCCGTCTTAAGCTCCGCAAATATTACATGCCCGCCCGGCATGATGATGATACGGTCAGGTACTCCCGGATTGGACGGAGAAGTGTATTTGTCACATATGCCGCCCAAGGCTTTGATCTGGTTGCACAGCCACCGCTCTATCTGACTTTCCTTCATTTACCTCACCCTTTCATAGATCCGCTGCCGACCATACAACGGCAGATACTTTCGGTTCTTACTTCTTTCCCACCCACTGATCTTCTCCATGATCGCGGATAGCACATAGCTGTCCTTCGGCATCATTTCCTCCAGTTTCCTGCCGAAACACTCGCACCATATCTCCTGATTGCAGATTTCATTCCTGAGCATGGTGCCCTTCTCGTCTTCAAAGTCACTGCCGCGCACAAACCCCCGCCGCCGTTCCACACTCCACGAATACCATCCTTCCGGTACCGGCATGTCCAGATACTCCTTGACCATGCCCTCACGCGGGTCACTCTCCATGGCTGCAAGCTGCCTTGACAGCGCCATCTCCTCCACATCTTCTTTCAGCGTCATGCCCTCTCCTGCTTCACAGTATAGCTTCACTTCCGCCCAGATCTGGTCCACAACGTCCTGTGTCATGTTCCACGGATGATGCCGCGCCCCTCTTCTGACAGGCACGTCCCAGAAGCGCCGGTTGCCGGTGATATCCCGCAGGTACCCGTCCTCTCCAGCATTGGTCGACCCGATGAAGATACACTGTCTGTAATGCCTTCCTGCCCGCCTCCCGTATGCCGCGCGGAAATCATCATACTGTCTTGATATAAATGCTTTCAGCGTCTCTATATCTGTTTTCCGCATACCCGAGAGCTCCGGGATCTCCATGATCCAGCACCCTTGCAGCTTCTCCGCTGCCGTTTTATCCTTCGTATCCGCAAGGCTCAGGCTGTCAGAAAACCACCTGCCACCCAGCTTCGCGATCAGCGTGCTCTTGCCAATCCCTGTATCCCCGTTCAGCACCAGCACGGTATCATGCTTGCAGCCCGGCGTGAGAATACGGTATACCGCGCCGCACAGGGTCTTGCGCGTGACTGCACGTGTATATTTATTGTCCTCGGCACCCAGCCAGTCCACCAGCAGTGTATCTACCCGCTCCACGCCGTCCCACTGCGGCAGGGAATCCAGATATTCCCGCACCGGGTGCCGGTGCCTGTCCTCTGCCAGTATCGTGACTGCGTCCATAACTTTCTGCCTGGCGAATTTACCCCTACGTTCAAGGTATCTCTGCACCTGCGCGTCGTCCGCGTCTTTCCATTCCCCTGTCCTGTCCGTCCATGGCAGAGGTTCGTCGAACTCTATGGCGCCGCTCATGTCATTCTTGTACACACTTCGGAACGCCTCATCATTCTTAAGCAGGATAACGATATTCGAAATCGTGTTGAGCAGACCGCCGTTCTCCCCGAACTGCAGTTTCTCCAGTTCATCCGCAAAGTCTTCTTTTGCACTCTCCAGATTGTCTTCCGTAAGCTGCTCCTTCGTCCTGCCATCCTCCACCGCCATATTCAGCATTGCCTTATAGCTTGGCAGTTTCGTTACTGCGGTGTCCCCGGACAACTCCGCGTCCAACTCACCGAACAGGTGTATCCTCACCAGATCAAAGGCATTACACAGTTTTCCGCCCGCGGGGTCTGTTCCATGGTTGGAGTAAGCAAACTGTCCGTCCTCATAGAGCACAAGCCCAGCCGCCGTGCTGCCACTGGTATAGGTATATCTGTCCGGCATGGCGCACGCTGTATAAATATGTGGCAGGAACGCCTCAATCGCCTCCGGCACGTTATATGCCCTGCAGAATGCGCCGATCACGCCTTTCTTCTGTGCTGGGTCACCTTGCTTCTCTGCCAGTTTCTTCCTGATCCCCGATGTCCTTGACGATTCCGGCCAGTAAGACGTATCCCGCCAGTCCGGATACCTCGCAAGCACCTCGTCCGCACACAAGAACGGCGCGTCAATGTAGCTGAACAGATACTCACCGTCGCTGCTAGCGCTCGGGTAATACATCAGCCGGCTCGGCTGGTATGTGGTATCATCGAAATAATCAATCCCGATATCCTCGGCAACCTTACGCGCAACCGCCTCATACTCTTCTGCAGTCACCACACGGTCCAGCGGCACCAGCAGGCGGAAACGCGGCGTGCCATGGGAATGCTTGTGCGTCGTATAACTGCACGCCGCATACCCTCCGATCAGTTCCAGACATTCAAAATAGTCCACCGGTGCAAAATCCAGATCCAGTGTCAGAAGTTGCCGCCCCGCCACCGTTGATGCACTTCTTCTGCCGCCTGTAAGCATACCACCCACATAACCGCCCACATCCTTGATCCTGTCCTGGTCAGCCTTGGACATCTTCCGGAATTCTACATACGCCTCCGGTGTCCGTACGGGATTTTCCAGCTTCTTAATGAAAACCGACCACAAGATATTTTTATTTTTCCACCTCTTTTCATACCTGCTCCTGCCGGTACTGATCATGATCTGCCCGTCGTAATGCAGGTAAACCTTCCTGTCCTCAATCTTTGTTACGGGTTCCAACTGACCACCCCCTTAATCCTTTTTATAAAATTTGGTATGATATCCGTCACCCCTTAGTGGCAGTCCCGCCGCCCACGCCGGAGGCTTGGACATGATATCCGATATCACATGATCTGCTTCGGTAATCTCTTTATCCGGCACGTCTACGACAATTTCATCATGGATATGCATTACAATATCGTAACCTGCCTTCTCCACTGTCAGCATGACTTCCGCCAGACAGTCCCTTGCGATCGCCTGCACTACGTTCTCGACCAGCTTGCCGCCGTATGTCTCTGTCCGGTCCCAGCGCTTTGTGTCCTGATTAACACCCATGTATGTAATATGTTCCCTACCATCAGGCATTTCTTCTACTTTGGCTTGCCAGTAAGAAAGCTTGCGCCCCGACGGAAGTTGAATAAACATAGCACCGTTCTGATAGCTGAACACTACGTCATGTTTTGTTTTGATGGTGCGATTCTGTATAATGCATGTCCTTGCCGCATTCTCATACAGGTTCCACAGTCTGCAGATATTCGGGCTTGCATTGCGCCAGTGACGAATAATATCCGGAATCTCACTCTCCTGTATCGCTCCCGTGGTGTCCATACGCCTGATTGCCCCGACGCCGCCCTGATACCCCAGCGCCAGTTCTGCCACCTTGCCCCGCTGGCGAAGGTGGGCGTTGACACCGTGTTTCTCTACTGGCACATGGAACATCTGGGAAGCTGACGCACAGTAGATATCACCGCCCTGTTCAAATACTTCCAGTCTCCATTTCTCATCTGCCAGCCACGCGATCACCCTTGCTTCGATTGCCGAAAAGTCTGACACCAGAAAAGTACATCCCGGTGACGCAATGAAAGCCGTCCTGATCAACTGCGAAAATGCAAAAGGCAACTCACCAAACAGAATCTCCATTGTTTCAAACTCACCATCAGCCGCCAGTTCCCTACAAAAATCAATGTCCGGAAACTTATTCTGCGGAAGGTTCTGCACCTGCACAATCCTGCCTGCCCATCTCCCCGATCTGTTTGCCCCGTAAAACTGCAAAATCCCTCTCAGTCGCCCGTCATCATTTACCGCTTCTGTCATGGCAGCATATTTTGTCGTGGAAGTCTTCCCGAGGTTCCTTCGAATCTCTAATACCCTGCGGACCTTATCCGGTATATACTGCAGAGCAAGCGCCGCTTCCACCGTCTCTTTTGTAACGGAACTCATGGGAATCCCCATATCGTTCAGCCAGCCTTTAAGCTGTTGGAGGCTGTTCGGGTTATCCAGGTCTGTCAGTTTTTTTGCCTCCTGCAACAGCTTCTCACGGTTGACCTGGTCATAGTCCAGTATTTTTCCGATCATGTCGGTATCAAGCAGTACCCCTCTGTCATTCATCCTCTGGTCAAAATTCCATAATTCCCGCTCAAAGGATGTTATGGTGTCAAAATGCACCAGCTTTAAAAGTATGGCTTCCTCCGCGACCACATCCTGCCTGTTGTATTCGATAAATAATGCCCATTTATCCGGTGCATGGCACGGAAGGTTCCTTGTCCTGCCACCGTTGCTTTTGGTAGGCTTGCACGGTTTACAGAAATAAGCGATCAAAACTTTACCTGTTGCGGATTTCTGTTTATCTTGCGGCAGTCCGATCGCAGTGCCTACTTCTGCAAGACTTCTCGGCAGCCCCAGCGTGGCGGCTTTGATCATGGTACATTGCCACTGCTCCGGCTGCATGTAGCCGAAATACTTTCCAAGGCAGGTACGTTCAAAATTAGCATTATATGCTGTCTTCGTAATCTCCGGATCTGACAGGCTTTCCATAAATTCCGGATAACACAGTTCTATATATTCCACTGCATCCTCTTTCGTGCTGCAGCCGGACAGGTCGATCACCGTCACTCCGTCATCTGTTTCCAGCTTGTATCCGATCAACAGAATGCAGAAAGCGGGGCTTTCCACATATGTGTAGACCCCCGCTTTTGCAATGTCCCTGTCGGAGTATGTTTCAATATCTACATTCATCCTCATCATGCCAACAGGTCCTCATCATTTTCCATGTCCGGGAAATCATCATCAAAATCCTCTTCCGCAGAAGCCTTTGCGCCGCCTAGATGGTCATCATCGCCCAACTTCTGAATATTGTTAAGACCTACTGCAACACCCTTATTGCCGTTGCTGTTGAACGGGAAGAAATTAATGGAAGCACGCCCCCAGCAGCCGCTGTATACCTCACCCGGGTCAAGGATCTCGTTCTTGTACTGGTCGATGATCCCCGGCTTCTCATTGCTGTTGGCATTGAGGAAATACATACCCTCATACTCTTCTGCTTCCTCTGCCCGTTCATCATCACCGTCCCGCAGTGGCAGTTTAAGATTTGCGGGTTTCTTGCCATTCCACTTCTCACTGATAACCTGTTTGATGGCTGCTTCCATGGCCGCCCTGATCTTCTTTACCGTCTCCTTGTCCCGCTTCGGAATCAACAGACAGATGGAATACTTTTCATCCTGCCCCGGCTGGAATGCCCTTGACCTGAAAATATTGACATAAGAGAATCTTACTTTTCCTGTAATTACCTTCGTAGGGTTTGCTGCATTGCTCATAATTTCTAATCTCCTTTTCTATTCGAAATCTTCCTTTGCCGACTCCGCCGACTTAAGTTCCGGCCGCTTGTCCGATTCTTCCACAAGTGTGGGCGCTCCTGCCGGTTTCACTACCAGATCACCCAGAAGTTCCCCAAAATTCTTCTTGCCTACTACCTTTTCCATGGCGGTGATACCGAGGAGTTTCCGCTCATACAGGACAGTTTCCTCATACCCCGCTTCCGTAAGCGCTTTTGCCACGGCCAGTTCGTCTTTGTATCTCCGGTTGCTCCTGCCTTCTACCAGCTTCCAGCCAGCCCATTTCTTACCATTCTCAATAGCTTCCGTCTGCGCATATAGTCTGATATCCCCCGCCCACTCAGCGACCTCGGCTGCCTGTTTCAGTATGGTGCCGATCTCTTCATCAGAGAGGAGCCGCGGGTCCTGGAACTCATACTTCGCAAGTGCAATGTTCTCCTCTGCCCGCGCTCTGCAGTTTGCCTTGACTTTACAGAACCGGCACCATTCCCCCGCATAGCACGCTGCCTCTTCTTCCATGGCCGCCTCCGCTTTGGGTTTCACTACGTTTTCTCCCCATTCTTCCAGATCTTCCGCATACATTTCATAACTGGACACGTTATCAAGTCTCGGCTGAACAATAGTCATCTTCACGGTGTCTATGGAATACAACAGATCGTATGCTGTCAGTGCACCCAGACCGTACAGCATGAGTTGCGGATTGCTGTCCGCTGACACGCTTACACCCTTGCCATACTTGAGGTCTATGATATGTACAAAACCGTCACATACAATTACCACATCTCCCGTTCCGAATCCGTCCGGCACATATTCCGAGAAATCAAGTCTCTGCTCCGTCAAAAGCTGCGCGTCGGGCGTCCGGGCTTTTGCTTCGTTCATAAGCTCCCAGATCGTATTGACGTAGCCTTCTATGTATTCCTGCATCTCCTGATTGTAGAATTCATTCTTCTTGATCTCAGTAAGAGCCTTATTGAATTCCTTTTTTGTCATACGCCCGAGATTATAATTAATCATGTTCTCCGCCAGCAGATGTGCCAGTGTGCCCTCCTGCGCATAGCTGCTCGTCTTGTCCGGGACAGCGGCATTGAGCGCCACTGAGCCTGGGCAGTTCATCCATCTGTGTGCACTGGACGCTCCCAGCATTGCATGTACTTCCGGCATATTACTCACCCACTTTCTTCATGAAGGCTGCGTAATGCTCTTCCGTTAGAGATGAAATGTTCTTGGCATTCCACTTTTTCAGAATGTCAAGAAGCGCATCCTTGCCATGGCTCTTGATGTATTCACCCGCTGCTTTGCGAACCTCTTCAATGGTAATTGCCTTCTCCTGTAGAGGTTCGTCCACTTCGTCTTCTTTCACCGGTGTTTTGGGCTCCTCGGCTTTCTTTACCGGTTTCTTTTTGACCGGCTCCTCTGTACCCCTTGCTTCCACTTTTGTTGTTACAGCATTGCAAAATTGCTGCATTTCCTCATAACTGTTAAACGTCAGATTGATTGTCATTTTCTTTCTCCTCTCTACAATCACATGTTTCTTCCGGATCTAAATTCGCCCCACAATAGGGGCATGTATGGTAGTACATGGCTTATTCCTCCACACACACAGAATCATTAAATATGCCCCTGATCGTCGCAAGCTGATTCTCCATATACGCATACCGGGCTTCCAGTTCCCTGCATAAAACAGCTGCCGGCAGCTGTGCGGCTATGATCCTCTGATCTTCTGCATCTGCGTTTCCAATACGCCGCACCAGTTCTTCCTTATATAAATTAAGCATGTCCTGCTTCCTCCTCTGCTAGGTCAATATGTACCCTTGCAAGCTCCGCCGCCGCCCTGTATACCAGCGCATGTTTGTTATCACCGTGCGTTTCTGATACTTTGGCAAGAAACGTATCAATATTTCCAAGGTAACAGCCGCATTTTACTGATATTTCCCTGTCTATATTTCTAAAAAATGTAGTAAATGCGTTCCTTCTTCCGCATGGACCGATCACGAGTAGGTGGGATGCTCTGCATACCTGCGCGTTATCGCATACCCGCGCGTCACCGGATACCTGCGCGTCACCG
>CALGVA010000011.1 GCA_937920345.1 uncultured Lachnospiraceae bacterium
ATGGTATAGTTATACTTAGGCTGCGTTCTTTGCAGCGTTAGTATAACTCCATGTCCTAGTATACAAGATATACTTTCCCCGTGCAAGCACAGAGGCGTCAATTTTATGAATTATACCAAACAGAGCGAGCCGTAATTCCACAAATTATAATTATGTTTCATCCACGATTTTTCCGTCACTGAGACAAATTGTCCTTGCTGTCTGTTCTGCGATCTTTGCATCATGCGTAATCATAAGAATCGTCATTCCATAATCACGGTTCAGCATTTTAAGTAGCTGCAGCACATTTTCGCCCGATTTCTGATCCAGATTCCCTGTCGGTTCATCACACAGGAGTATTTCCGGCTGATTGATTAATGCTCTTGCAATTGCCGCCCGCTGCTGCTGTCCGCCGCTGATCTGTCCGGGAAGATGGGCGAGACGGTCCGACAGACCAAGAGACTCTACGATCTGCGCCACTCTTTCTTCATCAGGCTTTTCCCTGGCAATTTCTGCGGGAAGGATAATATTTTCACGCACGGTAAGCTCCGGAATCAGGTTGTACGACTGGAAAATGAAACCAATCGTCTTAAGACGGAAACGTGAAAGCTCCTCATCATTCATGTCAAAAAGATTATTGCCGTGATACAGAACCTTTCCTTCGGTGGGATAATCCAATCCGCCCAGCAGATTGAGCAACGTGGATTTTCCACTGCCGGATGCCCCCATAACAGACACAAATTCCCCCTTCTCCACAGAAAAGGACACCTGATCCAGCGCCGTAACCACGGCTTCATTCTCGCCGTATTTCTTAGAAAGATTCTCTGTGCTTAATAATGTCATATGCTGTACTTTCCTTTCCTGAGTTTATACATTCTAATCTCCATTTCGCAGACGCTTTAGCGTCGGAGGAATCGCAAGCCGAATATCAGATTCGGCTCTGCTTTTTCATTTGCTGCGATGTACTAAAAATCATCCGTCCGGATACCGTCCACAATGTTCGCTTTCTGTATCTGCCCAAGCGGTGCCACTGCAACGGCGATATTAAGCAGTACCAGACACAAGAATGCCACCGCCATAATGAGGGGAAGCGGCTGCTTCCATATTTCAATAAAAAGAGGAAAACGCATCGCCCAGTTTAAGATATGAGTTCCATTGTCTGCCAAACTGCTGGTATTGTGACCCAGTTCAAACACATAATACCACGCATAACGCTTGACCAGGTCAAAAACAGTAACCGGCAGCAGAGAGGTCACCACCGCCCACAGCGGGCATAGAAACAGTTCACGGATATGGCTGACCACCAATGCCTTTTTATTGATCCCGACAGCACGCAGAATCTGCAGGTTCCGCATATTCCTGTTGACCGCAAAATGATAGGCGTTTATCATGCCGAAGCACCCCGTAAAAATGACAAGAAGGATCATGGACGCAAAGAGAATCAGATTGGAACGGTCAGTTCTTGCTATCCTTCTTTTCACATCCATTTTTGAAACGCTGTCCATCTTACCGCTTGTCCCGATGATTCTATACCACAGAAATTCAAAGCGGTCCACGTCTGCGTCCGGCGTAAGATTCACATATACGTCCGTGTAGCGCTGATCCGGCAGACCCCACACAGAAAGCGCATCGGTACAGCACATAATTCCATACCCCGACGAAATATATCCCGAATGTGTATCATTAAACACATAGCTCTCGGCGTCAAGCATGTTCTTCAAATTTTCATCATCAATATACAGAACAGCGCATACCTGCGCTTTAGATACCACCTTAGTACCAAAAGAATACCCTTCTGCATCGGTCACGGTTTTGTCCGTATAGTCATAATAAAACGCAGGACCGTAGCCTTCAGGCATCGTATTCTGTGAAAAATCCCATGCTTCCACGTAAGGATCCTGTATGACTACATCGGTGAGGGAAACAAGGTCGCCCACCAGAAAGGGATTGGACAGTTCTGCCTCCGGATACTCCACAATCACTATTTTACTGCCATCCGCCAGCCCTTCCATGTCCAGTTCACCCTCTCTTACGTATGGAGCAAGGCTTTGCAGGAAATCCCTGTCTGCCGCAGTGCCGGGAACTCTGTAAAGAAGGTCGTCCGGGGCATATCCCTGAGCCGCCTTTGATTTGTCGTAGAGTTCCTGCAGAAATTCATTTTGATGATTATTTTCTATATTGAGGGGTGACAGGGCGTCCTTTTGCTTTTCGGAAAGATTGCTGCCATCGCAAAATACTTTCAGTCCGGGAAGCTTGATCACTCCCTTGATTGACGCAACATCCTCACTGGCGGCAAGCACGTCCATGTCCTCTGCCGAGATGCCTTCGTGGTGGCGGTTAAACAATACGTTTCCCCACATAGTATCATAGATATCCTTTCTCGCTACATAATCGGCGCCTGTGCTTTCCGATACAGCAAGCTGCTCATACAACATGACATTGTCACTGTCAGCCTTACCCATCATGAAAGCAGCCCCGAAGACAAATGTCCAGCCGGTAATAAAGATCAAAAAAGTCACCGGCCGGTTACCGCTCAGTTTCCTTCCTGTAACTTTGCAAAGGATTCTGCCGTAGGGTGAGCATTTGTCACGGCGAGCGGATGGCATTTCTGCTTTTTCAGGAGACAACATTTCATTCGGAGATAACCGCACAGAGAAAAATACTGGAGCGGCCAGCGCCACAGAAGAAAAAAGAAAACCAAGTAACCAGGGCCAGACATAAGGACTTAAGCTGATTGCCTGTGCAATCGGGTGGGCACCAAAAGCACTGTACACATACGTATCGCTGACCGTATTACAAATATGCAGATAAACCAGATAGAAAATAATACCCGACACATATCCCGCTGCCACGCCAACAACATCAAAGAAAAATGCTTCTCCCAGAAGCCTTTTCCGCACCTCCCTTATGGACATTCCCATGCTCCTGTACAATCCGAATTGCCGACGCCGTTCCTTCATGGCATCTGCCATGACCGCATATACGGAGATAAAGGACACCAGCAGGACAATTCCCAGGAAGACGGGAATCAGAATGGAAGAATAGAAATCATTATAGGATAATTCCGCTCTGGCGTACAGTTCGTTTTGCGTCCAGGCAACCACACCTGCTATGCTTCTCAAACTTCCCAGTCTGTTTGGTATCTGATACCATGTCTCTATCCCCTGTTCCGCCAGTTCGATTGCTACACATTCCTTTTTAAGACTTGGTATGGCATCAGGCGTACAGCAGATCATAGCGGTCATAGAACAGTCCGCCGGCAGATCCTCTGCGCAGAAGAAAATTTCCGGCAGATTCGTATCTCCCTCTGAAAAATCGTGTCTGGCACCCGCTGTGACAGAGGAGCCCTCCAGAGAACGAATTTCACCAAAATCACTATCTGCTTCATTTAAAATACCGACAATCGTAAATTCCCGCTCGCCGGCATAATTCCCCAGCACATCATACAACTTTAACGTAAAATGATTGCCTAAAACCGGGGCAACGCTGAGCGTATGAAAGGTCTCACGATAGCCGCAAACCTCGCCGGACGCAACAGGATATCTGCCGCCCTTCTCCGGAGCATAGTGAAACATCCCCTGCGCCTGTTCGGTGTCGAAAGCCCCAAAAGGAACCGCCTTGCTGTATTGTGTCTGGCACAGGCCGCCATTCAAAATGATACCATATTCCGCGACTTGCTCATTCTGTGCAAGCGTCTCCAACTGTTCTTCTTCAATCGGAAGGGTCACGAGGTCATAATTGCCGCAAGCATTTAATAACTTTTCGATATTCCCCTGACTGGCTGAGCGCGCAAGAAACACGCCGATCGTCATCGCCATCGTACTTACCATGATCGTCCCAAGAAGTACCATCACCCGTCTTTTATGATGCAGCCAGTATTTCGCTGATATGTTCATAAAACAATCCTCCGAAATGTTTTTCATTCACGCTAACCATGCGAAACAACATACTTCTCATAATACCCGTAATCCTCCGACCGGCAGTTCACTCTCATTCGCACGCCCTCTTCCAGATACTCCGTCTCAGACACTACCCCGTTCTCATTCAAATAAGACACCGCCCTGCCGTCTGTGTAAGGAATCAGCATCGTACACTCCCTGTATCCACCGGCCAGTTTCTTTTCAATCAGGCGAATCAGTTCTTCCATCCCGATCCGATCTTTTGCCGACAGATAGATACTGCTCTCCGACATAATGGGAAGCTGCGACTTCAACTGCTCTGGTTCGATGCCGGCCAGTCCCGGTATGTCATCGGGTGAGACCAGGTCTGCCTTGTTATAAACATAGAGCATGGGAATCCCCTCCGCGCCAAGTTCCTTCAGCGTCCGATTGGTAACGGCAATATGTTCCCTGTAATGTGGGTCACTGTAGTCCACCACCTGCAGCAGAATATCCGCCTCTCTCGCTTCCTCCAGCGTAGAGTGGAAAGCCTCCACCAGATGATGCGGCAGCTTATGGATAAAGCCCACCGTATCCGACAGCAGAAATGCATGGTGGTTCTCCGGTTCGATCTTACGCACCGTAGTGTCCAGCGTGGCAAACAGCATATCCTTCTCCATCACTTTCTTCTCTTCCACATCCACTTCATCGCTGCCGTATAAGTCTAACATCGCATTCAATAATGTGGACTTACCTGCGTTCGTATATCCTACCAGCGCGACCCTGGGCATACCCGATCCCGCACGGCGCTTGCGCTGGGTCATCCGTTCCGCACTCACATCTTTCAGTTCTCTGCGAAGCTCCGTCAGACGCTTTTCCAAAACACGACGGTCCAGTTCCAGCTTCTTCTCACCGGCACCCTTGTTGCTCAGTGCACCGCTGCCGCCGCCCTGTCTGCTGAGCGCCGCATGAAGTCCCACCAGTCTGGGCAGCATGTACTGCAGCCTGGCCACCTCCACCTGCAGCTTCGCTTCCCTTGACCGCGCTCTACTTGCAAAAATATCAAGAATCAAGGTACTCCTGTCCAGTACCGGTTTATCCAGACGCTCCTGCAGATTACGAAGCTGCATGGGCGAAAGCGAATTGTCGAATATAATCACGTCCGCATCGCAGTCCAACGCCAGTTCCCTCACTTCGTCCACCTTGCCCGTGCCGATGTAGAATGCCTTGTGCACTTCCGGCAGCGTCTGCTCCGCCATCCCCGCTACTTCCATATCGCACGCCTGTGCCAGCGCGCCCAGTTCCTCTAAAGAGAGCAGATAATCCTCTCCGTCATTTAAGTTCACTCCTACTAAAAATGCTTTTTCCATATATAAAATATTCCTTTCATTTTCCCATGATATATTATATTTTCCGTGTCCTTCATCAAACAGATACACACCTGCATATCTGACAAAACTGCCTGAAATTTATTCGTATTACCATTTTATCACACCTTCTTTTTTACAACAACAACGAACGAAATTATGTTTTGTTAGTCCAACTGTTTCCCATGATTTAACGTTCTTTGATACCATCGAAACAAACAAAGCCACTGGATATACAGTGTGACCCCGTCTTCATGGGCGTGAGGCAGTCCTGCCTCCTTCAGCGCCACCGAGACCTGTCTTTTGGTAAGAAGTGCACCCTTACCGCATATGCCGTATTTCATCGACTGCTCGATAAACTTCTGGAATGCATGGTATTCGCTTCTCGTGAGATCCGGCGCTGCTCTTTTCGCAAAATGTACCAGCACGGACTCCACCGCCGGCATCGGATGAAAATCCTCCCTGTGGAAATGATAGACGATTTTCATATTCCAGCTTACCTTGAGCAGCAAGGACTTCTTGGTCTCCTTCGGAATCCCCAGGAATCTCTTTGCCGCGCCTTTCTCCATCACCAGCCACATCTCTGCCGGCGTATTCGGCGCCTGCGTCAGTTTCTCGATAATCTGTGTCGTGATAAAATAGGGTATATTGGCAAAAACCCTGTACGTTCCCTTTGCCGGCAGATCATATTTCAAGAAATCTCCATGTATTAATTTTAAGTTGGAAAACTGCGAAAGTCGTCTTCCCGCGCTCTCATACAGTCTGCGGTCAATTTCCACGGAGCAGACCTTACCGGCACTCCGGCACAACGCCTCCGTCAGATGTCCCTTTCCCGTTCCGATCTCAAGAACCGTGTCCTCTGGCTGAAAACCTGCAAAACCTATGATCCTGTGAATCAGTTTTGTATTTGTAATAAAGTTCTGTGAATTCGTCACATTTTTATGAGATAAATCTACAGCAGATGATCTTTTCCTGCCATCATGTTTCGGGTATCGCCTGCTTTTTTTCATAGCGTGCCTCCTTCTTATCTTGTGCTCACCGATCTGTTTTAAACCGGGAAGAAAGGACAATAAAAAAGCAGGCACAACTCCCGAAACGGAATTTTCCTGCTAAAACGATACACTAAGGCAGACGGTACAGATACGACTGGCGTCACATCTGTCCGATCGGCATATGGCAATTTTTATTCGCACGCAAAAAAATCCCATCTACATGAGACCATATATCTGCTTTTCTACTGCCCCTGTCTGCGGGTGCGAGCACAACGAATAAAAATTCCCACGCCTGAAGCCACCTTTCTGCTTTGTGTTTGCTATTCTCTATAAACACGCTAACTATAACACACTTACTCTTTGATTGTCAATTTTGAATTTTGACGGGTGCTGCTGCCGATTATCCTGTAACATCTATTTGTCATATCTGAATTTCTCCATTCTTCAGGCAATCTTGTAAGAGGCGCGGCATAAATTCTACTATTGGTTGAAATTACAGACAAATCTAACCGACATGGTTATAGTTTTTTCTAATTCCATATAGTATAGTTAATTCAAAGATTATATTTGCGCATGCAGGCAAAAACCAAAGCACAAGAAAGCACGAGGGAGTATATGAATACCGAATGCCGCCATTCCATTATGAAAACACTATATGTCACAGATTTAGACGGAACATTAATGCGGGATGACAAGACCATTTCAAAGGAAAGTGTCACCATATTGAACCACCTGCTCGCCCAAGGCATCTTTCTTACATATGCAACCGCAAGATCGCTTGGCTCTGCTTCTGAAATCACAAAAGATATATCTTTTAATCTGCCTGTCATTATCCGTAACGGAACGATTCTTGCCGATCCGCAATCCGGAAAAGAAATCGAAATCTCCATGTTTGGAGAAGAATTACAGCACATCAGGCAGGCTTTGGCTGACACCGCCATCCCCGGATTTGCAACTGCCTATTTCGGTTCAAAGGAAGTAAAATTATGCTTAACAGGAAGAATGAATGAAGGCTTTCAGGATTACCTGCAAAGCCATTCTGCGGACAGGCGGATTCATATGGTGGATACAGAAGAGCAGCTGTACGAAGGCAAAACATGCTATTTTACATTGATTGCCCCCAAAAATGAATTGCAGCCCCTCTATGAACGCGTCAAACATATCAAAAACATTAACTGCATTTTTCAGCAGGATAAATACAGACCGGAATACTGGTTAGAACTGTGTCCGGGGAATGCGACAAAAGCAACAGCCATTCAGAGAGTCAGCAAGTTATGCGGCTGTCAGAAGGTCGTGGTATTTGGCGATTCGGCAAATGATATTCCCATGTTTCAAATGGCGGATGAAGCATATGCCGTCCAGAATGCGATTGATGAATTAAAAGGAATTGCCACGGAGGTCATTGCAGGCAACAATACTGACGGCGTAGCAAAATGGCTGGCGGCACACACAACAATCTTGTGAGAAAACCAGACATCAGAAAAGCAACCACACCCGCCAGAAGTGATAGTCGCTTTTCTAACAAATAACTCATAGCTAAGTTGAACCAAGTCCTTATGCTACGCAGAAGTATCCCCAAATAGCGTTTTTATCTGCTCCAACGGAAACTTCGGCGTTCTGTCGGCATACAGCAGTCCGTTGGTTTCCTGCTCCACGTCCGTCAGCTGCGTATAACAATAGCCGCTCAAGTACGGCAGCTTTCGTACCACTTGTAAGATGCCTTCTATTTTCTCCTTCAGCACTCCGGCGTCCCTTGCCTTCTCATGATACCCCCAGGATTCCCGTCTGCCGTCCTCTAGGGCGATTCCCCCGAATTCCGATAACAGTACAGGCTCATCCGTATACACAAAATCCTCGCTGCAGATCATTTTACCCACCGCCGTATACGCCATCAATTCTTCTTTGCATGCATAGACCGCGTGCAGTTTTGCCGGGTCATCCTCATAATCATGAATGCCGATCATATCCGTCTGCACTGCCTCCCAGCCGTCGTTCGTGCTTACCAGCCGTCCGGCGTCCAGCGCCTTGGTCAGAAAATACATGCTTTTGGCAAAGGCCTGCTGCGCTTTATCCCACAGCACATCCCGGATGCCCCAGCTTTCGTTAAAAGGAACCCATGCGATGATACAGGGATGGTTGTAATCCCTTTCTATCATCTCGGTATATTCCTGTGTAAAACTCTGTATGCCGTCCTCGCTGAAGGCATAAAACGAGGGCATTTCCTCCCACACCAGCATACCCATGCGGTCCGCGTAATATAAAAACCGGGGGTCCTCTATTTTCTGATGTTTGCGCACGCCGTTAAAGCCCATATCCCGGACCAGCTTCAGATCCCGCATAAGCGCCTGCGCGTCCGGCGGCGTCATCAGGGATTCCTGCCAGTATCCCTGATCCAGTACGAGCCGCTGATACAACGGATAATGATTCAGATAAATGCGGCTCCCTTTTCTCTCGATCTTGCGCATGCCGAAATATGTTTCGACCCGGTCCTGCAGTTTATCGTTTTGATATACCTCCAGTACCAGTTCATATAGATTGGGCTGTCCGGGTTCCCACAGATGGATCTTATTATCGATCGGATCTTCGTTTTCTACAGAGAATATCGCTCTTTCTCTGCAGTTTTGCAGTGCCACCATGCCGTGCTTCTTTTCTTTACCATGAAAGAAAAGTGTCCACACCAGCTTTCCCTGATCCGGGGGATCTGAAAAACGCAGTTTCATTTCCACCGTCTTCGCATCAATATCCGGCGTGATCCTTGCCTGCTCGATCCGAAGCCCCGGTGTCATCTCCAGCCATACATTCTGCCAGATCCCGCTGGTCGCCGTGTACCAGCAGCGGTCTGTCTCCAGATCCCAATGCTGCTTTCCCCTTACCTGCGTAATATGATACGGGTCCTGACATGTCACCGTGATACGGATATCCTTCTGATCCCAATCTATGTAGGGTGTGATCTCATGGGAATGAGAGGTGAATCCTCCCTGATGAGCCCCGACATACTTCCCGTTAACCCAGACGATACAGCTGTAATCCACCGCTCCAAAGTGCAGCCAGATCCGTTTGCCTCTCATTCTCTCCTCTAAGGGCGCCCGCCGCTCATACCAAAGACAGGTATGCGCCTCTCTGGGCAGATCTATTCCGCTGGCCTTACTCTGGAAGCAAAAAGGAACTTGAATGGTCATAGCATAAGCGTGCTCCCGATACCATTCTTCCTCCATGCCTTTTCCGTCATCGTCAAACGCAAACTGCCAGCTTCCATTCAGATCAATCCATTCCTCCCGATACCAGTCGGGACGGGGACTGTTCTCCCTTTTTTCATTCATTGCTTCTTCCCTCTCCTTCCACCGCTTTCTCTATCGCAATCAGCCTTGGGTCCGCTCCGTATCTGCCCATACGCTCGCCGTACACGACCACGCCAGCATCCTCCGCCTTGATCCGCAGCGCCAGATAACCTCTTTCTCCCGCAAGCCGCAGGTTCGCCTGCTCCACCGGAATATCCAGTCGATAACCATACCCATAAGTTCCCATGCTCTGATACAAAGCTTCTTCTCCTGAACCACAGGCGCTGTTGGAAAATAAAGCCCGCCTGTCCCACGGGGCATCCGGCAGCGTATAAGTCCTGCTCTCTTCACCGATACTCACATGAATCGTGCCTGCACAGGCCTGCGCGTCGCTTAATCTGGTACCGGCAATGCACTCACAGGCCGATGCCTCCAGCCGCAGGACATAAGCTTGTTCCTCTTCCTTCCTCACCTTTACCGGCAAATGATAAACCAGCTCGCCCTCGCCCGCCATCCAGAATAAATGTCTTGCCGGCTCTGTTTCCTCATAATGTCCGGCGATACCGGTGGTCCGGACTCTGACCGGCCGGGCTGCATTGCAGACCGCGTTACAGTTCCCCCCGCAGGCCGCATGACGCGCCTTTCCCCCGGTCTCCTCACCGGTTTTTACGCAGTCTTCTTCACGCCCGCTGTCTTCCAGAATTTCCGTCTGGATGCTGCTGTCGCACAGCAGTTGTTCTCCCCTCCATAATTCGCAAAACCAATAAGCCCCTTTCATGCCAAAAGGCATCTCCAGACACACCTTCGCCGCCTCATAAGGCTGATAGCATTTTCCTGTAATTTCCATTTCCTGGCTATAGAACAAAATATCATCCTGCCCATCATAGTCGATTCCCTTTCCGATGATCCTAAGCTGAAGCGGTTCCCCGGAAAGCGCGGCGTCCCAAAGGGAAACATATATAGGAATTTCGATCGTATTGCCGGCTCTTTGCCTTGTCAGGGGCGGATAGTCCGCCAGCACCAGATTCTCACTGTTCACGCAGCCATACCCGGCGGGAGAAAAATCGCTGTGCACATAACCGAAATCCCTCTCCATTCTGGTATTGGTCAGCGGGCTGGTGTCTTCATTCTCCTGAGAACTCAGATTCATCCGGACAAATCCGGCGATCTCCGGATATAGACGGACCATTTGCTCGATCTGATTGATATGCAGAAATTCGCTGATGATGACCGGCTGTCCGCTCTGGCATTCCCTTCCCGTAAAATCGGTTTCCCGTAAGTTCATCCGGCAGGTTCTCTGCAGCAGGTCACAGACCGCCTCCTCCTGCATCAACGTCTTATTTTGTTCCGCATAGCAGTTGAATACACTGCCCGGATAATTCTGCTTTGTGAGACGTCCAAAAAATCTCCTCGCTTCACTGTAGCTTCCCGGATACATGTGATAATCCAGAATCTGTGTCAGTCCCGTCTTCGCATAGCCGGAATTGTCCACCAGCAGCACCTGCGGCATTTCTGTCCGGTACCGCTGCGCCATGTCCATCTGCCACGCCTGCCCTTCCGGCTCATCCCATGGACTTCTCTCATGATCTCCGGATAATCCCCACGATTCATTGAATGCGGAAAACATGATAACACCGGGATGATAATTGTGTTTGCGAATCATGCGCCTGAACTGGTCTTCATAATTTTTGCGCCATTTTTCATCCCGGAACGTTGCATAGAAGCTGACCGGCATTTCATCCCAGACAAGCATCCCCGTCTCGTCACAGATCCGGTACCAGTCCGGTTCATTGTCCTTAATGTGCATACGGATCAGGTTGTAGCCATATTCTTTCGCCTTTCGGATATCAAATTCCATGCTGCCCGGTTTCATTCCCTCAACTGCAGGATAAGTATAAAGCCCCCAGGGGGTGTACCCCTGATCCAGCACCCCTCTCATGTAAAAAGGCTTCCTGTTCAAAAACAGCCTGTTTCCCACTGTCTCAATCAAGCGAAATGCCGCCTTTCTGGCACTTTCCTCCACCACACGGCCATCCATGCTGACGCGCGCTTTCAACTCATAGTAAAAGGGATCTTCCGGGCTCCACAAGTGTACCTGATCCAATTCCATATAAAATATCGCCTGTAAAATCCCCGGTCTCTCCGCACTTTCTATTGCTTCCGATTTCTCCGTTATTTCCAGTCCTTCTGTTCTCTCCGGATTTTCTGCCTCTTCCGCACTTTTGGCTTCCTCGGAATCTCCACTTTTCTCCGGCTGCTCATCTGTCTGCAGATCGGCCTTGATGGCTTTACCGTCCAGAAGAATTTCCACCCCAAAACGCTTCTTCTCCGCATCCTTTTCCTGCCCATCATTCCGACAACCGGCAGTCCCGCACAATTTTCTTTTCTCTATCACCGCCTGTCCTTTTAAACGCAGTCTGCGTAAATCCTCTGTCAGAAATTCATAGGAAAGCAAGATATCCGTGATCCGAAACTCTCCCTGCTCTTCCAGCCAGACGTCCTGCCAGATCCCCGGCGCGTCGGTAAACCAGAAGCCCTGTTTTCCTTTACAGATGTCCGCCTTGTCAAAAGGATAGGTAACCCGAACGGTAATCCTGTATTCCCGATCCGCCTGCATAGCGCCCAGGGACAGTCTTACGGGACCGTAGGAGCTTTCGAAGCTTCCCACCGGTTCATGATTCAGCCAGACTTTGCCATAACCGTTCACCGCGCCTATCACCAGATCCCACTGTCCGTCCCTGACGGGGCAGACTGTTTTCTGATACCAGCCGGTATTACCAAGCTCCGCCGGATTCGTGGTCCATGCATTATTTTGCCGCAGGTCATAAGCATCCGCCAGAAATGCTTCTCCGAATGCCGCCAGCGACTGCCAGGAAAAAGGCACCTGTATCCTGCGCCGCCACATGGTCCTGCCAAACCAGCCTTCTTCCTCGCCCCGATTCTCCGGATCCCATTCAAACCGCCATATACCATCCAGACAGATTCTGGTCCGGGAACCGGTCAGCTCTCCCTCCGGTATATGTGCCCGCCCGGGTTCCGGTTCCGGTATCCGGTATATGCGCTCTTCCGGATTCTGGTACCCGGTCTCTTCCGCCTGCCGCAGTCTGTCTGAATCTTCGCGTCTCACATCACGGTGCCGCATCAAAAAAGAAGAAAATCCTTCTTCGCCCGCGGCCACACAGCGGTATTCTCCATCCGGCAGATCCGCAAACACGAAATTGCCCTGATCATCCGTCTCAGTCCACCGGTTCCTTTCACCGGCAAGGTGCAGGCTCACATGCCCCGCCGGGACTCCTGTCTTGTCCCAGACGCAACGCCCTATGCAGTCGCTGCCTCTTCGTATCCCGGAAGCCTCGTATTCCCGGAACACCGCCGCCGTCGTAGGCGATGCGTCCGTCACAGACAATGCCTGCAGTAGAATACGGGCATTTCCTTTGCGCCATTCCAGCTTCGGAAGATCACAGGACAGAACCTCCTTCCGGTCGATCAGTACGCACATCCTGTTCTCATGTAATTCCACGGTAACCCAAAGAGGCAGTGTAAAGGGAACACTTGCCTCTCCGAGTTCATAATATCTTCCTGCTCCGTCATACCGGAAGGTGTCTCCCAGCGGGACACCGTTCGGGATGCGCAGACTGATCCGATTTGACCAGAGTGCTGCCATTATATATGCATTGTAACCGCCGTCGCCGTAATAGAATCCGACGCCCGCTCCGTCCTCCATAACCGAAAGCCTTGTGGTGAACCGGGCTTCTCTGCCGTCCACACGGAAATCGGATACCAGCATATGCCCGTTCCGGCAGCGGTCATGCTCTTTTAACAATACACTATGATCCGCTCCGTATTGTGCACACAGATCCGCCGGGCTGTTACAGTTTAAAAACATCCAGTCTTCTTTTCCGTACTGACGCATCCCACAGTCTCCTTTTTACATTCTAATGCTTCGTTATTCTAATTCCAGATTTCCGATTTCCGCTGTAAATTCCTCTTCCATGCCCGCCACCGCATCTTCCGGGGTTATAGAACCATCCAATGCCTGTTGAATGTAAGTCTCCATCACGTCGCACAGCTTGGAGGAAATATAGGGCACGTCCACATCCGCCAGAGTCTTTGCATAGTTGAAGGATTCCATCAGCGCCTCATACAGTTCGCTTGATGCCTGTACTTCGGGGATCTCATAAGTTGAGGCGCGGCAAGGGTCCATCGTATTTTCAATCTTCAGCAGCTCACCATCCCGGGAGGTCATAAATTCGATGAATTTCCATGCCAGTTCTTTGTTCCGGCTCTCAGAAGCAATACTTGCTCCCCAGCCGCCAAGTGTAGGCGTCTTGCCGGGTGCAACCGCCACACCCACCTTATCCTTTACTGCAGAACCGTCCGCCTGACAGGTCAGCCACAAGCCGGGCCACTGCTCCATCATAGCGGCGTTGCCATTGGCGAAGAACTGATTTGCTTCGTCCCATCCCATCTGAACCCACTCTTTCGGCGCACTTTCCTGGAGCTCCAGAATCAGATTCATCGCTTCGACTCCCTCTGCATTATTCATATTAGGATTCAGATTCTCATCAATATCATCACCGCCCCGGTTAAAGAACAGAAGTCTCGTGCTTCCCTTTAACATCATCGCACAATAACCATAATCTACCGGAGAATCCGGATTCTGACTCCTGGTGAAAAATTCCGCAGCCTGCACCATCTCTTCATTGGTTTCAGGCACCTTCAATTCTGTGCCGTATTTTTCCTGATAAGCCGCCTTCAGCGTCTCATCCTCAAACAGATCCTTGCGGTAGAACAGCAGCATAACATCCGGTTTATAGGGAATTGCCACCAGCTTACCGTCATAATAACCATAAGTATTGAACAGTCCCGGCAGGAAATCATCCAGATCATAAGACTCACCCGCATAAGTATTGATGATCTCCTCCAGAGGCTCTACCTTACCCGCAATGGCAAAGCTGTGCAGAATTGCAATCGGCGACAATACCACATCATATTTGTGTGTGTTGTTTAAATCCAGCTGTACTTTATCCGTATACTGCTCGCCCGGAATAGATTCTATGACTACCTTTGCACCTGACAGTTGTTCAAACACGGGCGCCACCGCACTGACAGCTTTTTCAAAATCGCCGCTCATGACCGGAACCGTCAGCGTCTGTCCTTCATACTGACCATGCAGAGTGCCGTCCAGATCCAGATTCGTCAGTTCCGTGCCGTATTTCACGATTGCTTCACTCTGCTTTTCCTCGCCGCCCGCATTGTCAGTCTGCACATTTTCGGTTTCTGTGCCGCCTCCTTTTACCTCTTCCGACACGGCTACACCACATCCCGAAAGGCTGCCTGTCAGCATAATTCCGCAAAGTGCCGCCGCTAAAAATTTTTTCATCTGCTTTCTCTTTCTCATATGTTGTCCTCCTTTTTTTATACGGGCTCAGCCTTTTACCGCGCCCGCCATAGTTCCCTTAACGATATATTTCTGTGTTGCCATAGACAGAATAACCGCCGGTATCATCGCCAGCACCCCCGCCGCCGCCAAAGAGCCGGAAGGTGTATCCTTATGTGTCTGTACCATACTGGCAATACCGATCGGCAGCGTTTTTTTTGCGTCCGAGGACTGCAGCACCAGCGCCAGGCCAAATTCATTCCATGCTCCTACAAACACCAGAATCGCAATAACAGCCAGGCCGGCCTTTACGAGAGGGAGTGCAATCCGCGTATACATTTTAAACTCAGAACAGCCGTCTATCTCTGCGGATTCGTAAATCTCCGACGGAATATCCAGAAAGAAGCTGATCGAAAGCCAGATCGCCATCGGAAGCGCAAAGGAGATATAAGACAGCGTCAGTCCCCAAAGTGTATCCAGAAGGTGCAGCTTATTATAAATAATGTAGTATGGTATTGTGTACACAAGCGCCGGAATCATCCGGATCATCAGAATGGAATTCTGCAGCGCTTTCTTACCCTTAAACCCGTACCGGCAAAGCCCGAATCCCGCCATGGAAGCCAGAATCAACGACAGCAGCGTTGTCCCTCCTGCCACCAGGAGGCTGTTCCCGAAGAAGGTCGTAACATGGGACTTTTGAAAAATCTCAATATAATTGTCCAGATAAAACGTATCCAGTATTAAAACAGGCTTTTCCACAAACACCTGGGCGGAAGTCTTAAAGGATGTGATCACTGTCCAGTACAGTGGAAAAATGAACAGGACCCCTAAGACCAGAAACACAATACCCAACCCGATTGACTGTAAAATCCGTTTTCTTCTCATATACTCACCTCCAATCTCTAGGCTTTTTCTCTGCCTGCCAGCTTGAGAAACAGGAAAGAGCACAAAATGATGATCAGGAAGAAAATGTAAGCGCCTGCCGATCCCTCTCCTACCTCGTAATAGCGGAATGCCATCTTATATATTGTAGACGCCAGCGTCTCTGTCGCATTGCCCGGTCCGCCGTTTGTCAGGTTGTAGGCAATATCAAACATACGGATCGCGTCCATAAACCGTAGCGTAACAATCAGCAAGATAAACTTCTTGATAAAGGGAAGCATAATCCGACAAAACTGCTGCCACCAGGAAGCCCCGTCCATCCGCGCCGCTTCAAGCAGTTCCTCCGGCACAGTTTTCAATGCCGCCATCAGAATCAGCGTACAGAGAGGCGTCGTTGCCCAAACCTCTACGATGATAATCGCTATTCTGGCCGGTATTACCTCGGAAAACCAGCTGACACGGTTCAGCCCCAGACTCACCAGAATTCCGTTGAGCAGCCCGTAGATCGGCGAAAACATCAGCTTCCATATGGTAGCTGTCACAATAGGCGCTATCATCATAGGCATTGTAAAAATAATCTTTAACAGTTTTGACATCCGGGGCAGAAGCCTTGTATTCAACGTCACCGCCAGAATCAGTCCAAACAGCAGATTTAATATGACCGCACTGACGGCAAATCCGAATGTCCAAAACGTTGAATCCCAAAAATCCGCACTCGTCAGCACCTTAATATAATTCTTAAGTCCCACGAACTTTATACTGCCTGATGCCATTGCCGTATTGTACCTGAAGAGACTGAGTCCAAAAGAATATAGCATGGGTATGATTGAAAAAATAAATAGAAACAGTACTGCCGGACCGATAAAACATATTGCAGCTCTCTTTTTTTCCCGATTCAGCTTTCTCACACAATCACCTTTCCCTTTCTGTCTTCTTTATGATGTCATTTTACAATATCGTTATATCAATTAATATACTATATTTATTATATATTTCTGTTTTATTACACTTTTGTTTTCATCTGTAAAACCGCTTTTTATAGCATAGAAATTTCTCCGCTTTTTACATTTACCGCATAGAAACCTTGTAGTTAAGCGAAGTTCTATTTATGATAAACTATTTGTATATTTCTATTATTGTTGCTATAATACTTATAAAGTCTTTGATTTATTTTCAGCAAAGTTAGTATATTAAGTTAGGAGATATCTTATGAAAAACAGTCTTCCGCTTTACAGGCAGATCATAATAGATCTGTTAGAGCAGATTCTGGATGGGGAACTGCGCCCCGGCGACAGAGTTCCTTCAGAGCACGAATTATCAAGCAGTTACCGCGTCAGTTCCATCACCTCCAAAAATGCATTGACAGAGCTCGCCGAAAAGGGATATATCATCCGGATCAAAGGAAAAGGTTCTTTTGTCAATTCCGCCGATGCCCTGCTTCACATCCCTGACTTCACCCGTACTTTGCAGCAGCGCATTGTCATGAAGGCCAAAACTATCGGTCTGGTCGTCCCTTCGATGAAAACAACGATTGACCAGCAGCTTTTGAATGCCATTGAGATGGAGCTTGCACCTACCGAATACATTCTCGCCATCAGCATCACCCGGGAAGACCAGTCGCTGGAATCTGCTTCCATACAAAAATTCCGCGATAGCGGCGTGAGTGGTTTGATCATCTTCCCTACCGAACACGAAATGTACAATGAGGAAATCCTGAAATTAAACTTAAGTGATTTTCCGTTTGTACTGGTAGACCGCTATCTACGCGGTATTCGTTCCAGCTGCATTTATACCGACAACTATAACATTTCAAAGCAGGCCGTCCTGCACCTTTTGGAACAGGGCTGCCGGCACGTAGCCTTTCTTTCTCCTGACAGCCACAACACGGTTACTTCAGACCGCCTGAACGGATATCGGGACGGCCTTTACGAAAAGGACATGGCGGCATTACCCGAAAATCTTTGCCTGATTCCTCTTAGCGTAACCGATCCGGCCGAAAAAGAATCCCTTATTCTGCAATATTTGAAAAATCATCCTTATATTGACGGTCTTTTTTGTGTGAATCGGGAAATCACCAAATATGCAGCCCGCCTGATGACAATTCATCAGCTCTGGGACCGCTACCACATCACCGCGTTTGATTATCCTGACGATCACAGAATATCTTACATATCACAGGACATTGAACAGATTGCTCATAACTGTGTTCTGGAATTGATCGATTCCATTCAAAGCGGAAGAAAAGACCATCATGTCATCGTTCCAGCCCGCCTGATACCTTCACAGACATAGAAAAACTGCCGTCCTTTGGGGACGGCAGTTCCTGTTATATCAAATACTATTTCGTTATGGATTTCTTATCCGTTACAACCGGCTCTTTCGGAAGAACCACCTTATCCAGCTTCCAGATCTCATCCACGTATTCCTGAATGGTTCTGTCGGAAGTGAACTTGCCGGAACATGCCACATTTAAGATCGCGCTCTTCGCCCAGCCGCTCTCGTTTCTGTAAGCTGCTTCCACCTTCTTCTGTGCCTCCGCATAAGCCTTGAAGTCCTTCAGGATAAAGTAGGTATCAGCCTTTGCGGTACTCTGTGTATTCAGCAGCGAGTTGTACAGCGGTCTGAACAGATCCGGATCATTGGGGGCGTAGGTGCCGTTGATCAACTGCATAAGCACTTTACGCACATCAGGATCGTTATTGAAGATCTCTGTCGGATGGTAACCGCCGTAATTCTCAAAACGGATGACCTCGTCGGAACTTAAGCCGAAGATAAACGCATTCTCCTCGCCCACTTCCTCCACGATCTCCACATTGGCACCGTCCATCGTTCCGATCGTCAGCGCGCCGTTTAACATGAACTTCATGTTACCCGTACCGGAAGCCTCTTTACTTGCCGTAGAGATCTGCTCCGACACATCCGCCGCCGCAAAGATGATCTCCGCATTGGATACACGATAGTTCTCAATAAATACCACCTTGATCTTGCCGTCTATCGCCGGATCGTTATTGACCACGTCCGCCACGGAATTGATCAGTTTAATTGTCAGCTTCGCATTGTGATAGCCTGCCGCCGCCTTCGCACCGAAGATGAAGGTCCTCGGATAAAATTCCATATCCGGATGCTCTTTCAGTTCATTATACAGATACATCACATGCAGAATATTCAGAAGCTGGCGCTTGTACTCATGCAGTCTCTTCACCTGCACGTCAAAGATCGAACGGGGATTAACCTCGATCCCGTTATGTTCTAAGATGTACTCGGCGAGACGCACCTTATTCTGATACTTGATATTCATAAACTCCTGCTGTGCCTTGGCGTCGTCCGCATAGATCTTCAGTCTGCCGATCTGCGGCAGGTCGGTGATCCAGTCATTGCCCACATGCGCCGTAACCCAGTCAGAGAGCAGCGGATTCGCATGGAGCAGGAAACGTCTCTGCGTGATACCGTTGGTCTTATTGTTGAATTTCTCCGGCATCATCTCATAGAAATCTTTTAACTCCTGATTCTTTAAGATCTCCGTATGTAATCTTGCAACGCCGTTCACGGAATATCCTGACGCGATTGCCAGATGTGCCATCTTCACCTGTCCGTCGTAGATGATCGCCATCTTGCGTATCTTATCGTGATTGCCCGGATATTTCTGTTCGATCTGCGCCACGAATCTGCGGTTAATCTCCTCCACGATCTGATAAACACGGGGCAGTAATCTGGAGAAAAGCTCGATGGGCCATTTCTCAAGTGCCTCGGACATAATCGTGTGATTGGTATATGCACAGGTCTTCGTGGTAACTTCCCAGGCCTCGTCCCATGTCAGATAATGCTCATCCATCAGGATACGCATAAGTTCCGCAATCGCAACAGTCGGATGGGTATCGTTGAGCTGGAAGGTAACCTTCTCATGGAACTTGCGGATATCTTTATGTTTCCGCATATACTTCTCCACCGCTTCCTGTACGGACGCAGAGATGAAGAAATACTGCTGTTTTAAACGAAGTTCTTTACCTGCATAATGATTATCGTTAGGGTACAGCACTTCTACGATATTTCTTGCCAGATTCTCCTGTTCAACCGCCCTCTGATAATCGCCTTTGTCAAAAGAATCCAGCTGGAAGCACTCTACCGGCTCCGCATCCCAGATCCGCAGCGTATTCACGATACCATTGCCGTAGCCTACCACCGGCAGATCATACGGAATCGCACGTACCGCCTGATAGCCTTCCTGTCTGAAATTGCTTCTGCCGTTCTCATCTACATAAACATTAACATATCCGCCGAACTTAACTTCCTTGGCATATTCCGGTCTTCTAAGCTCAAAGGGATTTCCGTCCTTAAGCCAGTTATCCGGCACTTCGATCTGGTAACCGTCCCGGATCTCCTGCTTGAACATGCCGTAGCGGTAACGGATACCACAGCCGTAAGCCGCATATCCTAAAGTTGCCAGAGAGTCCAGGAAGCAGGCAGCCAGACGTCCCAGACCGCCGTTGCCGAGCGCCGCATCGGGCTCCTGATCCTCCACCACGTTAATATCGATGCCTAACTCCTGAAGCGCCGTCTCCACAGCCTTATATGCCTGCAGATTAATGATATTATTGCCGAGTGCACGTCCCATCAGGAACTCCATCGACAAATAATACACCATCTTAGGGTCCTGTCTGTCGTACTCCTTCTGTGTCGTCAGCCACTGATCCACAACCGTATCCTTAATCGCGTACGATACCGCCTGGAAGATCTGCTGATCCGTCGCTTCCTCTAGAGTCTTTCTGTAAAGCGTCCTTATATTATACAGAACGCTTCTCTTAAAAAGCTCTGTATCAAAAGTTGTTGTTACAGATTTCTTTGCCATCTGTGTGCCTCCTCGTCTGCTTTTATTTCTGAAAAACAATGTCTGCTTTGACTCCATTCTATTATTATAGCCTGTATTTGTGTTTTTGACCATAAGCAATATGCTTAAAGTGTCTCACAATGTAACAGTTCAGCCTTCGGCTTCACTGTCACTCCTGATGCACACAAAATGCTCCAAAGTCGCATTTTGGCGCTTTCACAACTCATAAAATCGCATACAGAGCGATTTTACTCGCGGAATAGTGCAAGGCTGATCTGTTACCTCACAATTCACACTTTCTCCACGCCGATCGTAACCTTCTCGCCGTTCACATTCCACTCCCTGGATACCGCAAGCGTCTCATTCGTCACAATCGCCTCTGCCAGCACCTTACCGGAGATCGCCTCTGCATTCTTC
This sequence comes from uncultured Lachnospiraceae bacterium, assembly GCA_937920345.1. Taxonomy (GTDB): domain Bacteria; phylum Bacillota; class Clostridia; order Lachnospirales; family Lachnospiraceae; genus UBA3282. The sequence goes on from CALGVA010000011.1 coordinate 20,999, forward strand.
TGTACGATTCCGGCCACCTTATCGTTGCCGCAGACGGACACTTTGATATGATCCATTACCTCAAAATCCGCATCCTTACGCATCGTCTGGATCTTGCTGATGACCTCATACACGAAGCCCTCCTCGATCAGTTCCGGTGTCAGGCTGGTATCCAGCACGACGGTAACGCTGTTGTCCGCCTCTGTCACATAACCGTCCTTCTGTGCCATATCGATTAGAAGGTCTTCTTCCGCCAGCGCCACTTCCACGCCGTCCACATCAAATTTCAATGCACCCTGTGCCTTCAGCTCCTCCATTGCCTTCGTACCATCCACTGCGCTCAGATACGCTTTGATACCGCCTAACTGTTTGCCGTACTTCGGTCCCACCGTCTTAAGCTGGGGCTTGAAGCTGTAGCTTGTAAATGCCGACACATCATCGGAAAACTCGATGTTTTTCACATTCAGTTCATCCCTGATGATCTCCTGATAGAAGTCACTGAGTTCATGCTCCGCCCTGACAAACATAGTGCCGATGGGCTGTCGGTTCTTAATATTCGCCGTGTTACGTGCCGCACGTCCCATCACAACGATCTTTAAGACTGCTTCCATATCCTCTTCCAGCTTCTGGTCGATCATCTTCTCATCCGCCGTCGGAAAATCACACAGATGAATACTCTCCGGCGCATTCTCATCAATGCTCTTCACCAGATTCAGATAAATCTCCTCTGTCATAAAAGGAATCATCGGTGCCGCACATTTGCTGATGGTGACAAGGGTCGTGTACAGAGTCATGTAAGCGTTGATCTTATCCTGCTCCATGCCCTTCGCCCAGAAGCGCTCACGGCTTCTTCTCACGTACCAGTTACTCATCTCGTCCACGAACTCATCCAGCGCACGGGCAGCCTCGGGAATCCTGTAGTTATCAAGATTCGCGTCCACTTCCTTGATCACCGTGTTCAGTTTAGACAAAAGCCACTTATCCATTACCGGCAGCTTGTCATATTCCAGGCTGTACTTCGTCGCATCAAAACCGTCGATATTTGCATATAATACGAAGAACGCATAAGTGTTCCACAAAGTGCCCAGGAACTTGCGCTGTCCCTCCTGCACTGCCTTGCCGTGGAAACGGTTGGGCAACCATGGCGCAGAATTGATATAGAAATACCAGCGGATTGCATCCGCGCCGTAGGTCTCAAGCGCCTCGAACGGGTCCACCGCATTCCCCTTGGACTTACTCATCTTCTGCCCGTTTTCGTCCTGCACGTGACCCAGAACGATAACATTTTCAAAAGGAGCCTTGTTAAACAGCAGCGTAGACTCCGCCATCAGTGAATAGAACCACCCGCGGGTCTGGTCTACCGCCTCGGAGATAAACTGCGCCGGGAACTGTTTCTCAAATAACTCTTTATTCTCAAAAGGATAATGGTGCTGTGCAAACGGCATGGCACCCGAGTCAAACCAGCAGTCAATCACTTCCGGCACACGCTTCATCGTCTTGCCGCAGTCCGGACAGGTGATTGTGATCTCGTCGATATAAGGCCTGTGCAGTTCCACCGTCCGCGCCGCCGGATTGCCGGACAGTTTCTCCAGTTCTTCGCGGGAACCGACAGACTCCATGTGTCCGCACGCCTCGCACTCCCATACATTCAAGGGCGTACCCCAGTAACGGTTACGGGAAATACCCCAGTCCTGAATATTTTCCAGCCAGTTGCCGAAGCGTCCCTCACCGATGGACTCCGGAATCCAGTTGACCGTCTTGTTGTTGCGCACCAGATCGTCCCGCACCGCCGTCATCTTAATAAACCAGGACTCTCTTGCGTAATAGATCAGCGGCGTGTCACAGCGCCAGCAGAAGGGGTAATCGTGTTCAAATTTCGGCGCGTCGAACAATTTTCCCTCTTTATCCAGATCCTTCAGGATCTCCGGGTCAGCCTTTTTCACAAACAGACCCGCATAGGGCGTCTCCTGTGTCATCTCACCCTTGCCGTCCACAAACTGTACGAAAGGCAGGTCGTATTTGCGTCCCACCTGGGCGTCATCCTCACCGAATGCCGGTGCGATATGGACGATACCGGTACCGTCCGTCATGGTAACGTAATTGTCACAGGTCACGAAATGCGCTTTTTTCTTCTGCTTCGCCGCTGCTTCCCCTGTACATGCGAAAAGGGGCTCATATTCTTTATGCTCCAGATCCGTTCCTGTATAAGTCTCAAGCACCTCATAGGCCGGCTTGTCATCCTCCGACAGTTTACCCAGCACATTGTCCAGAAGCGCCTGGGCCATGTAATAGGTATAGCCGTCCGCCGCCTTTACTTTCACATACGTCTCGCCCGGGTTCACGCAGAGCGCCACATTGGAGGGAAGCGTCCACGGCGTGGTCGTCCACGCAAGGAAATAAGCGTCCTCACCCACTACTTTAAAGCGCACCACCGCGGAACGTTCCTTCACCGCCTTATAGCCCTGTGCCACCTCGTGGGAGGACAGCGGCGTGCCGCAGCGCGGACAGTAGGGTACGATCTTAAAGCCCTTATACAGTAATCCCTTATCCCAGATCTGCTTCAGCGCCCACCACTCGGACTCGATAAAATCATCATGATACGTCACGTAAGGATCATCCATATCCGCCCAGAAACCGACTGTACCGGAGAAATCCTCCCACATGCCCTTGTATTTCCAGACAGACTCCTTACATTTGCTGATAAAAGGGTCTAACCCGTATTCTTCGATCTGCTCCTTGCCGTCCAGCCCCAGCAGCTTCTCTACCTCTAACTCTACAGGCAGTCCGTGGGTATCCCAGCCTGCCTTACGGGGAACCATACAGCCCTTCATGGTACGGTATCTGGGGATCATATCCTTGATCACGCGGGTCAGAACATGTCCGATATGGGGCTTGCCGTTAGCCGTGGGCGGACCGTCATAAAAGGTATACGTCTCTCCCTCCTTGCGGGAATCCATGCTCTTCTGAAAAATGTCATTGTCCTTCCAGAACTGACAGACTTCCTTCTCTCTGTCTACAAAATTAAGGCTTGTGTCAACTTTTTGATACATGATGTGCTCCTCTCCTTGAAAATAGGAAGACCCCGTCCCGTAAAAGGACGAGGTCAAAGTTCTCGTAATACCACCTGTTACGACGCACTCCCCTCCACAGTCAGCCCGGCCTTCATACGCTTCGCTGTATCTGTCTCACTACAGCCTGTCCGGTCAGTCCTGCTGCTTTCTGGTCATACGATTCCCGGTAACGGCGGAATGCCGTCAGAGCCTACTGCTTTTACGTCTGCCGGAAAGAGAGCGTGTCCATGCATTGCCGGAACACGATTCACTGGCAGAAAGGTTCGGTCTGAAACTCGGAAGTGATCTTCACTCATCTCCTACTCACACCGGTCTTGCACCATCACCGGCTCGCTGTGCCTTTGAGAAATCAGCTACTGTCTTCTTCAACGTCTGTGTCTGTTCTTACTTATACTTTATATTACATCTTCCTTCCTGTTGTCAAGATGGTTCGTGAGATTTCATAGGAAAGCTTATAACAGTATATTTGAAGAGGACGTAATGCAGCCAGTACTTGACAATTTATTTCATTGTATGTAGACTATATCTTTAACTGGAATTTGTACTGCAAATGAGGTTTAGGAGGACATTATGAATATTGAACACTTGAAAGACAACGGAACAGATATTGCAGTCATTTCCAGTGATGAAAAGCTTATTGTAGATACGCAATCCGCTTTAGATTTGGCTATGACTGTTAAGTATGAAACAGGTGCAACAAATATAGTAATCAATAAATCGGCGGTATGTGAGGAATTTTTTATCCTGAGCAGCGGTATGGCAGGCGAGATACTTCAAAAGTTTATCAATTACCATGTCAGAATCGCCATTTATGGAGATTACTCGCAGTATACAAGCAAACCATTAAAAGACTTTATTTACGAATCCAATAATGGTAATGATTTCTTCTTTGTATCAACCAAAGAAGCGGCAGTACAAAAGTTGACAGAAACACAATAACAAGATCGTACAAATTTCAGTTGGGGATCTCAAACAGGCAGCTGTGAGAAACAGCTGCCTGCCCGCTAATGGAATATTTGATCTACTCCATGCAGCAGCCCTATGTACTTACAGTCCTGCCTTTTCCCGCAGATACTCGACCCACTCTTTTCTCTTCATGACAGAACACTTTTTCTTCATGGTTTTGCCATTCTCGGGGTTCTGGCAGATTACTTTGATTCCCGTGGGAATAATCGGAATCAGACCGCCCACGTTGACAAGCTTCAGTTCCTTGATATCACTGTACCTGACAGCGAAACTATCAGCTCCCAGCAGTCCGCCGACAAAGACAAATTTCTCATTTGTAAAGAAGAAATTCCCTCTGCTCTGCGACAGCATCTCCCACAAATCTCCCTTTGTGTGCTCGATAATGTGGTCGGCATCACCGATCAGTTCCGCCTCCCTCATTGTTGTCTCCCATTTTGCTACTGCATCCGGTTTTAAATTCATATTATTCTCCATTCCGCAGACGCTTTAGCGTCGGAGGAATCGCGAGCCGAATATCAGATTCGGCTCTGCGATAAGAGCTATTTTGTGACGCCTGCGGCACAAATAGCCGTGTGAAAAATGAGCTATCAAGCTTATTTTTCACACTATTCCTTCCCTTTCACATCAGATTTCTTAAATAGTATCATAATTTCAGGGAAACTGCCAGAATTGAATTCTAAAATTTTCAACAATAAAGAACACGAACTTCTCTCACAATCCATAGAACGGATATGACAGGATCAGGCAACGATCCGCCCGTCCTCGATCCGTACAATACGGTCGGCAAGCTGCGCAATTTCATTGTTATGTGTAATCATGACGATCGTCTGGCGGAACTTGCTGCCGGTGCTTTTTAAGAGTCCCAGCACGTCCGCGCTCGTCTTGCTGTCCAGATTGCCGGTCGGCTCATCCGCCAGCACGATGGCGGGTTTCGTGATGAGTGCACGGGCGATTGCGACACGCTGCTGCTGCCCGCCGGACAGATGATTCGGCATACTGTTAAGTTTATCCTCCAGCGCCAGCATATGAACGATCTCATCCAGGAATTTCTCATCGGCTTTATCCCCGTCCAGTTCCACAGGCAGAACAATATTCTCGTACACGTTCAAAATCGGCACCAGATTATACTGCTGGAATACAAACCCGATGTTCCGGCGCCGAAAAACAGTCAGTTCCTCCTCATTCTTCTTCGTCAGTTCATTGCCCCGCACAATCACGCTGCCCGAAGTAGGCTGATCCAGTCCGCCCATCATATGAAGCAGCGTAGACTTACCGCTGCCGGAAGTACCCACAATCGCCACGAACTCTCCCTGCTCGACGCTGAAGTTCACCCCGTCCAGCGCACATGTAATATTAGACTCCTGCCCGTAATATTTCTTCAAATCTATTGTCTGTAAAATACTCATATCAACATACCCCTTTCATGCCAGTCGTATCCATATTCGTTCCGGTTTATAAGTTTGCAGAGCAAATCCCGCATAGCAGATCTGCTTATGTTCTCAGTCTTTCCACAATACTCTTCCGGTTCATCTTCCGGTAGAATGCAAGCGGTACAAGCACCGCCGCCGCAGACATAAACGGCAGAATAAGCAGCACCGGCAGCAGTGTGAAATGATACCGGAACGCCCACATATTCCCGACCAGCCTGTCACAGATGAAATACCCGATTCCTGTGCCAAATGCGGCAGTTATAAACACTGCCAGACCGATATAGGCGATTCCCTCCCATGCAAGCATCCGTTTCATCTGTTTCTGCGTCATGCCCGCTGCACCGAGCACCGCCATTTCCTTTTGTCTTGCCAGCATGGAAGTAACCGTCACATTAATAAAATTCAGCAGACCCATCAGTGCCAGAATCGCTCCCAGCACATTGCCGATCATGGTATATGTCGCCTTGCTTTCCTGAAACTCCTCTTCATAAGTCCGGTATGATATATAGTCCAGATTTTTCTCCATATTCACGCTGTAATCTTCCAGCCATTCCTCAGCAGCCTCCCTTTGCGCATCCGCTACGTTAAAGACAGCAGTCATCGGCTGTGTCTCTCCGTATATTTCACGGTAACTCTTCAGGGGCAGTATGACGGTCATCCCTAAATCAAGTAAATAATGCGTACTTGCATCGCCCTCAATACTCCCTGCCGCCATAACCTGATAAGTATGACCGACACCGTTCAGATCTGTAAGGATAATGTCATCACCAACCTGATACAAAGGCGAATCGCTCTCCGGACCCGTCCCGTGATAATAGAAATCATCTATAATCACACCTTTCCCCGACTCCCAAAGTTCCTTATCCACTCCGCCTTTCGTAACCGTCACCAGATCCAGCGCCAGATCGTCTATCCCGTATGCAATAGCACCGGTCGTGCGGTACTGCACCAGTGTATTCACCGAATCCTCCATGGAACGCACTATCTGGTCAGACATCCTTTGTTGTGAAACTCTCTCTATGACTTCGTCCGGAATCTGCTGGGTAATGCTCCTCGCATATATATACACGCTGTCTTCCAGTCCCGGTCTGCTCTCTATTTCCTGCATCAGTTCGGCACTGATTCCGTTGAGGTTCTGAATGCCCGGCCGGCCTGCATTTAAAATCGTATAATCCGACACACAGAAATCCGCCACCGCGTACATATTGATATAAGTCTCCAGATCAAACCCCGTCACCGCCGTGTAAGTCGTATTTAACAGTATCATGCCCAGTGACAGTGACACGATTACGAGAAATGCTTTTCTTCTGCCCCGTCTCAGATTGCCGATTGCCATGGTGTACGGCGTAGTTCTCCGACTCCTTTTGGTCTTTATTGTGACACCATTGTCATTTCCTACATATCTGACCGCCTCAACAGCAGATATCCGCGCCGCATATCTACAGGGTCTCAGGCTGCTGATATACACTGTCAGCATAGAGAAAACAACGGCGCCGGTCAGGACCAACGGATTAATTCTGTATATTCCCGTAGCGTCAATATTAACCTCCGTCAATACATAAGGCAGAAGCACCAGACCGACCAGATATCCTGCAATTAAACCAAACGGGAGCCCTATAAGCGCAAGGCGCAGCGCCTGTTTCCTGACAATGCTCTTAATCTGCCTGCCGCCTGCCCCGATGGTTCGCAGCAGACCGAAGAACTGCACGTCCTGTGCAACCGAAATGGAAAACATATTATAGATGATAAGATATCCGACAAAGACGATGATGCCCAGCAGCATGACCGCCGCCAGAATAAAGGTGATATCAATCTCCCCGTCAGACAGTCCCATTCCGCATGCCGGGTTAGCTTTCACCGGCAGTTCCCAGACGCCGGATTGCTCCCCTAATTCCACAAGCAGATCATTCATCTGCGCTTCCACATTCCATTCACTCGGGAAATAGATATCCGCGCAGAAAATCCCGCCGTATATGCCGGTAGCATAGACGCTCTCATGCGCTGCCGGTGCAACCTCGTCCGCATATGCCTCACTCACCCAGACCATCTGCGCGCCCGCCCGCACGTATCCTTCCCAGAAACCACACAGACGAAAATCCTTTTCGTACAAGATGCCGTCCACCGAAATATGCAGAGGGACCGTCGTGCCAAGTTCACAGGGAAGTCCCAATGCCTCCAGTACGAGCGTACTCACAGCAATCTCATCCGCCTCCTGCGGCATAACGCCCACAGACGGATAACACAACATGCTCCCGGCGGAACCGTCCTGCGCAAACCGCACCTCCGTACTCAGCTTCGCCAGTTCCTCATTCACCGCCATCCCTACGACTCTCGTATAGTAAACCGACTCCGGCGTATCACAGGCTGCCAGCAGATCATACTGCTCTTTCGTCAGGAATTTAATATTGCCGTGGGCGGTCCCGTGATATCGCTGCATAACCTGCTTATTCTGATCGAGAAAGCCTCCCACCACGGCAAACAATGCTGCAAACAGGCTCGTCGTCAGCACGACCGCAAGAATAACGAAAATATTTTTTCCTCTGTCAGCCCGGAGGCGCTGCGCCGCCAGTTTCTTCACGGCAGCATTCGTATTATTTTCAAATGGAAATGTCATGTAACCTTCACCCCGCTTCATACAAGTATTCCTGTCGTTATCCGTATCATATAAGGCAAATGTCACAGAAATGTCCGATTTTATTCAAAAATCTGTTGTTCCGTTTTCAGCTTTTTCCGCTTGCGGGCAATCCGGGACATACCGAGCACACAAGCTGCAGCAATCAAAAAATTAATGACACCGAAAAAATTAATGTAAACATGATACCGCATTACTTGAAATAACATAAACATATTGTAGCAGCCAAAATAGAAATTCATCCCGCCAATCACCGCAATAAATCTGATAATCCGCGTCAAATAACGGATGCGGGAAGCATTGTCCGAAAAGATCTGAAAATCTTCTCCCGACACTTTCTTGCGGAAATACACCCAGCGTGACATCCTCCCCACCTGTTGTGCGCCCGTCTCTTCAAGAAATGCAATATACTTTTCATTCTCCACGCTGCTGCATTTATTTTCCAGAAAGTCCAGACATATTTTGTATTCCCCCGGAGCGCAGTCCTCAAATTCATACCGGCACCATCCGACAGCAACTAAACCTAACCCCTTGGAAGCCATTTCGTTCAGCCACTTCTCCTCCTTATCAAAATCCCATAACCAGAACCATTTATGAATCACTTTTCTCATTTTCCATCCCCCTGTCTCAATAAAATGCGCGTGCCGTTTTCAAGCAGTTCCTGTAGCCGGTCAATCTCGTCTTGCAGCATCTCTTTTCCCTGTTCTGTGATCAGATACTCTTTTTTCCGGTTTCCCCTGTCACGAGAAAAACTTTTTTCGGAAACATTTTCCCCCGCCACCGCAACGATCCATCCTTTTTCCAAAAGAGTATTGATTGCCCCGTAGAGCGTGCCTGCCGCCAGTCTCACTCTGCCGCCTGAAAGCTGCTCTACATTCTGCATAATGCCGTAGCCATGCATCGGCTTCATAAGTGACAACATAATATAATAGACCGCTTCTGTCATCGCCGGATTAGCCATTTATATTCCCTCCCGCTTTTATTATATCGTCTCGCGTTATATCGGCTTACGATATAATATATTATAACGGCAGCCGATATAGTTGTCAATTCTCAGATTAAATTTTGTAAGAGTGAATTTGTGGAAAGTGATTTGTGGAAAAATACACGGAATATGCCCCAAAGAAATACGAGAGCAGATATGCTTTGCAGCCTGTCACATTTTCCTATACCATAAAAAAACTACCCTGAAATAAATCAGGGCAGCTCCTCCACCATGGCAATCGCCTGCTCGATGATATTTTGAAACATCTCGATCAATACGCCTTTCTTACTGTCATCTATGTCCATCCTGTCAATGATATCACTGTAGACTTCAGCCGTTCCCATAAGAGAGTCCTCAACCTGCTTCACGTATGCGCGGTTTCTCTCCACTGCGTTCTCAATCGCTTCCCGGACCTCGGCCGTACCTGCAGCGCTTCGCTTTACATCTTCAAAATATTTATCTGTCTTTTCTATACTCTTAATATTGCAAAGCACTGCTTCGTCGGAGGCTTCAATGAACTTGTTCAGTTCACCGCTTTGATGCTCTACCTCCACAATACTTGCGTGAATGCCCTCGACCATGTCACGGCTCGTCTTCGCGAGTTTGCCTACCTCCTCCGCGACAACCGCAAAGCCTCTGCCCTGTTCACCTGCCCTAGCCGCCTCAATGCTTGCATTCAGTGCCAAAAGGTTGGTCTGGTCGGCAACCGCTCTGATCCCCGTCAGACTGTCGCTGATTTTATCCAGCGCATCCTGCAGCATGTCGAACGTCTTGGACATATTCTTAAAATTTTCCTGCAGGAAATCGGAATCCTTTCTCAACTGTTCCATCTGACGCTGTGCCTCTGAGACGGACGCGTCGATCTCTGTCTCCACATCGTTAAAGTGATCCGCCGCCGTCGTGATCTCCTGAAATCCATCCTCCAGCGCGCTCACTTCACCCTGCGGGCCGATCATTTCCTCTTTCAGTCCCGAAAGCCGTTCTGTCGCGTATCGCATCTGCTGTGTGGTCAGGAAAACATCTTCCGCCAGTTCATTCACAACTTTATATACGCTTTTTAATGCATAATCTACAGGATGCTTGTCAAAATCCGCCTGCCTCTGTCCTGCCGTAACGGAAGCGGAATCCTTTTCATTGTTTTTATTTTCAGCATTGCCAAATAATTTAAACATGTCTTCCCCACCTCCTATTCAAATGCCAGACAGCACATCGTCTGATTAACAAACTGTGTATTATAATGTTCGCCGACTCCAACCATACCCGCATGTGAAAAACTGCGGCACATCTCGGTAAGATAATTGTCCCAGTAATGATCCTCATTAAACATAATGTACCGGAACAGGCAGTTGACGGAAAGCACCGCCGACGCACTGCCAAGGTCGTGCTTGATTCTGGAAATCGTATCCTGCACCACTTCCCGATAGTCACCCATACTCAGTATCGTAAGAAAGTCCATCTTGTTGGCAGGACGGAATGTGGTGATACTCCCGTCCGGTTCAACACCCTTTATGGACACAATGTATGTATCAGAACCGCAGACATGTCCGAACGGATTCTTGAAAGTCTGTGTGGTAATCTTATCTCTGCTGATTCCCAGCTCGGAAGTATATACTTTCTCGGCAGAAACATTCTCCAGCGTACGGATTCTGTAATCTCTGGGCTCCGCCTCTGTCACCATAAACTGCTTCTCGGTTCCCTGCGGATGGATGTAGATATTTTCTTTATACGACTTTATTTTTCCTCTGAGATTTTTAATGATGAAAAAAGCACACGCGTCCTTATATACTTTCCCGTTACAGGCAACCGCCGACGAATTACTGGTGCCTCCTGCAAGGTCATAGCCTAAAGGACAGAGATAATTAGACAGCGTTGTGACAGCGCGGACATCCACACCCGCCGAACAGATATCGAAACACGCCGTTTTACCCCGTTCGCCTCCTACGGTCTTTACGGCGTTCTCCAGTCTTCTGATATATTTGATGGGCATGACTGACGCCTGTTCCAGAACATCTGCCGCGACCTTGATGTTTTCCTTCAATGCGATAACCGTAATACCCGAATCAAAAAAATCTCTGCCGATATATGCCTGCCCGACCCCTCCGATCGATGCAACACCTGGAAATGTCTTCTCAATTTCACTGGCCGCATGCTCAAGCATATCCTCGCTCGCGACAGAAAAAAACAGGGCCTCAGGCTCTGTAATATTTTTTAGTGCCGCTGACACATCACCTTTCATACTGCTGCCGTATGCCAATTTCATATCAGTGTCCTCCATTCTCCATATTATATTTTCATTCATGCAGAACAAAAGTGCACCTTGCACACTACCCGAAAGGTTTTAATTTCATAGGGCACACTTTTCTATGCACTCAAATAATTTTGACAGTCAGACATATATAATAATATCATATGAAATGTCCTTTTCCTATTGTACATTTTCTATAAAAATATGCCGCCTTTCCTTTATTTTTTCTTCCGTTTTCTAACAAAATTTTCTCTATCAGCATTATATCTGAAAGCAATTTTATTCCCCGCTGTTCATTTCTCTGATGCCTTCGTCCCGGCAATCTGGTATAATGAATACCGTCCTGCTCCCACCACACATATAAATCGAGGTAAAGATTGAAAATTAAAATTTTCAATCGCGAGATTTGTGTCTGCGCGTTGCTTGCCACAAACTCGTTCATGCACAGAAAGCAGCGCAGAAGTGGGGTAAATCATGAAAAAGAACACAGAAAAAACAAACGTCATGCGCCTGTTAGATCAGAAGAAAATTGACTATACAAGCTACTGCTACATTGACTCTGGCGTCATCAGCGGTATGGATGTTGCCGCCGTCTTAAACCAGAATCCGGATCAGGTATTTAAGACATTAGTGACAGTCGGCAGTTCAAAGAATCATTACGTCTTCATGGTACCCGTCAGCCGGGAACTGGACTTGAAGAAAGCCGCCGCCGCAGTCGGCGAGAAAAGCATCAGTATGGTCAAATCCAAAGATCTGCTGGCATTAACGGGTTATATCCATGGAGGCTGCTCTCCGGTCGGCATGAAAAAACAATTCCAGACCGTTATCGACGCGTCAGCCGCAAACTTTCCCGCAATCATTTTCAGCGGCGGTAAAATAGGTTATCAGGTTGAGGCTTCTTTAGAAGACCTGAATAGCATGATAAGCTTCTGTCTGGCGGACATCACGGTATAAATGCCGCGGCAGAAACACCGAAAATGTCGATCCGGTTCCAACCTCCGATGTCACCTTGACATACCCGCCCTGACGCGTGACGATCTCGCGGGTCAGATACAGTCCGATGCCGACCCCCTGCTCATCATGTACCTCTTCTTCTCTGTAGAAGCGCCGGAATACAGCTGCCTGCCGGCTCTCGGCGATTCCTTTGCCGGTATCGGATACATCGATCTTGACATACATTTCCCACTGTTCCACAGACACGGCGATCCTGCCGCCCTCAGCCGTATACTTCACGGCATTGTCCAGAAGGTTAAAGAGCGCCTCCGCCGTCCACTTTCTGTCATGCGGTACATGAAGCTGTTCCGGGCAGTCTATTGTCACATCAATCCGCTTCTTCTCCGCACTGTAAACAATCCCGCTCACCGCCTGTGCCAGTGTGTCGTAAATAAACCCGTCTGTCTTCTCCAGACAGATAGCCCCGCTCTCCAATCTGGAGGTCTTGATCAACGCCTGAAAAAGAAAATCCAGCTTGTCCGTCTCGGCACTGATTCCCCGTATAAACCGCTCCCGTTCTTCTTCCGTAATCGGCCTTGTCAGAAGCGTATCCGTCACCATCCTCAAATTGCTGACCGGCGTCTTCACCTGGTGAGAAATATCTGATACAAGCGCCTGTATTTTCTGCCGTTGTTCCGACTCCTGCCGTCTGCTCTCGCACAGGATCTCATACAGCCGCATGAAGCGATTGTTGATTCGCGCAAAGAGCGTCTCGCTGTCATCGCCCCATGCTAAATCCGCCTCCCCGTTGATCATACAATCCACCTGCCGGCAGAGATCTTCTGTAAACAGCGACAGCCGCCTGCCTATAAACATCATGAAAACTGTGATCCATATGAGAGCACACCCCGCAGATAACATGCCGGATACCGGAATCATCACATCACCGGTCGTCAGATACAGGAACAGACAGGCTGCCGCCGTCGTGACAATCACTCCGGTAATCGTTATGATGTAGATCATCCTGACCGATATCGACTTTCTCTCTTTCTCTGAACTTCTCATTATAATAACCATGCCTTTCCACAACCGTGTAAAATCATTTTCCGCATGATTCCCATGCATGTCGCATGTCTGCCTGCGATACTGCTTAAATTGAAAATTGCATAATCTCTGCTTGATCAGCCTATTCTCCCATCCACTGATACCCCATACCATATACCGTCTTGATATAGCGGTCTCCCTCCGCCTCAATCTTACCACGTATACGGCTGACAGCGGTCGTCAATGTGTGCTCATCCACATAGTTTTCTTCCGCATCCCACAGCTTCTCCAGAAGCCGGCCACGAGTCAGAACCTGTCCCTCATTCCGGCAGAACAAAGAAAGCATTCGGAATTCCATCGCGGATAACGCAAGCGGGCTGCCGCACAATGTTCCGGTCTGCCGTGCAAAGTCAAGGCACAGCCTTCCGTCGTCGTAGATGTCCTCCGAAGGCTTATGCCTCTCCACCATCGCAAACATGGCACTGATCTTATGCTGCAATGCCGCAATTGAGAATGGTTTCGTAATATAGTCTATAGCTCCTGCCGTATACCCGAGGATCTGATCCTGCTCCCGGTCATTGGCAGTAAGAAAAATCACAAGCATATCTGGACATTCCGTCTTCAACAGTCTGCACAGGTCATAGCCGTTTCCGTCCGGCAGGTTAATATCCAGCAGCGCCAGATCATACTGCTGTGTTTTAATCCCCTCTGCGGCCGTCCTGACATTGAATGCAGATGTCATAGCATAACCATCCAGTGATAAATTATAAGATAATGTTTTATTTAAAAGACGATCGTCTTCCACAAGCAGAATTTTCTTCATAATTGACTCCATTATCAATTTACACACAAACCCGCGCTTTGTCCTTCATCGGTGACCCGGTGCCTCGCGGACTCGCAAGCCCGCGCTTTCGCGCTTACTGTCCGATTTCATCGGACATTTATATTATTATATCATCTAATTCTCCGGGAAATGTTACAAAATAAATATAATTGTGGTATTCTGTTAGAAATTACAGAAAGGAAAGACCCATGCACAAAAGTACATTCATCGCACTTATCATACCGCTGCTAATGCTGACGGCCGCTATGGCTTTTCGCTATTTCAGTAACGATTCCATCGGGCAGATGCAGCAGACAGGCTCCCTCTACACCGCGCAGCCCGTCATTACAGTTCATGAGACCATCGCCGCATTGAAGGAACTCGGCATCGACGCGACGTCCGTAGAAGACGAAATTACCGACAGTCTCGCCTCATTTCCGGCTGAAGTCATGGAAGCAATGGATACCAGCCAGCTAAGCGGCCTGATTCTTACATACATTGACTGGCTGCTTTACCAGGATGAGGCGGCAAAACCTGCTGCCGGACCGAGGCAGTTCTTCTGTTTTGACATGGAGTGTATGGAGCTTGATACCATGTACACCACTTTTGTGCAGAGTGTCGCCGAAATTGCCGGAGACGATCTTGTTTTCACAGACATTGCAGAAGATACCAGCCAGGTCGATTACGACTCCGGCACCGGCATACAGACCATTTCTTTTTGCTGTAACGGCAAGGCTTATCAATATAACGCCAGTGTCTATAACGATTGGTTTGATGTGGGAATGCTGACTTTTATGAATGATGTGATCTCTGAACAGAGCGATGACAGGCATCTGTATGTGACAAGCGACGGCTATCAGGAGTGTATCGTATTCTGCCGGACGGAAGACTGGGTCTCACAGCTTAAGAAAACAACCGGAATTATCCTGGAACAGCCGTAAAGCTTCATCCCGCAAGAAACGCCGGGAATAATGCGCCGTAACCGAATGTATCAAAAAAAATATTCTTTCAGACTTTTTAAGGCAAAATCGAGCGGAGGCCATCAGTATGAGTATTTTTGAGTATGACGAAGAACTGTTAAAGAAAACCGAATATAATTACGGAAGAGAAACCGGGATGAAATTAATTGACACTTTGTTAAAAGCCGGAAGGACTGAAGACATTTCAAAAGCCATGGAAGATTCCGCATATTGTGACAAATTGCTGCATGAATACAATATTGTGCCGGATTATTTCTAGTACAACGAATAATTAATTTCTGATACATTGGCGCAGAATGATTATTTCATATGCAAGGCGGAGGAATGAGGCGTAGCGGTGGCTACGCCGATTGACAACAACGAAGCAGATGAAAAATCAGGCAAGTCAATGTGTCAGTTAATTAATATTCGTTGTACTAATACAACGAACCGTTCATTTAGTAGAACACCCCTCCTGCCATCCACTCATGACAGAAGGGGTATTCTTTTATTCCGCCCTGTTCATCGCCGCAATGAAATCCTTCTGGTCCGTAAAGATCTCATTCGTATAAGGGTTCTTCTTCTGCGCCTTCGCGCGCTTTAAGATCACCGCGAATACCACGATATTTACTGCGATAGAGAGCACCGAAATGATTCCCTGTGCAGCAGGATTTGCCGTAGCCGGCATCGCCTCTCCAAATGCTGCCGCAGCGCCGCCTGCCCCGTACACGGATGATACGGTAGTGAAACGGCTGCCGTCCTGGAACAGCGGGAATACCTGCGCGAACATACACCACAGCGCCAGCGTATTGGCACGGTTCTGAATCCAGCCGCCCTTATTCCAGAGCGCATTCGCAATCGTAGGCGCCAGAAGCAGCGCAAATCCGCAGTACCATGCATGGGTCGGCAGATTCAGATAAGTATACTGGAAATTCCAGATATCGTATGCAAGAATAAACTGCCATGTCATATCCGGCCAGAGCATATCCTTTTTATCCCTAGATGAGTAAATTCCCCACCATCCTGTCATGCAGACAATGTTGATGAGTCCGGCAATGCCATTCAGGACATTCCACCAGCCGCCGTAGAGCCATACGCCCTCGGAAGATTTCCACCAGCCGCCCATGATGTCGCCTGCCCGGACAGCAGACTCAAAATCGGATACTACTGCGATCAGAATGTTAATCGCAACAATCACAAACGGGAATACCTTAAAGGCATGGGATTTTCCCAGACTTCCCCACTTATACTTCAGGACCATAAAGCCGATACATCCGGCCAGTGCAGCGTACAGCTTCGCATAATGGAACCAGCTGTTCATATGCACGTAGGTCTGGTTCGTCAGCGCCCACTCCGCACCTTTCGCCGCGCCCACATATATGGAAATAAAATAAACCGTCAGCACCGCCGGGATCGCGAAGAAGCACAATCCACCTCCAAATTTCGTCCGCCGCGCAACCTCATTCATAATGATCAGCCCCGCAAAAACAAGCACCCAGCCTAAAAGCTGCCAGCCGATCATACCGTCACTTAAATGAAACATATTAATTCCCCCTCTCATTTCTCTTCCTTATAAGATTTTTCGCACCGCCGTCTCACGTGTTCTGCCACTTTAACCGTACCCGTGGCAAACTGACAGTTCCTGTGCAAAAACAATCTCCTGATCAATAGACTTCTATTTCTTTAATATTAAACTCACTTCCCTGTAACAGCCACGTATCCGGGCTGTGGCAATAGGGACAGATCTTGCCGTGCTCCACGGTGGAATAAGTCTTCTCACAGCCTTCACAGTAAGTAACGGCAGGCAGAATCTCCACAACAAGTTCCGCCTCCGAGAAAAGCTCCCGCTTCTTCGCCGCCCATTTCCAGCAGTTTTGCAGATAGGACTCGATCACCGTAGACACCTCTCCCAGTTCCAGAACGACTTTGGAGATCCCCTCCACCTCATTCTCAGCCGCGACCTTTTCCAGACTGTCCATAATATGAAATACAACACCTAATTCATGCATCCTGTTTCCCTTTGCGTGCAAACTTGACTTTAATAGACTGCTTCACCGTATTCGGCAGAATATATTTCAGCTTATCTTCCGATTTCACCATTGTAGAACAGCCCGGCAGTTCCCTGTGAAGCGTAATCGCGTCAAACACACATTTCGTCGTACAGATCCCGCAGCCGATACATTTGTTCGGATCAACCACCGACGCGCCGCAGCCAAGACAGCGGGAAGTCTCTGCTTTCACCTGCTCCTCGGTCAAAGTGTGCGACAGATCACGGAAGGAACGGGCCTGTGCCTCTTCCGCCTTCTCCGGTCTCTGCCTGTCGGTATTGTCATAGCTTGCAATGAAAATATCATCCTTATCAAGCTCTATGAAATCCCGCCTGTTTCTTCCGATGGTCAGCGTGCAGTGCTCATGCACGAACCGGTGCAGAGAGATTGCTCCCTCACGCCCCGCCGCGATGGCATCTATGGCAAATTTCGGTCCTGTGTAGACATCGCCGCCCACGAAGATATCCGGCTCCGCTGTCTGATACGTCAATCTGTCGGCAATCGCGCCGCCGTTCGGACGCAGTTCTACTTTCGTATCTTTCAGAAGGTCGCCCCATACGATTCCCTGTCCTACGCTGAAGATCACGCCTGCACAGGAAACGGTCATGGTATCCTCCTCATCATACACCGGCGCGAAACGATGGTTCTCATCATATACACGGGTACACCTCTTAAATACCACGCCTGTCGCCCTGCCATTCTCCGTCAGGATCTCTTTCGGTCCCCAGCCGTTATGAATGGCAATGTTCTCTTCCGTCGCTTCCAGAATCTCCTCCCGGCTGGCGGGCATCTCGTCACGGCTCTCCAGACAGAACATGGACACCTTGCCGTCGCCGCACCGGGTGCTCACTCTGGCCGCATCGATTGCCACATTTCCGCCGCCCACAACGATCACGTCGCCGCCCAGATCAAACTTCTCTTTCTGTCCGGCTTCTTTCAGAAATTCCACCGCCGTATAAACGCCCTGCGCATCCTCGCCGGGCACGTTCGGTTTCCTGCCGCCCTGACAGCCGATGGCTATGTAAAATCCCTTGTAGCCCTGTTCACGAAGCTGCGAGATCGTAACATCTCTGCCGACCTCCACACCGCATTTGATCTCTACGCCCATGGCTCTGATCACATCGATTTCCGCCTCGATCAGATTTTTTTCCAGTTTATAGGAAGGAATCCCGTATGTCAGCATACCGCCGGGCTTCTCACTCTTCTCGAATATGGTCGGCTTATACCCCTTATCCGCCAGATAATACGCGCAGGACAATCCTGCCGGGCCGGCACCGATGATGGCGATCTTCTCGTCGAAGCTTCCCTTCAGGGACGGCACTGTCGGTTTCGGTATGTAGCGCGTTTCCGCAGTCAAGTCTCTCTCTGCCACAAACCTCTTCACTGCGTCAATGGCAACCGCCTCATCCAAAGTCCCCCGCGTGCAGGCATCCTCACAGCGTCTGTTACAGATCCGTCCGCAGATTGCAGGCAGCGGGTTATCCTTCTTGATCAGCGCCAGCGCTTCCTCATACCGCCCTTCCTTAGCCAGTTTCAGATAGCCCTGCACCGCAATATGTGCCGGACACGCCGTCTTACAGGGTGCAGTTCCCGTATCGTAGCAGTTGATCCTGTTCACATCCCTGTAATTGTGGGTCCACATATGCTCGCCCCACTTCTGTTCCTGCGGAAGCGGCATCTTCGGGTAGTCCACTTCACTGCCGTCCTTCCTGCACAGCTTCTGTCCCAGTTTCACCGCACCCGCCGGACATGCTTCCACACATTTTCCGCAGGCAACGCACTTATCCTTATCCACTTTTGCAATATAAGCGGAACGGGACATATTCGGCGTGTTAAAAAGCTGGGAGGTCCTGAGTGCATAGCACACGTTCACATTGCAGTTACAGATCGCAAAGATCTTGTTTGCGCCGTCAATGTTTGTGATCTGATGAACAAACCCGTTATCCTCCGCCTGCTTAAATATGTCAAGCGCTTCCTCTTTCGTGATATAGCGTCCATCCTTCTGGGTCTCCACCACGTAATCCGCCATGTCGCCCACTGCCACGCACCAGCCCTCCGGGTCATCGGCACAGCCTTCATCATGTACCAGACGGGAACGACGACAGGAACAGGGGCTTGCCGCATACTTGCCTTCATATTTCGACAGCCAGTAGGAAATATGTTCCAGATCAATGGATTCGTTTTCCATCTCAATAGCCTTTTCCACCGGAATGACATGCATACCGATACCGTTTCCGCCCTCTCCCACAAAAGGCGTCACCATCTCAAGGGGCAGTCTGGACATATGCTCGAAGAACAGCGTGACTTCCGGGTGTTCTTCCACCACTTTGCTGTTCATATTAAAAAATTCCGCTGAACCGGGCACAAACATGGGAAGCAGATACTGTTTCTCATGCTTCGGGTTCTCCCAGTTATATTCCAGTATGCCCTTTACGGACATCGCCTGCAGCTTCGGTTCCAGTTCTTTCTCCGGAATTCCCGTCAGCTTCGCGATCTCCGGCAGCGTTTTCGGTTTTCTGACGCCGAGTTTCAAGGCGATTTCCGCCTCCTCGTCAGTCACCACGCCTGCCAGGCCCCAATACTCCGGATCATCCGGCGTGATCTTCTTGATCCCCAGCTTCTGGGGTATCCTGTCCGTGATCATCTTTCCCAGTTTGACAATGCTCTCCCGGGGCGGTTCGCTGTGATCCGTCTTATGCTCCGGATAGACGTACTCCGGATATAATTCTTTGTCCAGTTTTCTCTCCATACCTTCCTCCCTCACAGTGTATTTTATTTCTGCAAAAAATTTCTTTCCTGATTCACTATATCACTTTCACGAAGCTCCTATGCCTCACGCCACTTCCTCACTTCTTCTTCCAGCCAGTCTGCCCACTCCTGTATGCCTTCCCCTGTCCTGGCGCAGACCGGAATAATCTTCGCCCGGGGATTGCGCATATGTATGTATTCTCTGCACTTCTCCATATCGAAATCAAAATACGGCAGGACATCGATCTTGTTGATCAATACCACGTCACAGATCGAAAACATGAGCGGGTACTTTAACGGCTTATCATCGCCCTCCGGCACGGACAGGATCATGGCATTTTTAGACGCCCCGGTGTCGAACTCTGCCGGGCACACCAGATTCCCCACATTCTCAAGGATTGCCAGTTCGATTCCTTCCGTCTGCAGTCCGTCCAGCCCCTGTCTGGTCATCTCTGCATCCAGATGGCACATTCCCCCGGTATGAAGCTGGATCACCTTCGCCCCGGACTCCGAGATCGTTCTGGCGTCCACATCGGAATCTATATCCGCCTCCATCACCCCGATCTGCAGTTTATCCTTTAATGCCTCAATCGTCTTCATCAGCGTAGTGGTCTTGCCCGAACCCGGCGAAGACATGAGATTTAACAGGAAAACTCCTTTTTCCCTTAACTCCTGACGTAAAAGTTCCGCCTGTCTGTCATTGTCCGCATAAACACTCTGTTTGATTTCCAGAATCCGTACTTCCTTCATAAATATCTCCATTCCGGAGCGCTTACGCGACATGTGGCATGACTTTGCTGACGCAAAGTCGCAAATTTCAAATTCGCAGACTTTGTTTACAAAGTTTTGCCATACAAACAAATTTGTGACGCTCCGGCACAAATTTGCGTGTGAATTCATCGCCTGAATTTTAGTTATCTGTATTGTACTATAAAATGCCCCGCGGATTCAATTAATTTGTCATATTTTAATATATTCCGTGTAACAGTTCAGCCTTCGGCTTCACTGTCACTCCTGATGCACACAAAATGCTCCAAAGTCGCATTTTGGCGCTTTCACAACTCATAAAATCGCATACAGAGCGATTTTACTCGCGGAATAGTGCAAGGCTGAACTGTTATTATTCCGTACTATACAAAATATGGCAGATGTCATGCTGTCTTGTCACTTGTCTTGTCTTTTTGTGTAAAAAGCTTTTCCATCACGGCAATTTGGTGTAAAATAAGACTGACGTCATGCGTATACCCTGATTATATACGCTGTGACATACACATCCTGTTAATGATAGCACGCCCAATGCAAAGGGAACCAATGGAGGAATACAATGGACCGACAAAACATGACCCTGCTCACCGATCTGTACGAACTGACCATGATGCAGGGCTACTTTAAGAACAAAGATCAGAATGAAACCGTTATCTTCGATGCCTTCTACAGAAGCAATCCCTGTGACGGCGGATTTGCCATCGCGGCCGGCCTGGAACAGGTCATACAATATGTCAAGGATCTGCATTTCGATGATGAAGATATCAGATACCTTGCGAGCCTTGGTATTTTCGGCAAAGACTTTCTTGACTATCTGAGGGACTTTAAATTTACCGGAGACATCTATGCGATTCCGGAGGGAACCGTTGTCTTCCCGAGAGAACCGCTTGTCAAAGTAATCGCGCCGATCATGCAGGCGCAGCTCGTAGAGACTGCAATCTTAAATATCATCAACCACCAGAGCCTGATCGCAACAAAAGCGGCAAGAGTCTGCTATGCCGCCCACGGTGACGGCATCATGGAGTTTGGTCTGCGCCGCGCCCAGGGTCCTGACGCCGGTACTTACGGTGCGAGAGCCGCCATGATCGGCGGCTGTATCGGCACATCCAACGTCCTGTGCGGACAACTCTTTGATGTGCCGGTGAAGGGTACTCACGCCCACAGCTGGATCATGAGTTTCCCCGATGAGTACACCGCTTTTAAGACTTACGCCGATATGTATCCTTCCGCATGTATTCTGCTGGTCGATACCTACGACACATTAAAATCCGGCGTACCCAACGCAATCCGTGTTTTTACCGAAATGAAGCAGGCGGGCATTCCGCTTACCTTCTACGGCATCCGTTTAGACAGCGGCGACCTCGCTTATCTGTCTAAAAAAGCGCGCAAGATGTTAGACGACGCGGGATTCCCCGATGCCGTTATCTCCGCCTCCAACGATCTGGATGAGTTCCTGATCCAAAGCCTGAAAGATCAGGGCGCCGCCATCACCTCCTGGGGCGTGGGCACGCACATGATTACATCGAAAGACTGTCCATCCTTCGGCGGCGTATATAAATTAGCCGCTGTGATGGGTAAAGACGGGAAATTCATTCCCAAGATCAAGCTGTCCGAGAACACGGAAAAAGTCACCAATCCCGGAAACAAAACGATCTATCGAATCTATGAGAAGGAGACCGGCAAGATCAAAGCCGATCTGATCTGTCTGGTAGATGAGAAATTTGATGAGAGCGCCCCCCTGCTGCTGTTCGATCCGAACGAACCGTGGAAGAAAACAAAACTGCCCGGCGGAAGCTACACGTTAAGAGAACTGATGGTGCCTGTCTTCCGCGGCGGTGAATGCTGTTACACCTCTCCGAAGGTCATGGATATCCGCGCCTACTGTCAGGAAGAACTGGACACACTCTGGGAAGAAACGAGACGTCTCGTGAATCCGCACAAGGTATACGTGGATCTGTCCAGCAGACTGTATGACATTAAGATTTCTCTGCTGGATCAGATGAATGCATGATTCTACAGCATAAAAGATGTCCCGCATCCGGCTTTTAAAACCGATGCGGGACATTTCCTATGGAATAAAGGAAATGTCCCGTAACAGACTCCGGCAAGCCAGTATCCCTCATCTTATGAATGAGTCTGCCCGCCGGATTTATTTCTCACTGTGCAGCACACCGGCAAGCTTCTCCATTCCTGCCTGCATATTCTTCATCGATTTCACGATACTGTCCAGACCGGCAACCTGTTCCTCCGTGGACGCGCCGATTCCGTCTGTCGTAATCACGAAGTTTCTGGAACCTTCCTCGACACGCTTCATAACGCTCTGGAGCTGCTCTTTAATGGCGACAATATCCTCCAGTTCCGATTTCAACAGTCTTGTGATATCAATAACCTCCTCCGAGGATTCCACCGTCCGCCGCAGTCTGTGTCGTCCTGATGTTTTCTTCAAACTTCTCCGAAAGCGCCTCAACAACAGAAAATCCCTCATCATTTTTATTTTTCAGATTCATAATTGTTTCTACGGTCTGGTTGACCCGCTCCTCGGATCTGGCAATCTTATCATTCAACTCTCCGAAGATCGTCAGGCTGCTTTCCACCTCACTGATCTGCTCGTTAGCGCTTCTACTGATCTGCTGTGTCGATGCGGCAATCTCTCCCGTGTTGCCCTCAAATTCCTGCAGAGAGCTGTAGATGGCATCGGAAGACTCTTCCAGGCTTTCCACCACTTCCTGTACATTTTGTAAAACATTCTCCGCCTCATGTCCCTGCTCCTCTACGACTTTAAATAAAGCCAGCGTCCGGTATATGATGAAACTGCATGCCAGGAAAAGCACAACATAGACAATTCCCGTAAAAATCCATCCGATCAGACTATGCAGCTTTAAGAATCCTGCCGGAAACATAACCATCAACGCGGCATTGAACAGAATCGTCACCGCGGCGCTCACCCGGATCAGCTTCTGTGAGTAATACGGTACCAGCAGTAATGTTGCCACAAAATAGTAATGCGTCAGACAGACATAGCTGTCACTGGTATTTGTATTACAGACGGCTGCGGTAATTGCACCGATGACCGGCGGAATGCAGGCATATACATACTTTGCATTTGCCCCTAACGGCTTCTCCAGCAGTTTGGTTATAACTGCGCATACGCCGGATAAGAGAAAGATACATTCCCTGATTCCGCCGTTTAAAAAGATCATGACAAATCCGAATCCCGAAACCGCTACTGCAAAAATGTATAGAAACATTATATTATTACTGAGTTTTTCCTCGTTATTCGCTAATTATGTCTGCATATAATTTTCTCCTTAGTGTTCGTAAAGTAGTGACTCTCATATCGTGCCGGCTGTCAAAAAACAATCCCCTTTTATCCCCCTTTTCATTTTTGATGCTTCATCCCGGTACATTCACATCTGATACTATAGTACCATATTTGCCCGGATAGATAAAGTTTGAATTTCGATGTATCTTCCTAAAATTTTATTATAATCAACCGCTTATTTGCATATTGACTTCAATAAACCCTAAAACACTTTTCTATTTGACCTGTTTGGTGTAAACTATCTATAAGATACAGTATGAATCCCATGCCACAGACGGATATGTCTTATATGGCATGGTGTCGCTGTAAATCATTCACAGTAAAAAGGAGTGTCCTTTATGCTTCGTATCATTACAGACTCTGCAAGCGATCTGCCGCAGAATTATATAGAACAGCATAAACTGCATGTGATTCCGACGCCGGTCGTGATTGACGATGTCGATTATTTTGACGGTAAGACCATTCATACGGAAGAATTTTATCATATACTGGACGATATCAAACGGGACGTTAAAACCTATCATATCAATCCCGCAATGTTTACGGATGTCTTTACTCCCTACGCCGAAGCGAAGGATCAGGTCATATATCTGTGTTTCTCCACAGGTATCGCAGGAACCTATAATGCCGCCAATATCGCTAAGAATAACGTGCTGGAAGAATATCCGGACTTCGACCTGACGATCATCGACTCGAAATGCGCTTCCGCGGGCTTCGGCCTGCTGGTTAATAAACTGGTGACCATGTTGGAGAAGGGGGCTTCCAAAGAAGAAATCACAGAAGCCGCAGACTATTTTATCTCTCATATCAGACATGTCTTTACGGTTGAGACTCTGGCCTATCTGATCAAGGGCGGCCGGCTCACCAGACTTAAGGGTACACTGGCGGAGACGCTGGACATGAAACCCGTTCTGATCGTAAATGAAGAGGGCGCACTTGCCGTCATCAAGACTGTCCGCGGCAGGAAGAAATCACTGCGCTATCTCATTGACTACGCCAAAGAACATATCTATCAGCCCGGGCAGCAGACGATCGCGCTCTGTCACGGTGAAGACATGGATTCCCTTAATTTCGTGAATAATATGGTACAGGAGGCCTTTCATCCGAAAAAGACCGTCGTATCTGTCGTGGGCTGTGCCATCGGTGCGCACACCGGTCGCGGGATCGTCGGCTTCTGTTTCTTTGATGCAGACGACGGTAAATTCGCAAAATATTTTACAGACTGAGCACATTTGAAATGGAGTTTTCATATGGATGAGCATCACACTTACACTTATTTAGAAACCGACGGAGAATTTAAGATGCGGGAACTGGACCGGGGAGATCTGGAACAGTTTAATGCCTTGTTACAATATGCTTTTCAGGTCACTTCTTACGATCTGTTCCAGACCGGCTGGGAACAGGATGAGATCAAATATGCCAAACGGCCGATTCTGGAGGAAGCATACGTGATCGGATGGTTCTATCACGACAAACTGGCCTCCATGATCGTCGTCTACTCCATGAAAGTCAATATTCACGACACAATCATGGATATGGGCGGTATCACCGGCGTCGCCACCTATCCGGAATACACCGGCCGCGGTCTGATTCACTCCCTGATGGAGCGCGCGCTGAATTACATACATGATCAGAAGATGCTGATTTCTTTTCTCTATCCCTACTCCATCCCTTTTTACCGCAAGATGGGCTGGGAGATCGTATCCGACAAACTCTCCTTTACCGTCAAAGACACACAGCTTCCGAAAGCGATCCCTGTGGACGGTATGGTCGAGCGTGTCAGCCTGGATTCCGAGGATTATCGTAATGTACATTCCTATTTTGCTCTGCAGAAACACGGCGCGCTGATCCGCGATGCATTGGCATGGGAGGAATACTGGCGCTGGGACAACGAAGATATCATCGCTGCGGTCTATTACAGCAAAGAACACAAACCGCTTGGTTATGTGGTATACTATATCGCAAATGAGATTTTTCACATCAAGGAAATGGTCTACTTGAATATAGAGGCCAATCACGGGCTCTGGAACTATATCAGTGCACATTTCTCCATGATCACCCAGGTACAGGGCGACAATTATTCCGGCGAGCCGATGGCATATCTGTTCGAAGACAGCGAAATCACCGAGACGATCTCGCCGTATATCATGGCGCGGATTATAGATGTCAGGGAGTTCCTGTCAGAGTATCCTTTTCAGATACAGCCCGAAGATCTCAAACTTCATTTCAGGGTGCATGATGAGATGGCACCATGGAATGAGGGTGACTATCTCGTCTCATGGCACGACGGCAGGACCATCTGCGAGCGCGTCGATGACAACCAGTCGATCAACGTGGTAGAACTGTCGGTCAACACGCTGACGACTATGCTGATGGGCTACAAAAGGCCATCCTATCTGTACGAACACGAGAAAATTCAGACCGAGTACTATATGCTCACATGGCTGGAACGCATCATTCCCGTAGAGAAAGCATATTTTTCAGATTACTTTTAGGATATATATGCAAATGCAAAGCATATACTGACATATTTAAAATAAGAAAAAGATATACACAAGGAGGAGGAGTTTATACATGTACGAATGCCCCAACTGCGGCAGTAACCTGAAATTTGATATTGCCGCCCAGCAGATGCTATGCAGTTACTGCAACACTACTGTAGACCCGTACAGTATTCAGAGCGATTATGCCGCCGAGGAAAGCCAGGAATACGACGTGACGATCTATAGCTGCTCACAGTGCGGTGCCGAGCTTTTGAGTGAAGATACCACCGCCGCTACTTTCTGCAGCTTTTGCGGTTCTACAGCTATTTTAGACAGCAGGATCGGCAAGAGCCGCCGCCCTGTTCATATTATTCCCTTTTCCAAGACAAAAGAGGACTGCAAGGCTTCCTATGCCCGGATGATGCGGCGTGCCATCTTCGCGCCGTCCGAACTGAAAGAACAGGAATATATCGAGAAATTCCGCGGAATCTATATGCCTTACTGGATCTATTCTTTTGAGAATCAGGGAAAAATCACCTTCCGCGGCAGTAAAAGTCATCAGGAAGGCGATTATCTGATCACAAAGCACTATAATATCGTCAGCGAAATAGAGGCTTCTTATGAGGGGATTTCCTATGACGCCGCGGCTTCTTTTTCCGATGACCTGAGCAACGCTATCGCACCATATGATATGAAAGAAAGCAAGCGCTTTACGCCATCGTTTCTAAGCGGCTTCTATGCAGATCTCAGCGATGTGGACAGCCACGTGTACGAAGACGACGCCTGTGAACTGGCGACCGAGGACTGCTTCAGCAAACTGACGGACGACAGCGTATGTTCCCAGTATCATGTGAAGGATTACAAAAATGCGCCTTACCTGAAAAAAGCTTTACGCCCTCAATGTACCGCTTCGGAATCGGCTATGCTCCCGGTATGGTTCCTGTCTTACAGAAAAGGGGACCGGGTAGCCTACGCCGTAGTCAACGGGCAGACCGGTAAAGCGGCAGCAGACCTGCCCGTAGACAGGAAAAAATACATAATCGGCTCCCTGCTGCTGGCGGTTCCGTTATTTCTGATCCTCAATCTCGGGTTTACCATTACTCCCGGCGTTACTCTGATGCTGTCTGCGCTGCTGGCTTTCGTCTGCGCGATCGTCTCCACCTCTCAGATGGCCCGGATCAAGGAGAAGGAAAACAGAGAGAATGATAAAGGCTACCTCTTTTCGAAACAGAAAAATGAAGAGGAAAACAGCGCCGCCGCCGGCAGCTGGGTCAATTATGCCGAAACCGGTCAGCCAAAACCATACGTGAAGTCCGCCGGCGTAACCAAAATAATGCAGATTATGATCAGCGTCCTGCTATTTACCGTTGTTATGCCCATTGTTATGATTATTGTGGCTTTTTGCGGCGGCAGCGCAGTCTCGTTGTTTGTGGTTTTCGCAGTCTTTGCCGTTTTTACATACATGATATCATCCAATAAACTGTCAAAATATATGCGGAAAGGTATGTTGAAGGAAATGATGCCGGTACTGGTTAAGCCCGCCGCCTCAATCCTGCTTGCTATTGTGATCAGCATATGGAACCCCGTTTCAGATCTGTATTATTACAGCGGAGCGGTTATCTCCATGGGCGCGGTCATCTGGACACTGATGGATATCATCGAAAGATATAACGTACTGACCACGCGTAAATTACCGCAGTTTAACAGACGGGGAGGTGATGAGAATGCGTAGGAATCATGTTATTCAACTCAGTATACTGATCGTAATTGTGGCAACGGCCGCCGCCGTTATTGCAGGCGTCTTGCATGCGCATAACAGGATCAAAGATTACTATGCTGATGAAACAGACAGTCTGTCGGAATATTACGCAGAGGAGGCGGTTTACCAGGATTCTTCCGCCGCATATGAAATGTATGTGAACCCCGAAACATCCTACCGCGTTATGATCGAAGACGAAGCACTGCTTCTTAATGATGAGGAAATGCAGGATCTTGCCGCGCTGATGCAGGAGATCACAGCCTACGGAAACGTGGCTTTTAAGACAATAGACAGTAACGGCGGCGGTACGGAATCTTATGCCCGCCGGTATTATCAGGAACAGTTCGGCACAGCCAGCGGAACCCTTTTTCTCATTGATATGGACAACCGTAATATATGGATTCACAGCGACGGCGCCGTCTACAAAGTGATTACTACTTCTTATGCCAATACGATCACAGACAATGTTTACCGCCATGCATCCAACGGCGATTACTACGACTGCGCGGCACAGGTATATGATCAGATTCTGACACTCCTGAAGGGGCAGAAAATCGCGCAGCCCATGAAATATATCAGCAATGTCTTACTTGCTCTCATCCTTGCTCTGCTGCTGAACTACGGATTGGTAAGTTTCTTCGCAAGAATCAGGAAACCTGGCAGAAAGGAACTTCTGTGTAACGGACAAAATCGGTTTCATTATACACAGCCAAGGGCGTTCTTCGTCCGGGAAAGCAGCACCTACAATCCTATCAGCAGTGGAAGCAGCAGTGGCGGAAGCGGCGGCGGTGGCGGCGGATGCCGCAGCGGCGGTGGCGGCGGGCACAGTTTTTAGCACTATGCCTTAGAACGGCGGAAGATACTATACGGATAATGCGGCACGGTGTGGATCACCCCGTGCCATTGGCCGGGAGAGTGTGGAATCTAAGATTCCACACTCTCCCTAATTGCCTCACAGGTCTTGTCTATCAGTTCATCCGAATGGGCATCCGATACGAACATAGCTTCAAACTGAGACGGCGCCACATAGATTCCCCGCCCCAGCATCCTGTTAAAATAGTGCGCGAAAGCCGCTCTGTCGCATCGACATGCGTCTTCATAATTCGTTACCCGGCCGGGTGCAAAGAATGCCGAGATCAGCGAACCTGCACGGTTTACGCTCAGGCCTGTCTGCCGGAAAGCCGCCTCCAGCTTCGCAGCCCTTCTGTCGATCCGTTCATAGATTGCCGTATCTTCCATCAATATTTTCAGCGTCGTAATCCCCGCCGTCACTGCCACGGGATTACCCGACAATGTTCCCGCCTGATATACCGATCCCAGAGGCGCCACGCTGGACATAATATCCCTTCTTCCTCCATAAGCCGCCAGCGGCATGCCACCGCCAACGATTTTGCCGAAGGTGTACAGATCTGCCGCAACGCCCGTATACTCTGTGGCGCCGCCAAGTGCCAGCCGGAATCCCGTAATGACCTCGTCAAAAATCAACAGCGCGCCATGCTCTGACGCGATGTTTCGCAGGAATTGCAGAAAACCATCCTTCGGCGGCACCACACCCATATTGGCTGCCACCGGCTCCACCACAACCGCCGCCACCTGCCCTCTGTTTTCTTCCAGCAGTCTTCGCACCGATTCTAGATCATTATATACTGCCGTCAGTGTGCTCGCCGCATAACCTGCCGGTACGCCCGCGCTGTCCGGTACCGACTGCGTCATAAGCCCGGAACCTGCCTTCACGAGCAGACCGTCAGAGTGTCCGTGGTAGTTGCCCGCAAATTTAATAATTTTATCTCTGCCCGTATATCCTCTCGCCACCCGCACGGCACTCATCACAGCCTCGGTTCCGGAACTGACTAACCGTACCATCTCGACATTCGGCACACAGGTACAGATCAGTTCCGCCAGTTCCACCTCTCCGGCAGTCGGCGCGCCGAAGGTCAGACCCTTCTCACAGGTCTGCCGCACTGCCTCGATCACCTTAGGGTGTGCATGTCCCAGAATCCCCGGCCCCCAGGAACAGACATAATCCAGATACCGGTTGCCGTCCGCATCCATGAGCCACGGTCCCCCGGCCCGCTCCACGAAGAAAGGCTGTCCGCCTACTGCCGCAAAAGCCCGTACCGGAGAATTGACCCCGCCGGGAATCAGCGTCTTTGCTTTTCTAAAAAATTGTTCCGACCTCGTTGTAATCATTATTGTGGTCCCCCACTCCCGCCGCCGTTCTATACTTTCCTTTCACAGAAAGCTTCCGGTAAATTCAGCCTGTTGATATCACAGCCGTATGTCATAACCACTTCACCGCATCCAGCGCATGATATGTAATGATGATCTGTGCCCCCGCCCGCTTCATGGCTGTCAGATTTTCCATTACGATCCGCTTCTCGTCGATCCACCCGTTGGCGGCTGCCGCCTTCACCATGGCATACTCGCCGCTCACATTATATACCGCCAGCGGCACTTTAAAAGTAAGCGCCGCCTCTTTTAACACATCCAGATATGCCAGCGCGGGTTTTACCATCACAATATCCGCGCCCTCCTCTATATCCGCCGCGATCTCCCTGAGTGCCTCCTGTCCGTTGGCAAAATCCATCTGATAACTCTTACGGTCGCCAAAGCCCGGCGCAGAGTGGGCTGCATCGCGGAAAGGCCCGTAATAAGCAGACGCGAATTTGGCGCTGTAAGTCATGATCGGCATCTGTGTAAATCCTGCCTGATCCAGTCCTTCCCGTATAGCCGCCACACGCCCGTCCATCATGTCGGAAGGCGCCGCCATATCCGCTCCGGCTTCGGCAAGGCTCACCGCCATCTTCACCAGATAAGGCAGCGTTTCATCATTTAGAATTTCTTCTCCGTGCACCATACCGCAATGTCCGTGAGAAGTATATTCACACAGGCAGATATCCACTACAATGTATATTTCCGGATAATTTTCCTGGATATAACGGACTGCCCGCCGGGTGATCCCGTCCGCCGCATATGCCTGACTCCCTTGCGGGTCCTTGTGCCGCGGAATCCCGAAAAGCATAATACCGCCGATTCCCGCCTCTTTTATCTGCTCCAGAATCTCTTCCAGACGGTCGATGGAATATTGATAGATTCCCGGCATGGACGCCACCGGATTCTTGATGTTTTCCCCTTCTATCACAAAGACGGGATAGATGAAATCTTTCGGATGCAGCCTTGTCTCCTGCATCATGGAACGAATGCGCCCGTCTCTGCGCAGCCTTCTGAATCGGTACATGGTTTTCTCCTTTTACTGCTTATTTTAAAACATATAATAATTAAATTTTTGATTTCATTCCCATAACAGTACTAATCTTACATAGCGTTTATAATATTAAGCAGACTTTGATAGCTGTCAACATCGTGATACTTAACCTTGCTCGTGGACATCTCATTAAACAACTTCTTTGCACATGAAATTTTCGCCTGCTCTATCGGTCTTAAATTAAGGCTTTCCATTGTACCTTTTGTTTCAGCAACAAAGAAAATATGTTTTACTTTACCTTCATAAAAAGCAATCGCCCAGTCGGGAGAGTAATTACCCACCGGAGTAGGAATCTTGAAAGTCCTCGGAAGCTTTGCATAAACACACACTTCGTCGGCACCATCCAAATCCTCCACAAATTTTCTCTCAATACTCTTATCCGCAGAACCGTCAGTAAACACATAATCCTGAATTGCTTTTTTTGCAAGGAAAGCATTGTCAAAACTTTGTGTATGTTTTTCCGCTGTAAAAATTGTACTGTCATATTCCCCATCAACAGTATCATAAGAAATATGTTCAACTATCATGGTTGCTTTTTGTTCATTGATCAGTTTTACGACTTTAATAATGAACTCCTCCGGATTATTTTTGAACATATGCAATTTATCTATTCTGATACCCTGCAATATTGTAGATACCGTCTTGCGGGTAAGCACTGTTCCCTCTGCCACTTTACCAATAAGGTCATATTTAATCCGACTCGTCTCGGCATGTTTAAGCGTTTGCGTTTTTGTCCTTTCGCCGGTGAAGGAAGCTCCTCGTTCAATCTCATATTCATTCATCTCTGACTTCTGACGGCCAACAGTTGCTGTGTATTGAAGTTCAGATACAAACAGTTTTTCATCTATATGAGAAATTGCTTTCTTAATTAACTCATTACTGTCAAATTCAACAGTATAAGCATACTTATGATTGATTTCTTTCCAAAGAGCCTGAAATTCCTGCTTGGCAAAATTGTCGTTAAGTGGATTTTCTGTAATTTTGGTTTCATGTCCGTCCGTAAACATATCTTTCAGAACACTATCATCATAAACAGCCTGAATCAAGGTATGAATGCCTTCTGCCACAGGTTGCAGTTCTTCCGGGAATTCAGCAACTGTACCATTTCTTACCTCATGGCGATACTTATCTGTTACCTTACGCTTCACATCCACATATCCGTTTTGAATCAAATAAAACTCAATTAGATTCGCTTTATCTTCATCAATAAAGATGGATACATCATTCGCTTTGACATACTTTCCTTTAAAATATTCGCTGGTCGCAAATATTGGTCTGTCATAAAGAACTGTTTTAATATCTGACTGTAAATCAGATACAAATGTTTTGTAGCTCTCACTTGCAACAACGGTCAACGTATTAATGTCATACACGGAGTCTCCACAATTTTGCACATCCATTCTGTTGCCATCTTGATTTACACAAAGACGCTGCCCGCGGCCTACTTCCTGCCGTTTTGCCGTATTACTATCAGAATGCTTCAAAGTACATATTTGAAATACATTCGGATTATCCCATCCCTCACGAAGTGCTGAGTGAGAAAAGATAAATCTCGTCGGCTCCTCAAAAGAAAGTAGTCTTTCTTTATTTTTCAGAATCAAGTCATAGGCAGATATATCGTCAGAATACTCACTACCGCGCTTTAACTGACTGTCAATACTCTGGCCAGTCTTTTTATCAATACTGAAATACCCTTTATGAATAGCATTTACATCACTGCAAGTTGATTTCAAATATCTCTGATAAGGAGTGTCCAGCAAAGTTATATAATCGTTAAGAACGGTAATATATTCCTGTTCAAACATCTTTCCGTATTCGCCAAGAACTTCATTTCCATCCTCATCATATTGACGATACTTCGCAACTTCGTCAATGAAAAATAAGGAAAGCGTCTTAATCCCCATATTATAGAGCTTTTCTTCTTTCTCAAAATGCGAAAGAATAGTTTCTCTTATCTGTATACGACGCATATCCTTCTCCGATACATCGCCCATAACATCCCCGGCTTTAATAACCTCACCATTTGTGAAGGAAACAGTCCCGAGAAGGGGATCAATTTCAGAAATAGTGTAGCCTTTATACTGCTCCATTCCCTGTGAAGTATAATATAAATCTTCATTGACACCAAGAATGCGTGTTTCACGGTTTATAGATTTCTTGTAACCAATTTCAAGCTCAATCTTCGCCATTGGCGGTTTCTTCGCCGACAACACAATCTGCTCAAGATACAAATAACTGTCCGTACCTCTAAAGTTTTTTACTTCAAAGCCTTTGACCTCGATCTTTTTAACCAGCTTCTTATTAAATGCATCTAATGCATCTAACACATAAATAAGATTATGCTGTTTTGCATGGGTAGCTGAATAATTCAAGCTAAAAAGCGGGTTAAAATTTTTCAGTGCTTTTTGTGTGACATCTCCGCCCATCTTTTGCGGCTCATCCAAAACGATAATTGGTCTATTTGCCTTGATCACATCAATCGGTCGCCTAGAACCGAACTCATCACGCTTTGAATAAATAATACGAGCTTCCTTGCTTCGTCCATCCTCCTTAAGTGAAGAAGCAAACGCCTGTGTATTGATTATCATTACATTAATACCAACTCCTGATGAAAAATTATCAAGTTGATTCAAATTTGAACTATTGTAAATAAAGAAACGAGCTTTTTTCCCATAATGCTCCATAAAATGATCCGTGGTAATCTCAAAAGTTTTCTTCACACCCTCGCGAATAGCAATACTTGGAACAACTACAATAAACTTGCTCCAGCCATAATGCTTATTCAATTCAAACATTGTCTTGATATATACATATGTTTTACCTGTTCCGGTTTCCATTTCAATATCGAGGCTTATGCGCCCTAAATCCTTTATCAAGGAAGGGGACAGCTTAATATTATTCTGACTCGCAAAGTTCTGCTTAACAGAGCGTGTTATTTCGTATCTTGCCATACATTTTTGTATTGAATATTTCTATATTTTTTCTATATCCATCTCGTTTCAAAAACTTTTAGTACCAAAACAGTACCAATAGCTATTTTCTTTACTCATGATAGTTCGAGTGGTTTGCAGGTTGAATTTTTCAAACAAAGCCAGAACCACAATCCCACTATTAAAGTATAATATCTTCATGTTTTTTCGCAACACATTTGTTATCTGAATGATCCTTTTTTCAATATTTTTAACCAAATAAATATTCAAAAACCGCCGCCATGGCTGCATTTTTCATCTGCCTAGCTTTTACTTCTCCAACATAATATGCCATCATAAGCTTACTTTCTGTACTTTGTAATAAATCGCCAATTGTATTTATATTCAATTCTTTTAATTTACTTTTTTGCCATTCCGTTATTTCTAACACATCAATATTTTTATCTAATTGCTTTTTTAAACATTCCGACATATCTGGTTCTGTAAATTTAGGTACTTTCTCTAGCAACTCACCATAGACTTTACTATTTGCTCCATATTCGCTCATTCGACCAAGTGCCAAATTGTTGATTATTTCCATTGCTCTTTGCTGTGGAGCAGTTTCAAACGCAAGTAGACAACCTATATTTACTTCGTATCTTGTACCTATCTCCGCATTTGTTGCTTTTATTCCTAATGCTTGTTGCTTTATTATTCCCGTATATTCTAATATTCTCAAAGCTTCTTTCACTACTTGAGGACTGTTTCTATGAATCCAAAAATATGCTGTTGTACACTTATCTTTAACTAAAAATCTATCATTTTTATCCTTTAATTCTGGTATAACTGTTCCTTCAATAAACTTTCTTCCCCAATCAATAAACATTGAATTTCCCGGATATTTTTCTGTCAAACCAGACTGTTCTGACCATATTTCTTCTCTATAAAATTCTCGAAAAATGTTATTTACAGCATTACTGTTAAGTTTATTCACTCCTTCTAAGCTCCTTAACAAAAGCCTAGGGTTTCCACCTGAAGCATATGCAAGTATAGAAAAATTTTGCCCATTCTCCATCATACCCTTCAGCATCTCACTGTCATTAACCTGTTTTATTACCATCTCTTTCATATTCTTTACATAATCTGTTTCTCTAATATCTCTACACATATTGATTACAACAGCATCATGCATAGGCTCAAAATTATCTCCAAAACAAGTCACACCTGGATATATAGCTGCATTGCATTTTATGTATTGTGAACGAATTTCTCTAAAAAGTGTAAAAAATTGTCTCTGCTGTTCCGGAATAAAAACATGTGCAGCTTCATCAATGTAACAAACAATCCTTTTTATTCCCAGTTCTAGACACATATCTTCTACCACGTCCATAAATTCATCTATTGTCGGTAGCTTGTTTACTTCCACCATTTCACCTGGATTTCTCCATGTGTTTTCAAATTTATCATTTATATCCATTAACATATCAATGCTTTTACTATTAGTTGAATCTTCACTTGAAATATTTCCAAATCTCCATTTTGTTCCACTTATTATTCCAGCCTTTTTCAATTCTCTTATAATAGTTGTACAAATTCTATTCAGCATCCATAATTCAAATTGTTTTTTATTTCCTGATTGAATTAATGATACACTTCTAAATGTAATAAACACAGGGAATATTTTGTCTCTATCATATTTTTCCTGCAATTCCATATGTGAAATTTTTGTTAAAAATGATTTACCAACACCTCGACTTCCTACCAACAAAACTGGCGACTGCGATTTTAGTTGTTCCAATATTTTCTTGTCATTATATGTCGGTACATAAAACTCTTTAATCTGATCATCACTCAGTTCTTCTGTTCTTATAATATAATTACTCATTCAAATTTCTCCTTTATTTGTATATTTCACTAATGCATGGTATATTACCTATGTTCACCATTATGCTATTTTCAAAACATTGTAGTTTCCCTTGTTTGATAATCTTTTCTAAATATCTCGTAGTAAACCCAAATGTAATAACCTTATTTATAGTCTCCGTTTTATTCGATATATCTTCAAACACTTGTTGATTAAAAGAAGTTTCTTCAGGTAAGAATTCCGATGTTATATAATTACTGTGAATATATTCCGAGCACTCTCTGTAAACACATTTAGCCATATTAATCATTAATTTTGATGTTTCAACAAAACTTGGTTGAAATGCCTTTACAAATTGCGGACTAAATATCCCCTTATTACAATCAGTGATATCAGACCAATACAAATCCAACTCTCCATTCTTCCACATCCTATAATCTAATTCACACGTTGACAATTGAATGGCAAATAATGTCAACTCAAAATATCCTCGCAACGCAATAAAAGCGTATTTATACAATCCCATATTCCAAAATAACAACATTGCTTTATATTGTTCTAATGCCTGTTTATATATATCTTCTTCATATGAATCCTTAGCAAGTTTTATCCACAGTTCATAGTCTTCTGTAAAAACAGCAGCTTTCGCATGAATTCGCAAGTTAGCTCCTTGTAGAGATTGACTAATAATTTTTTCAAATTGCTTATTTATATTTTTATACTGCTCCAAATATTTTTCCACTTTTTCACCATTCCTCAAAATTTAATTTTTATAGATAATATAAGTATTTTTAACGCTTTAATACATCATAATTAACAATTATTACAGCTTATCCTTCGATAATAAGTATTTTTTAGTCTTATTCTTACCTTCACCCTGAACAATTCCACATTTTTCTGCCTTACTTAACAATCTGCTCGCAGTTTTGACCTCTACATCCAATAACTCCGCCGCAATGCTACTTGATATTTCATGATGTTCTTTAAGATACATTATGATAATATTCATCCTATCCTTTTCCTTATCGGACATTTTATTGGACATTTTATCGGACATTTTATCGGACATTTTATCGGACATTTCTCCGCTTTCATCAAACCCTTCTCTAATAAAAATTGTTGTTTCTAGATAAGTTCTTCTTTCATCAGTCTCAAACAAAGGTTTTGGAGAACCATTTTTTGATAATGCATTCAAAATTTTAGGTATGCCAGTCCCTTGTTTTTCAGAAAGGTCTATCTCCTTAAAAAATTCACCAATTCTTCGGTTTCGATATTTTCGTGCTTTTACCTTTCCTGCAGCAAACTTTTCCATATTCATATATCCATCCGGACCCGGAAAATTTATAATCATAATTCGGTCAATGTATACCCGCACTTCCACTGGAACATCCTCTCTATAGGATTTGTGAAATACCGCATTAACAATCGCTTCTTCCAATGCATTATACGGATAATTCACACATTTTACAGATTTCTCCTGATTCTCAATTTTGACAGTCTTCTCAATTATTACATTTGTTTTTATATAATCTAATACATCTGTTACCTGTTTCCATATCGGACCGGTAAATGTTTTTTCAAACATAATATTACCAGCTTCTGCTTCCCTCGTGTTAAACCTGACAAGATTAATTTGTGCCCCAGATATTAACTTATCTGGCCTTTCAGCAAACATTAATATCGCAATATTTCTTAGTTCTAAATCCGTATCTGTCTCATTCGCCACTTCTAATGCTAACAATAAATCGTCCATATTTCTATTATTTATTTCTGTCGATAATGAGCTATTACTATCCCTTAAAAAGTCTTCGAGATATCCCCTTCTAATAGTATCAATATTTGCTCTGCGATTCACACGATCATCAAACGGAATGGCATTGAACTTTTCAAATAACTCTCCAATTTCTCCTTGTTTGGCAATCGTTGTAAGTGAAGTTGGTCTAATCCAATAGTACATTGTTTTATCAGGCTTTTCCCCTGTCTTTTTGGAATATACATCTTTATGTGCTCTATATGGACCTGCATCACCTGCTGAACATTTCAAATAAAGCAAATGCGTATTTTTATCTGGATAATTTACAACTTCTATCTGTGGAATATAGCGTGGTTCAATCAGATTACAATACTGAAAAATTTCTTTCTGTATACCATCTAACCGTTCTTTGGGTATACCCTTAGGTGGTAAAATTGGGACTCCATTATCATCTTTCACACCTATAACAATATATCCGCCATTCACATTGGCATAATCATTTGCAAATGCACAGATTGAATGTGTAATATCCGAAGGATTCCATCCTTCCTTATATTCAACCCTATTCTTTTCTACCACTTTACCCTCTAATAGAGTTTCTATTTTTAAAGATATCATTAATAGCAAAACCTCCGTTCTGTCTCAAACCAGTTAAGCACTAGAGCCTTGAAAATTACTTCTTATTTATGAGTATAATCACTCCCCGATAAACGACTCAAAAAGATTTCCATTATGTCATTTTCATGGTAATCCCATTTACTCAGTTGTGCCGATACATGTTTTTCTTTTGCAAGATTTTTAATTATTGCCTTTAATTGTATAGCATTTTCATAACAATATCTCCAGATATGTTCTGAGTCTTGTTTCAACCTTTAGAATTTTTGCATACTCTGATAAAATCGGAATATTTTTATCATACCCGGTTGTATAACGTTTAAATGCCTGCGTCATTACCTGAATATCCACACGGCTATGAGGTCTTAAAATATCACAAAGTGTCCGCTCCACGTTATATGTTCTCACCGTATTTCCCCCCGGCGTAGTCACTTCTGTTATTCCCAAACCATATAACTCTTTTTTACACTGTGCGCATCGAACCCCATCTTCCTTTGGCTTTGTCAAATTATAATTCACCGGAAAAGTCATATGATATCTGTTTGGTGTTCTATCTGTTAAATCCCACAAAAACAATGCCGTTTCATGGGAATAAATTCCTCTTTTAAATCGACTCTGCAAATTGAAAATCTCATCATCCCAGACTTCCGGTAAAATATAAACGCCTCTTGTGGACTTCTCAATCCTGCCTTTATCAACAAGATATTTGATGTTCCCGCGAGAAAAGCCTGCCGCAACCACCATTGCAGTAGTAACTGTGCCATTATTCTTTTTTGCCATCTTAATAATCTCTTCCGTTGCTCCCACAATAATCCTCTGCTTTCTATTGACTTCTATGCTTATAAGCATATTATTATGCGGCATAATAGTCAATACATATATTGTTATATAATTAAATTGAGCAGATCATGTCTGCCCAATTGATATCATAATAACGTATGGTTTATGACAAGCTTTTCAAGATACTGCCATAGCAATATCTTCATACAGACATTTCACGACCGCCTCCGCGACTGCCTCTTCAGCCACAAGAAAATCCCTTTCTGTATGTTTCCGCAGTTCTTCCGCACACACAGGACCGATACAGACATAGCGGCTCTTCTCATTACACATTCCTGCCGCTTCCATGCCCTCGAAATAAGCCCGCACCCCCATGGCCGAACCAAATACGATATAATCCGGCTGCTTCGCGATCACTACGGCGCGTTTTTCCTCACGAACTTCTAATTCGTAGAGCGGATACTCTATATAAGGAATACCTTTTTCCTCGAAAATGCGGGGCAGCTGGTCACTCCCCTGTTTCGCCCGCAGAAACAGAGTCCGAACAGCCTCTCCATCCACACACTGCGCCGCAGATGCTCCCGCAGCGTCTTGCGTCCGCTCCGCCGCTAAAACCGCCTGCCGCTCCGCCATAATGCGCCGTGTCAGACCCTCTGCCAGATGCGCCGCATCGTAAACCTCAGGCATATAATCTGCAAACAACCCGTTATTCTCAAGCGCCGCCGCCGTTCCCGGACCGATAACCGCTATTCTCTTCCCGGCAAGTATGCGTAGATCTTTTCGCTCCTGCTTCATTTTATCGATAAAGACCCGAACGCCGTTTGGACTGGTAAAGACAAGCCATCTGCAGTCATTCATATCCGGAAGCGGTTTATCATTGGGTCGAATCTCCATAAATCCCATATCCCGTATTGCAAAGCTGCCGGTCCATGCCGAGGCGCTCTCATCACACGCCTGCATATCCTCGTCTTCTTCACTGTATCTTTCACGCGCCTGCATATTCAATTCTTCGAGCGCCGCCGACATTTTTTGTACAAAATGCGGCGTCCCTGTGACTCCCACGGTAACTTTCTTATGCGGCCATGCCTTGTCCGCCATCTGCTCTTCCGGCACTATATCCGCAAACGTCACCTTCGTCACCCATGCATCCTCTGTCTGTCCTGCCGGCGTTTCCTCTTTCTGCTCTTCCGGTATTTCTCCGTTCCCGGCGCGCAGATCCAGCGCGGCCACCGCCCCGATCACGATGACTGCCGGCGCGGTGAATCCTTGTGTAGAAGCCTCCGCCGGAAGCCTTGACAGCACGGTTCTCATACATCGCTGCCGCTTCGTCGTTCCCTCCATAATCACAGCGCAGGCCGTATCCGGACTTTTGCCCGCCTCTATGAGCCCGTCCGCAATCTCCTGCAGATGGTGCATCCCCATCAGAACCACCAGCGTGCCGTCCAGCCTCGCCAGCGTATCAAAATCCATCTGCAGACTTTCCTGTCCCTCTGTGTCTGCCGCCGTCCCCGTGACTACCGTAACGCTCGCCGAAAGTCCCCTGTGTGTAACCGGAATGCCTGCTGCCGCCGGAACCGCGATCGCGGAGGATATCCCCGGTATCTCCTCACAGCAGATCCCCGCCTTCTGCAGCGCCAGAAATTCTTCACCGCCTCTGCCGAACACATAAGGATCACCACCTTTTAAGCGGACCACCGTCTTTCCCTCCTGCGCCTTCTGCACCAGAAGGGCATTAATCTCATCCTGCTTCATGGCATGATTTCCGTATCGTTTGCCCACATATATTTTTTCGCAGCCGGCTCTGGTCAGTTCTAACAACTCTTCCGGCACCAGACTGTCGTAGACGACGACACTGCAGTCTCGCAGGACATCCAGCGCTTTCAAGGTCAAGAACCCCGCATCCCCGCAGCCGCCGCCTGTCAGATATACCTTTCCCGTTTTCAAGTAATCTTCTTCCCTTTCAATAATCTTACCGCTTCTTCTGCCATTGCCAGCCCAATTTGAAGAAGCGCCTCGCTGTGGGCTGCCGCCTTTCGGGATTGCACTTCCTCTTTCGGTGGACAGTCTTCCCGCCGGATAACCTGATGCCTGTTTCCGGCATACATCACATCCAGAACCAGACTCCCCTGCTCCTGCCTGCACCATGCAGCTGCGGCATCACTGCAGTCCGCCGCCAGCTTCGCCAGCACTTCCCGCTCCACCAGAAAACTGAGTTCCGTGTCCGCGTCCGTCACCTCTCTGCACAGCGCGGCGACATCCGAATCCTGCACCGCCTCCACTGCAATGATGCCCTGGCAGGCCGCCGGCAGGAACTGCTCCGGTGCAAGCGGATAGAAGTCAAATTCATTCCCGTAACGGGACATGATTTCCAACCGGCCAAGCCCAGCCCCTGCCAGTATAAGACCATCATAACCTGCCTCATATGTATTTCCCGGTTTCGTCCCTCCCGCTTTGTCCTCTGTGTCAACGCCAACCGCCCTGTCACCTTCCGCCGCATTTTTACTGCTGCTTTTCAACTTCTGCAGACGCGTATCCACATTCCCGCGGATATCTGCGCAAATGACGTTCTCCCAGAGAGCCGCCGCCTGCTGCCTGCGCCGTCTGCTGCCGGTACCGATCACAAAGGTGTGCTGTCCCTCTTCTGCTTCGCCTTCATTCTCTTCCGCCTCCATACTGTCCCCAATAGCCCGGGGTACTCTTCCGCCCTTCGGGACCACGAGCACATCCCGCACATCTCCCCGCGGCAGTACCGCCGCAATACACAGTCCCTCTGCCAGCTTCTCTGGCAGATCTTTGGCAGAATGTACCGCGAGATCGATCTCCCCCGCCAGAAGCGCCTGTTCAAATTCCGACACAAAAACGCCCTTATCGCCGATCTCGACCAAGGGCTTATCCAATATCTTATCACCTTGTGTATGTAAAACAACAATCTCTGTTTCTGTCCCGCCGTGCTTCCTCTCTATCGCTTCCCGCACCAGCGCCGCCTGTCGAAGCGCCAGCTTACTGCCCCGCGTTCCGATCCGAATCCTCTTCATAATACGCTCATTCCCCTTAGCGGAATCTCAAAATCCATAGCCAGGATTCTGCATTTCCATATTCATCCGTTCTTTCAATTCTTCCAATAATATTTCTCCACCGTGCTCTATACAATACGCAAATAGCTCCTCCAGAATATCCCTTCTGGCTGCTTCCGGCATATCTGCCTCCATAATATACGGCCTGATTTGACCCATTAAGTCAATCACTTTTCCCAGTCCATCGGGGAGTACCTGTGAGAGTTCATTTCTCACCCACGCCGCTGCTGCTGGAGACTTGCCGTTCGTACAAATACCGATCGTCAAGTCTCCCTCCTGTACCAACGCCGGGAAAAAGAAAGAGCATTTCGCCCTGCTGTCCACCACATTAA
Organism: uncultured Lachnospiraceae bacterium; assembly: GCA_937920345.1. Lineage (GTDB taxonomy): Bacteria > Bacillota > Clostridia > Lachnospirales > Lachnospiraceae > UBA3282. The sequence goes on from CALGVA010000011.1 coordinate 63,783, forward strand.
CGGGAATGCGCTCTGCCATACAATATTCTGAAATGCGTCCGTTCAACACATCATCATCTGTCGCCGCAATGACAAAATCCGCGCCCGTCAGATCTGACATTTGAAACAGCCTCTCCTGCAGTATAAGCGAAGCAGCCTGATCTTCTGTCAGTCTATCCTTCATTTCTCTGATACATACCTCGATCTCAGGCGCAATCACTGTCAGATTCGGTCCGAATGCAAGCAGCTTCTCCACTTTCCTTGCGGCAACCCTGCCGCCGCCCACAATCACGCCGCATTTACCGCCTATGTCCATAAAAAAAGGAAAATATCCCACCGCTGTTTCCTCCCCTTTAGATTACCAGACACCTTTTCCTGCGTTTCACATATCATATAGCAATCTTCTATATAGCAAACAGGAAGTCAACCATGAGACAATATTCATACCCAAGCGCTTACGCAAAGATTGCCGGTAATACCGATCATCCTTCTCTGCACGGGATCGCCTACTTTTACCCGGTTCCGTTCGGCGGCGTACTGATCGAAACGGAAGTGTACGGTCTGCCGTACGATAATATACCGCCTTACAGTCAATTCTATGGTATGCATATCCATGAGACCGGTAACTGTGCTCTTCCATTTGATCAAACCGGCAACCACTATAATCCCGCCGGGCTGCCGCACCCAAAACACGCCGGTGACCTGCTGCCGCTTCTGGGCAACGAAGGCTACGCGTACAGTGTCTTCTACACCGACCGGTTTGAACTGCCGGAAATCATCGGCCGTTCTCTGATTATTCACAGCGCTCCTGACGATTTTACCACACAGCCGTCCGGTAATTCCGGTGTCAAGATCGGCTGCGGCGTCATCACTGAGAATATTCCGCTTTCTTAAGTCAGATCAGGCAGACATACCTGCAGTTCCACAGGTTCCGTCCCCGTCAAAGCAATACTTCTTGCATCCGGCTGCGTCGTTCCGACGTACAGCTTATAATGATTGCCGTCCGCTCTGCGCACGCCTTGATCGTCCACTACCGAGAACGCCCGCCCGGCAACGGTAAGTTCTATCGTAACGCTCCGCCCCGCTTTGACATGAATTCGCCGGAACGCGCACAACGCCGGATTCCTCACGGCATAGGCAGAGTCCGTATTTTTCACATAGATCTGCACTACGTCGTCCGTGTCATATGTTCCACTGTTAGCCGCCGTAACGGTAATCCTCACGTCCGAAAGGCCAAACTCGTCTTTCTTTTCCGACATGCCGGCCAGTTCCGCTTTCGCGACAGCTACTCTGCCATACGTCAGGCCGAATCCGAACGGATACTGCGCCTCGCCCTCCAGATAGCGGTAAGTTCTGCTCTGCATACGATAGTCCGTAAATTCCGGCAGTCCTTCCAGATCCTGGTAGAAAGTAACCGGCAGCTTACCGGAGGGAGAGACCACTCCAAATAATAGATCGGCAACACTCCTGCCTCCTCTCGCACCGGGATACCAGAGCTGCATAATCGCATTAAAGTGCCCGGCCGGATACCTTAAGTCAATCGCGCTTCCCGCCATCAGACAGCATACCACCGGTTTGCCCGTAGAAGCAACCGCTTCCATCAGATCTCTCTGGGGCTTCGGCAGCAGCAGATCCGGCTTATCACCGGACGCGTAACTGTTGCCTGCATCACCCTCTTCTCCTTCCAGCGTCTCGTCTAAGCCGATGCACAGTATCACGACATCACTCTGTCTTGCAACAGTTTTTGCCTCCGCCAGTCTGTCTCCCTTCATCGCAAGGGATTCCGTCTGCTCCTCAAATAATGCGCATCCCTCCGAGTACAGTACCCTTGCCCTGCCTTCCACGTACTGTCGGATGCCCTCGGATACCGTCACATACTCGGAAGAGGTCCCGTGATAATTGCCCACCAGAGCCCGTCTGCTGTCGGCATTGGGACCGATGATGCCAATGGTTTTGATCTGGTTAATATCGAGTGGCAGAATACCGTCATTCTTCAGCATGACAACACTCTCTTTTGTAATCTGATCCGCCAGCGCCAGATGCGCTTCGCACTCTACCACTTCATAAGGAATCGCGTCATACTCTGTCTGCTCGAACATTCCCAATAGATACCGCGTCGTGTACAGCCGCACTGCCGCTTCCGTAATTGTCTTCTCCGTGACCAGGCCCTGTTTGTATGCCGCCAGCAGGCACAGATAAGTCACCCCGCAGTTTAAATCGCATCCCGCATTGATGGCCAGCGCTGCCGATTCCGCCGGCGTAGATGTCACCATATGTTTATCATGAAAATCCTGAACCGCCCAGCAGTCAGATACATAATGCCCTTCAAATCCCCATCTGCCGCGCAGAATATCCTGCATCAGCGTTTTGCTTCCACAGCACGGCTCACCGTTAGTCCTGTTATACGCTCCCATGACCGCTTCCACATGCGCTTCCTTTACCAGAGCCTCAAACGCCGGAAGATACGTCTCTTCCAGATCTTTTGCCGACACCTCCGCATTAAAGGAATGCCGCTGCGCCTCCGGACCGGAATGCACCGCAAAGTGTTTCGCGCACGCCGCTGCCTTCATGACCGCCCCGTCTCCCTGCAGCCCTTTGACATACGCGGCGCCGAGCCTCGACGTCAGGTAGGGGTCCTCCCCATAGGTCTCATGTCCGCGCCCCCATCTGGGATCACGGAAAATATTAATATTCGGTGACCAGAATGTAAGCCCCTTATATATGTCCCTGTCATTTTCCGCCGTATAAGCATTGTACTTCGCCCTGCCTTCGGTGGCAATACAGTCCGCAATTTTCTCAAGCAGTGCATCATCGAATGCCGCCGCCATGCCGATCGCCTGTGGGAATACCGTAGCGGTGCCTGCTCTTGCCACACCGTGCAGCCCTTCTCCCCACCAGTTATATGCGGGAATCCCCAGCCGCTCGATCGCCGGTGCGTCATACCGCAGCTGCGCAGCCCGCTCCTCTATCGTCATTTGTCCTACAAGTTCTTCGGCTCTGCGCCTTGCCTCTTCTCTTTTCATATTCATAACCATGCCTTTCCGTAACCTGCAAATCTGAGCCGCAGGCACAATAATGATGATTCCAGTATAGCATTTTTGGATACATTTTTCCAAACCATAAATGCTGTCTTTTGTCCGGGTCCCCTTTCTTCATTGGACTGCCGTCCGCAACATCTATCAGTATATACTATTACTGTCCGTATTCCCGATACAACTGTTCCCGATATGCCGGATCGGACAGGGCGCGCTTCATTTCCCCGGTTTTACCGGCCTCCATAAGTTTCTGCATTAGCTGTAAAGCTTTGTTCTCACCCTCCCCACGGCCTTCTTCACGGCCTATCTCGCGCCATTCTTTCCGTTCGCTCTGTATATGCTTCTCTTCATCGTACTCAAAAATACTCACTGCGATCGCCTCCCCAAGACCTTCCGGAAGCGTCTGTGAGAGTTCCTTTCTCACCCATGCCGCCGCCGGAAATCATCGGCCGCTCCCTGATCATTCACAATACGCCCGACGACTTCACCACGCAGCCGTCCGGTAACTCCGGCGTCAAGATCGGCTGCAGTGTCATCACTGAAAATATCGTACTATCTTAAGCCCTGTTCTGCCCTTCTCATGCTGTCGTTTTCTCCTTTACCGGTATCCAGACCTCCGCATAATATGCGGGGTCATTGGTACCGCCTTTATAATCCGCGGCATTGCTGTAATACTCGATGTTGTAGCCTTCACAGACCTCATAGCGGCTTGTCGGAAGCCACTCAGAAAAGATTCTTCGATTGACCTCCTGCAGTGCATACGGCATAGGCCCTCTGCTGGGAAAAACTGCCCATGTATGTGCCGGTATCTCCTGCGCTTCCAGCTGTTTCCCCACAGCAGTCTCTGACCGGATATCATCCGCAATCATATACCGGAACTGATTCCCGGCCATTTCCGCATCAAAGCAGATTCCATACATTCCCATGACCGGCTTTCCCTCTGCGCAACCCTCGATTTCATCCCAATATTTCGGAATATCCGCATTAGCCGTCTCATAAGAAAACATTCTCGAAATACCCGTCACCTGAAATGTCTCTTTCTCCTCGATCCGATATTCCATTATGGTGCCGCCCTCTAATGACAGCTTAATGTGAAGCGGTGCAAAAGACTTAAGAGATGCACTGTTTCTGCGCACCTCAGTGGGCGTGCTTCCGTGAAACCGTGTGAATGCCTTGGTAAAACTGTCCGCTGAATCGTAGCCGTATTTGACCGCCAAGTCAATGATCTTAACATCGGAAGACAAAAGTTCACTCCCCGCCAGCGACAACCGCCTCATGCGAATATACTCGCCTACAGTGTGTCCGCACAACATAGCAAACCCTTTTTGGAAATAAAAAGCGGACACATTCACCTCTGAAGCAATCCTCCCGACTGTCAGGTCTCCGGTAATATTTTCTTCAATATATGCAAGCGCCGCTTCCGCGGCTTTCATCCAATCCATGATCGTATGCTCCTACAAGCGGGCTGTTGAGAATCCTGATTTTCTTTTCCCGCTGCCAAAATGCGCAAAGCTTATCAAAATATCGATCCGGCTCCCTCATCCATTCCGCCAGCCGGTCTAACTCCCGCAGTTCCTCTTGCGTCAACTTGTCAAGCCGGCCATCCAGATATGCCGGAATAAAACTGTAAGTCAGTTCATGATTCATCAACGCATGAAAATCATAAATCAGATAACGGATCAGCGCCGGAAAAGAGCAGGTTCCCAATCCATCCGCATACATATACTGCCTGCCGTCCGTCTCTCCTCTTCTCACAGCAAGATATGCCTCCGCCGCCCAGTCGAACCCGTCCGTCGGCATATCATATTGGGAAAGAGGCATGCCTCCCTCTTCATAAAACCCATCCGCATCAAAAGTAATCCACCGATTCTCTTCTTCATTATAATACTGGTTGATCCAATGATCCATACTGACGCCTTCTTTAAAATAAGGTGCAAATCCGGCACGGCTTCTCGTCGGAATTCCTTTGGCCTTGAGAATGGCGCTCATCAGTACGGACACATAGCGGCACGTCACAACAATCTTATGCTCCACTTCCCGTTCCCGCACAAATCCCCTCTCGTCCATCCGAAACAATTCCGCCGTAATCGCCGATGCGGTCAGCAGAACATCGTCTTCACACCGCATTCGGTACCATGGATACCGGTTCATATCTCCATACAGAAGAGACGCATTCGCGTTGGTATTGCCTTCCTTCAACGTCACCCTGTGAATTACCTGACTGCAGACCAGTCTGCCAAGCTTAGCAATGTCATCCGGCAGAGAACGAAAATAGTCCCGATATGCCCCTGCATAAGTATATGTTCCCGTCTCCCTGTAATGCTCCAGAATACGTGCTTCCATTTAGATAACCTTGCCTTTCCGCAACCTGCAAATTTGAGCGGCAGGCGCAAATTTGCGTGTGAAACATTTATGTTTCACGCTGTTCTCCTCATTCATAGTATTGATTCCAGTATATGATTTTCGGATACATTTTTCCCGATCAAAAATGCTGACTTTTGTCCGGATTCCCTTTCTTCATTGGGCCGTCGTCCGCAACATCTATCAGTATATACTATTACTGTCCGTATTCCCGATACAGCCGTTCCCGATATGCCGGATCGGACAGGGCGCGCTTCATTTCCCCGGCTTTCCCGGCATCCATAAGTTTCTGCATTAGCTGTAAAGCTTTGTTCTCACCCTCCCCACGGCCTTCT
>CALGVA010000012.1 GCA_937920345.1 uncultured Lachnospiraceae bacterium
AAAGAGAACTATCGGAGCGAGATGAGTCAATCGCGGGGTATGAAAGAGAACTATCGGAGCGAGATGAGTCAATCGCGGGGTATGAAAAAGAGCTATCAGAGCGCGACCAGTCGATTGCGGGGTATAAAAGAGAACTTTCGAACCGGGATCAGTCAATTGCGAGTTACGCAAAGGAATTGTCAAATCGTGAACAGATTATCTCGGAAAAAGAGGCACAGATTCAGCAGCTTCTTGCAGAAAACGAGAAACTGAGGGCAGGGAACAGTCTGTAAACTCTGCTGAATGCACAGGGGAGGTTACAATTCACACCTATGCCAGATTTCGCATTAATTTACGGTTATCCAGTGTGAATTGCAACGATGATGCACACAAAATGCCAAAAAACAGGCATTTTGGCGCTGGCTCCGACACCATGCAGCAAGTGCATGGTGCGGGTGTGAACAGTAACCAGAGGAGTCAGTCTCTGGTCTGCACCCGCACTGTGGTTTGCAGCCGGGACGGTGGTCTGCAGCCACAATCCCCGTCTTGACAAAGGCACAAAACAACTGATATGATATTACGGAACAAGGGCGTTCTTATGACAGGATAAGAATGCCCTTGTGTGCGTGTGGGGACTGAATGATCAACTAATAAGAAGTATACATTTAACAGGTAATTGATAGAAAAGGGAAGAGGAGGCAGCACATGAGAAAGAATTACACGAAGGAAGATATTATAAAACTGGTGGAAGACGAGGATGTGGAATTTATCCGTCTGCAGTTTACGGATATCTTCGGCAATCTGAAAAACGTGGCGATCACTGCCAGCCAGCTTGAGAAAGCACTGGACAACGAGTGCATGTTCGACGGTTCTTCGATTGAGGGGTTTGCCAGAATCGAGGAATCCGATATGTATCTGTATCCGGATTTCAGCACGCTGGAAATATTCCCGTGGAGACCACAGCAGGGCAAGGTGGCAAGGATGATCTGCGACGTGTACAGACCGAACGGACAGCCCTTCGAGGGAGATCCGCGCTATATTCTGAAACGTGCGATCAAAGAGGCGGAGAAACTGGGCTATACCTTCGAGGTAGGACCGGAGTGTGAATTTTTCCTGTTTAATACGGACGAAAATGCGATGCCAACCACGATTACCTATGAGAAAGCCGGGTATTTTGATTTAGGACCGATGGACTTCGGGGAAAATGCCAGACGGGATATGGTACTGACGCTGGAGGATATGGGATTTGTCATTGAGGCTTCCCACCATGAAGTTGCCCCGGCGCAGCATGAGATCGATTTCCGGTATGACGAGGCGCTTGCCACGGCGGACAATATTATGACATTCAAGCTGGCGGTGAAGACCATCGCCCGCAGGCATGGACTGCACGCTACATTTATGCCGAAGCCGAAGTTCGGCGTGAACGGGTCAGGTATGCACATTAATATGTCTCTGTCCAAAGATGGAAAAAATATTTTTGCGGACGAGAGTGATGCGTTGGGATTGAGCCGGGAAGCATATTATTTTATCGGCGGTATCATGAAGCATATGAAAGGGATGACGGCCATTACCAATCCGCTGGTCAACTCTTACAAGAGACTTGTGCCGGGGTATGAGGCGCCGGTCTACATCGCATGGAGTGCAACCAACAGAAGTCCGTTGATCCGCATTCCGGCGGCGCGCGGTGAGGGGACGAGAATCGAGCTCCGATGTCCCGATCCGTCGGCCAACCCCTATCTGGCACTGGCAGTCTGTCTGCGAGCCGGTCTGGACGGCATCGTGAACAGGATTATGCCGCCGGACAGTGTGGACTGCAATATTTTCCGCATGACGGATGAGGAAAAGGAAGCCAGCGGAATCGAGGAGATTCCGGGTACGCTGATTGAGGCGGTCTACAACATGGAGGCGGATGACTTTATTAAGGATGTTCTTGGCGAGCATGCCTACCGTAAGTATATCAAAGCTAAAAAGGAAGAATGGTTCCGCTACCGTATGCAGGTGACAGACTGGGAGGTTAACGAATATCTGAATAATGTGTAATGAATTTTACAGGGTGGATGTCCGACATGAAATAAACCACGGGACAGAGGGGTAGAACAAGTGGAAGAAAATGCCCTGTGAATTGACAAGGCGGATCAGAATGCGTGCGGGTGAGGTAGAACTTCCTGTACAGCATGTACCAACAGGACGGGAGGTGAGCGCGTGATCAATATTATCGTGGTTCTGCCGAAAATAGAGGACGCCCGGGGTATTCGCGGCGTATTGATGAAAAGCGGTTTTCAGGTAACGGCGGTTTGTTCCACGGGCGCGCAGTGCCTGAGTCAGCTTCACGATTTAAATGACGGTATTGTCATATGTGGATATAAGATGACGGACATGATATACACAGAGCTGCACGACTGCCTTCCGGAAGGATTTGACATGCTTTTTATGGCTTCGCAGGCGGTGTTAAACGAATATCGCCGCGATGATATTGTATCGCTCGCCATGCCGCTTAAGGTGCACGATCTGATCAATACCGTGGATATGATGAGCCAGACGATCATGCGCAGGAGACGGCGGGCAAAAGCGAGGCCGAAGGAGCGTAATGCCGGGGAGGAAGCACTGATCAGGGAAGCAAAAGAGCTTCTTATGATCCGGAACCATTTGACTGAAGAGGAAGCCCACCGCTATATCCAGAAATGCAGCATGGACAGCGGTACGAACATGGTGGAGACAGCGCAGATGATACTGGCGATGATGAGAGGTTAATATTAAAATTTTAAATATCGGATGCGGTGTAACGGATGTGTTGCACCGTTTTTGATTTTAAGATATTATTCCTTTTGCGGCTTTGGGCTTCGGGGTATTCATGTTCTGGAATGGTTTGAAAAAAAATTGCGGATAGTATATGATAAATTATAAATGAAAAAGCCTGGTTCTGCGGCGTAGAGAAGGATTTAAGGAGCAATCGGGAATCTGTCTGTCCGCAGACGAAAAAAACCGGGAAATGACGGGGGTATCATGAGTCTGTATCGTATTATGCTGGTAGATGATGAAGAAGAGGTTCGCAAGGCAATCATTCGCAATATGGATTGGGAGAAACTGGGTTTCACGGTAGTGGGTGATGCGGAAAACGGTGAGGATGCACCGGAGAAACTGGAACAATGGGAGCCGGACGTGGTGATCACGGATATCCGTATGCCCTATATGGACGGGCTGACGCTGACGGCCCGGATTCGAGAAAAGTATCCGTCCATGAAGATTCTGATCTTTTCCGGATATGATGATTTTGAATACGCGAAACAGGCGATTAAGCTGAATGTGACGGAATATATCCTGAAACCGGTCAACAGCGAAGAGCTTTCGGTGATTTTAAAGAGGATACGGGTCAGTCTGGACGAAGAGATCGAACAGAGACGCAATATTGATTCTCTGCGCAGCAGCTATCTCGGAAGCCTGCCGATTCTCAGAGAGTTGTTCTTAAATAATCTGGTACACGGAACTGTAGATATGGAGACGGCGGCAGTGCGGTTTGCGGAGTATGGTATTTCCATTCTGGATGCGCGCAAATGGCTGGCGGCAGTCATTCATGTGGGGCAGGTGGAACAGATCGAGACAAAGGAACTGTCCATGCATCAGGAACTGATTCCGATCTCTGTGCGCGGACTGGTGGAGGACTGTCTGCAGACATACTGCCGCTGCACAATTTTTACCTCTCCAGAGGGAATCACGGTAATTGCCGCGATTGATGAGAACAATACACAGACGGGGCTGATTAACCTGTTTCATGATATCTGTAAGGAAAGCAGACGTGTTCTGGAAGTGGGTATTACCATTGGCGTGGGACACAGCTGCGACAGGCTGCAGGACATCGGGGAAGCTTACCGGTCAGCCGTGGATGCGCTTGGATACCGCGCTATTGTTGGTGAGGGCAAGACCATCTACATTAATGATGTGGAGCCTGTGAGCCGGGGGAAGCTGCGGCTTGACGCGAAGGATGAGGAGGAATTGACGGCGGCCATTAAGTTTGGATCCGCGCAGACCATTGACGGTATACTGCGGCGCCTGTCCGTCTGTATGGAAGATGTTAAAGTCCACGCCAGACAATATCAGCTCTACATGCTGTCGATCGCAAACTGCCTGTTCCGGCTGATGCAGCAGTATGATCTGGATATGAATGAAATGTTTGATTCGAAGGAACAGTATGAGGACATGCTGGCGGGAATCTGTAAGCGGGAGGAGTTTGCAGACCGGATCATTCCCGTGGCGTGCCGTATGAACGAGGCCATGAACCGGGAGCGGGACAACACAACGCGCCGGGCCATGGATCAGGCGAAGGAATATATCAGGGAGCATTATGCTAAGCCGGAACTGTCTGTGGAAATGCTCTGCCGCTACCTGCATATGAGTCCGGCGTATTTTTCGACGGTATTCAAGAAAGAAACGGGGCAGTCTTATGTCAATTATCTGACGGAAGTGCGGCTTAAGAAAGCAGTTGAACTGCTGAACGAGACAGATGACAAGACTTATATGATTGCGCAGAAAGTGGGGTATCAGGAGCAGAATTATTTCAGCTATGTATTCAAGAAGAAATATGGCGTGTCGCCTACGAAATATCGCGGCGGCGGACAGGAGAGCGTAAAGTAGCAGAGCGGAATCATGGAGGTAAGATTGAAAAATAAGTCTGATGACCTTATTTTTCAATCGGCAGTTTGAGTCAGAGCCTCAAATGTGCCATGATCGCAGATGAGAAATTGCCTTCGCGAATTTCTCATCGCGTGTCATCGCAGCAGGCTGCTCTGGCATGGAGGTAAGTATGGGACAGAATATGCCGACGGGGCGGGGCAGGAAGAACAGTATACGGTATATGATATTTATTTATTTTACAGTCAGCGCACTGGCTGTGATCCTGCTGACCGGTGTGGTGCTCTATCTGCAGATGTCCCGGCAGCTTACGCTGGCCGTGCAGGATGAGAACCAGGCGGTTCTCGGGCAGATCAACCGCTCGGTGGATTCCTATCTGCGCACGATTATGAAACTGTCCGACAGCGTTTATTACGGCGTGATCAAGAATGCGGATCTAAGTGCGGAGCCGGTGAACAGTCAGCTCACGCTGCTGTATGATAACAATAAAGACAGTATAGCCAATATTGCGCTTTTATCGAAAGAGGGCGAGCTTCTGGAAGCGGTGCCGGCGGCGCGCTTAAAGACGGAGCTGGACGTGACGCAGGAAGAGTGGTTTGACAATACGCTGCGAAGAACGGATAATCTGCATTTTACGACGCCCCATGTGCAATACATTTTTGACAGTAATGAGAACCAGTACCGGTGGGTCATCACACTGACCCGGGCGGTAGAGATCACGCATGGCACATCAACGGAACAGGGAATCCTGCTGATCGATATTCGTTACGGCAGTCTGGAACAGATACTGGAGAACATTACGCTGGGCAATCAGGGATACCTTTATATGATCAGCAATGACGGGGAACTGATCTACCATCCCAAGATGCAGCTGATCGGGACGGGGCAGATGGAGGAGAATATTGCTACGGCAGTGGGCTACCGGGACGGCAGTTATCAGGAAAGGTACGGCGGGGAGCGACGGGAGGTCAGTGTAAAGTCCGTGGGATACACGGGCTGGAAGCTGTTAAGCGTCACACCGGAGAAAGGCCTGCCGCTGAATAACCTGAAAATGCGTCTGTTTGTAGTGTTTGTGGTGGCGGCATTTCTTTTGGTTCTGGTACTCACCAACACATTTATTTCTTCCAGAATCACGATACCGATTCAGAAGCTGGAGAAGTCAGTCAATGCGATTGAGGCGGGCGATCTGGATACGGAAGTATATATGGGCGGGTCTTATGAGATCAGGCATCTGGGCCGTTCCATTGGTGACATGGCAGGGAGGATCAAGACACTGATGGAAGATATCGTAACAGAGCATGAGTCCAAGCGTAAAAGTGAGTTTGACACGCTGCAGTCTCAGATTAATCCGCATTTTCTCTATAACACACTGGATATTATTGTGTGGATGATCGAGAATGAACAGAAACAGGAAGCGGTTAAAATCGTGACGGCACTGGCACGGTTTTTCCGTATTAGTCTGAGCAAGGGCAAAAGCATCATCACGGTGCGGGATGAACTGGAGCATGTGCGCAACTATCTGACGATTCAGCAGATGCGGTTTAAGAATAAATTTACCTATACGATTGCGGCCGGGGAGGACGTGATGGAACTGGTCAGTCTGAAGCTTATGCTGCAGCCGCTGGTGGAAAATGCCATTTATCACGGCATGGAATTTATGGACGGTGACGGTGAAATCTGTGTGGAAGTACACCGGGAGGATGACGAACTGTGGTTCCGGATCAGTGATAACGGGCTGGGGATGACGGCGGAGCAGGCTGCGGGGCTTCTGGGTGAAAAGCATCATGTGTCGTCCAAACGCGGCTCTGGGATCGGGGTTAAGAATGTAAACGAGAGGATTAAGTTATATTTTGGTGAAGATTACGGTTTACAGATTCAGTCAGAGCCGGATGAAGGCACAGTGGTCAGGATTCACCTTCCGGCAAGACTCTACACGGAAACAGAGCAGAAGGAGCGGATATGATAAGTAAAGGCGGGAGATGGCTGGTTATTTCGTATGTGGCGTTTCTGGTGATTCTTTTCCTTATGTGCTCCACAGATCTGATTATCCGGGAGCCTGAGAGGGAAATTTATCAGATCGCTGTTATTATAGAAGATGACCGAAGCGATAACTACAGTAATTTTCGTAAGGGTATGGATCAGGCTGCGATGGAGTTCAACGTGGACGTCCACTTTATTACTTTATATGAAAAAGCGGATGCTGACCAGCAGGTTGAGCTGATGGAACGGGAACAGCAGGACGGGGTCGAGGCCATGATCGTGGTTCCGGCGGACACGGAACAGGTATACGGCGTGCAGACGAATGTTCCGGTGATCTTTTTAAGACCGGATACGGCAACGGCGGCGGGTTCAGGCAGCATTGCCATTGCTTATGACGAGATGGGCAGCCGGCTTGCGCATGAGATGCTGGACGAGATTCCTGCAGACTGCCCGGTGGTGATTCTGACGGATCCTGGGAGACAGAGTTCTCAGGAGCGGCTGTTTCTCGAAGGCGCCCGGAAGGTTTTTGCGGACAACGGACGAAAGACAGAAGAGGTTACACGGGATGAAAAGAATGATTCCGGAGTGGTGCCGGAAGCGGCCGGATTACAGGAGAAGGTGGCGCTTCTGGCGGGAAATCCTGAGATATTGACTGAAACTGCAGGACTGTTAGGTGATTATGCCGAAGCGGCGGCGGGCGTTTGTGGATTATATGGCAGAGGCGCTACCGTGCCGATTCTGAATGCGCTGGACCGAGGCTATATTTCAGGCATCTGTGTGACGGATGATTACAGCATAGGATATATCAGTGTACGGGAAGCGGTGAGGGTACTGGAAGGGACGGAAAGTTCGCCCGTCACAGTCGAATCCTATTACATTGAAAAGGAAGACTTGCGGAAGCCGGCTTTCGAGAAGCTGCTGTTTCCTATTGAGTAATCCGGGAGGTGGAAGATGCGTAGGAAGAAATGCAGATGGAAACAGCTGCTTGTATATATGATTATGGCAGGCGTGCTGCTGACGGCCTGTCAGGGTGTCGGTAAAGAGGAACAGAAGAGTTCCCTGCGGATCGGTGTCAGCCTGTATCGGGCGGATGATACATTTATTAACAATCTTCGCAGCATGATGGAAGAGAAAGCAAAAGAGTATGAGCGTGAGAAGGGGATCAAGGTAACACTTGACATTCAGGATGCGAAGGGAAACCAGAATACGCAGAACAGTCAGGTGGAACGATTTATTGCACTGGAATGTGACGTGCTGTGCATCAATCCCGTAGACCGCATGGAGGCTTCCGGAATGATCGATAATGCCATGACCGCAGGCGTGCCGGTGGTATTTTTCAACCGTCAGCCTGTGGAGGAGGATATGAACCGCTGGGATCAGCTCTACTATGTGGGAGTTGATGCCAGAGAGACGGCCATACTTCAGGGCGAAATGGTGGTGGATCTGTACGCTGAACAGCCGGAAGCGGTTGATTTAAACGGCGACGGGGTAGTCAGTTATGTGATGCTGGAGGGAGAGACCAGTCATCAGGATTCTCTGATCCGGACGGAATGGTCTGTGCAGACGCTGAAAGACGGCGGTGTGCCGATCGAGAAGATCACAGGCGGGATCGCCAACTGGGAAAGAAGTCAGGCATCGGCACTGATGGAGCAGTGGCTCGCGGAGTATCCGGATATGATAGATCTGGTCATCAGCAACAATGACGATATGGCGCTGGGTGCGATAGACGCGATGGAACGCACGCAGGTCACGGGAGTCAACGTGATCGGTATCGATGGTACGACGCAAGGGCTGGAGGCGCTTAAAAACGGCAGTCTGTTGGGAACAGTCTCTGCCAACAAGGAGCTATATGCCAGCGCCATCGTGGAACTGGCGGCAAGCTGTGCGCTTAAAGAAGCGCCGCCGGAGGAGTATCCGCTGACCGATCAGAAGTATTTCTGGACGCCGCAGGAAATATTAATTCATAATTTCGAAGAAAATCCATAAATTTTCGAAGAATTTTTTATAGAGTTTGCGAAAAAAATCGGTTACAATGACTTCGTCAGCAGTCAATATGTGCAAAAAAAATTGTACAATATGGCAAAAACTGACAAAAACGCCCAAAGGGCAGAATAAGGGAGGATTTGTAACTATGAGATTAAAGAAAGTGATCGCGGTAGCATTGGCATCCATGATGGTATTATCCATGACAGCGTGCGGCAATGATTCTTCCGCACCGGCAAGTTCCACACCTGAGGCAGAAGCGCCTGCAGCAGAACCTGAGGCAGAGGCACCTGCGGCGGACGCGGCAGAAGATGCAGCGGCTGATACGGCGGATGCAGCAACAGAGACAGCAGGAGCAGGCGGCAACATCGGTGTCTGCATTTACAAATTTGATGACGCATTCATGACAACTTACCGTAATGCACTGCAGGAGATTCTGGAAGGCAAAGGCTACACCGTAACATTTATGGATGGTAAGAACGATCAGGCTGAGCAGAACAACCAGATCAACAACTTCATCGCACAGGGCGTTGACGCACTGATCATCAACCCGGTTATGACTTCCGCGGCAGATCAGATCATTGCAACCGTTAAGGACGCAGGTGTGCCGACAGTTCTGATCAACCGTGAGCCTACGGCAGAGCAGATGAGCGCATATGACAAGCTTGTGTATGTGGGATGTGACGCGCGTCAGTCCGGCACCATGCAGGGCGAGTTGATTCTGGATACACCGAACAAAGGTGATATCAATGGCGACGGCAAAGTTTCCTATATCATGATCCAGGGTGATCCGGAGAACGTTGACGCACAGTATCGTACAGAGTTTTCTGTCAAGGCACTGACAGACGCCGGAATCGAAGTGGAAGAGCTTGATTTACAGCGTGGTGACTGGGATCGTAACAAAGGTCAGGAGATCGCGCAGAACGATCTGGCCAAGTTTGGTGATGACATCGAAGTAGTATTCTGTAACAATGACGATATGGCAATCGGTGCACTGCAGGCGATTCAGGCAGCAGGACGTACAGTTAACGAGGATATCTATCTGGTAGGTGTTGACGCACTTGACGCGGCTCTGAACGAAGTTGCATCCGGCAACATGACAGGTACGGTTTTAAATGACGCACAGGGTCAGGCAGCAGGAGCTGTTCAGGCTATGGAAGATCTGTTAGGCGGCAAGACTTATGCGGCAGGCGAGCAGTCCATCTACGTTGACTATGTAAAAGTTACGCCGGATAACGTAGCTGATTTCCAGTAATTTCGGAAGCAAAACAATCAGGCGGTACTGCCGGAGAGGCAGACGCAGGATGATACGGAAATATGAATCATTGAGAAGTGCGTGTGCATTGGCGCACGCACTTCTTTGTTATGTTATAGGAAATTCCTTGCGAATTTCGAGTTTGCGAAGCGAATCTCGTAAACGAGCTTGCTCGTTTTGTTAATATTGCAAAGCAAATTTACTTTTAACGAAGGGGGTTATCAAATTGTCAGAGTATCGTTTGGAAATGCATGATGTCGTGAAAACATTTCCGGGAGTCAGAGCGCTTGGCGGCGCCCAGCTGAATCTGCGTCCGGGTACGGTTCACGCCCTGATGGGTGAGAATGGTGCCGGGAAATCCACCTTGATGAAATGTATGTTCGGGATTTATCACATGGATGAAGGTGAAGTGATATACGAGGGCGAAAAGGTTGAGATCAAAGGTCCGCTGGACGCTTTGAACCGTGGAATCGCCATGGTACATCAGGAGCTGCAGCCGATTCCGGAAAGGAGTATCGGTGAAAACATTTATGTAGGACGTTATCCCATGAAGAGGGTTGGCCCGATTTCGGTGGTAGATCATGACAAGATGTATGAGGATGCTGCCAGAGTGCTGGAAGAAGTGCATTTGAATTTCGACCCGAAAGCTAGACTGGGTAGCCTTTCTGTGTCCCAGATGCAGCTTGTGGAGATTGCAAAAGCCGTTTCGGCAGACTGTAAGGTGCTGATCCTGGATGAGCCTACATCATCCCTGACGGCGGCAGAGGTGGAAGCGCTGTTTACCATCATCAACGAACTGCGCAGCAAAGGTGTTTCCATTGTCTACATAAGTCATAAAATGGACGAGATCCTGCGCATCAGTGATGAAGTAACCATCATGAGAGACGGTCAGTATATCGGAACCTGGTCTGCGAAAGAGCTGACCACGGATTTCATCATCACAAAGATGGTTGGACGCGAATTGTCCGAACTGTATCCTGCACGTGAGAATGTGCCGGGTGATGTGGTTTTTGAGGTAGAAGATTTCACTTCTATTAATCCCAAGAGCTTCCGCAATGTTTCTTTCCAGCTGCGTAAAGGTGAGATACTGGGTGTGGCAGGACTGGTGGGCGCGCAGCGTACAGAACTGATGGAAGGACTTTTCGGACTGCGGGGTCATACGACCGGTAAGATCATTTATAACGGGCAGGAGATCAAGATCACGCAGCCGAAGGATGCCATTAATAACGGCATTGCGATGCTGACCGAGGACCGGCGTGCTACGGGTATTCTGGGCGTGCTGTCCATTGCGGATAACGTTTCAATCGCATCCTTAAATCAGTATTTGATCGGCGGATTTATGCTGGATGATGCCAAGATCGAGAACCTGGTACAGGAGAACGTGGCCAAGCTCTCCATCAAGACGCCGTCTTCCAAAACACAGATACAGTCGCTCTCCGGCGGTAACCAGCAGAAGGTGCTGATCAGCCGGTGGCTGGCGAACAGCCCGGATGTCTTTATCATGGACGAACCGACCCGTGGAATTGACGTGGGAGCCAAATATGAGATCTATTGTATTATTGCTGAGATGGCAAAACAGGGTAAGAGTGTCATCATGATATCTTCCGAAATGAGCGAGTTGATCGGTATGTCAGACCGCATTATGATCATGTGCGACGGCCGTGTGACCGGATTTATTGACGGCAGCGAGGCGAATCAGGAAAATATTATGGCGCTTGCGACTCAGTTTGAATAAGGAGGGAGATCACTATCATGCAAAAATCATTTAATTTCAAAAAATTTGTATCCAATAACGCGATCATCATCCTGATCGCGCTGCTGGCTATTCTGACGGGATTTACGACAAAGAACTTTTTTACGGTTTACAATTTTAAAAATCTGGTTGTAAACGTATCTCCCAGATTTATTATTGCCTGCGGTGTGTCGGGGTGTCTGATCACCAAAGGTACGGATCTTTCCGCAGGACGTGCGGTAGGTCTGGCGGCCTGTCTCTCGGCTATGCTGCTGCAGAGTGTGGATTATTCCGCACGTATGCTCCCGTGGATGCCGGATATTCCGTGGCCGGTGGCTCTTGTTATCGTTATGGTCATCATGGGTGTTTTTGGCGGCATTAACGGTGTTGTAGTTTCCATGTTGAAGGTTCCGCCCTTCATCGCCACGCTGGGTATGCAGACGATTATCTATGGCCTTTGTTCTCTGATTACCAACAATCAGCCTATGGGCGGTTATAAGACCAGCTACCTGACGGTAGCCAGCGGCTCCCTGGGACCGATTCCCTATCTGATGATCTTTGCCGTAGTGGTAGGCGCATATTTCTGGTTCCTGTATAACAAGACGCGTCACGGTAAGTATATGTACGCCATCGGCGGCAATGAGAATGCGGCGCAGGTTGCAGGCGTGAACGTACAGGGCTCTTTGATCCGTATTTATATTCTGGCAGGCTGTATGTATGCGCTGGCAGGTTTCCTGGTAGGTGCGAAAGCCGGCGGTGCTTCCACAGCGACAGGTAACGGTTATGAGCTGGAGGCTATCGCAGCGTGTACCATCGGCGGCGTATCCGCTAACGGTGGTGTGGGCCGGGTAGGCGGTATCCTGATCGGCGTACTGGTATTCGAGATCCTGAAGATCTGTCTGCAGTTCCTCGGTGTGGATCCGGCGTATACATATATTGCACAGGGTCTTGTCATCGTGATCGCAGTTGCACTTGACTTAAGGAAATATCTGCAGAAGAAGTAAGAAGAATATCTGTGCTTTCTCGGAAGAGCGATTCTTCGATAAACGGAAACAGAAAAGGGATGGCTGTTATGGAAAAAGATCGAAAGACAGAGCCGGAAACAATGCCGGCAGAGGCGCAAGCCGAAGGAGTGCCGGAGCAGCCGGCGGAAGAACAGCCGGCGAGGCAGTCTGGCGGCAGTGCGTTTGAAGGAATATATGACCAATTGCCGGATATCTCTGTCCGGTCCGTGGATCGGTTCATTGTGATCTGCCTGATCGCGCTGGCGGCGGTTATTGTGATCGGGGTCCTGAAAGCGAATCATGTATTTTAAAGCTGGTACGGAACAGCCGGTTGACCGGTGCCTATACAACATGAATACAGTGTGACGGAAAGCGGAAACGGCGGTGTGTAAACTGCTGTTTCCGCTTTTTCCTTTGTAAAGACCTGCGTAATAAAGCTTGCTCCTGATATGGCATTTTTTGGGGTAACAGTTCAGCCTGGCGCTATTCCGCGAGTAAAATCGCTCCGTATGCGATTTTGCGAGTTGTGCAGAGCATAATGTAAGAAATGTGTACGTTTTGTTACCAGATGTGATATGATATGAAAAAGTGCCATTGCAGAAAATGCTTTCACGGCAGTATAAATCAAATGACATGGCAAGAAGATGTGTGAAAGATTCTTTCACACAGTTTTGGAAAGGCAGGGCGATTACCATGAAATTCACGAAAATGCACGGGTGCGGGAACGACTATATTTATATCAATGGATTTACGGAGAAGATTTCCCAGGAGGAAAAGCCGGAGCTGGTGCGGTGTCTGAGCGACAGACACTTCGGCATCGGCGGTGACGGCGTAATCTTTATCAATCCCTCCGGGGAGGCGGATTTCGAGATGGAGATGTATAATGCAGACGGAAGCCGTGCGGAGATGTGCGGCAACGGGATTCGCTGTGTGGCAAAATACGTGTATGATAAAGGATTGACGGATAAAACTGACATAAGCGTCATAAGTTGCGGGCAGACGAAGTATCTGCAGCTTTTTCTGAAAGAGGGAAAGGTGGATTCCGTGAGAGTGAATATGGGCGCGCCGGAACTGGCGGCGGAGAAAATTCCGGTGATTGTGGAGAGCGTGTCTGGTGCGTGCGCGGAGAAAGATGGGGAAGTAACGCGGGAGACGGCGCACAGAACAGAAAGTGATAATTGTGTCATAAATACGCCCATTATTGTACAGGGAAAAGAATACAAAATGACATGCGTGTCAACGGGGAATCCGCATGCGGTTGTGTTTATGGATGATGTGACGAATCTGGAGATTGACAGGATTGGTCCGCATTTTGAAAATCATGAGAGATTTCCGAAAAGGATCAATACGGAATTTGTCAGGATTCTGGACAGACAGACCGTACAGATGCGCGTCTGGGAGCGGGGCACGGGAGAGACGCTTGCCTGCGGCACGGGCTGCTGTGCGACTGTCGTTGCCTGTATACTAAATGGTTTGACGGATAACGAGGTTACTGTTAAACTATTAGGTGGTGAGATCGGGATCGCATGGGACCGGGAGGCGAATCTGGTCTATATGACGGGACCGGCGACTACGGTGTTTGAAGGCGAAATCTAGAATTTTCAACTGCGGGATATGTGCCTGCGGGAACAATTTGAGCCAAAAGCGGCGCGGAAATGAGGTTAAATTATGGTTAAAGTTAATGACAATTATTTGAAATTACCCGGCAGCTACCTTTTTTCGACGATTGCAAAAAAGGTCAATGCCTATACGGCGGCGAATCCGGATAAGAAGATCATCAGACTGGGGATCGGCGATGTGACACAGCCGCTTTCTCCTGCGGTGATCGGCGCACTGCACGGTGCGGTAGATGAGATGGCGGATGCCGCTTCGTTCCGGGGCTATGCGCCGGATCTGGGATATGAATTTTTGCGCAGTGCGATTGCGGATAACGATTACAAGGCGAGAGGCTGTCAGATCGAGGCGGATGAGATCTTCGTATCAGACGGCGCGAAGTGCGATTCCGGCAATATCCAGGAGATTTTCGCACTGGATAATAAGATCGCGGTATGCGATCCGGTATATCCTGTCTATGTGGATACGAATGTCATGGCCGGCAGAACAGGTACATACGATGCGGCGACAGAGCGGTGGAGCGATGTGATCTATATGCCGTGTACGGCGGAGAACGATTTCGCACCCGAACTGCCGAAGGAAGTACCGGATCTGATCTATCTGTGTTTTCCGAACAATCCGACAGGCTCTACCATCAACAAGGCACAGCTGCAGACATGGGTGGATTATGCCAACCGGAACGGTTCCGTGATTATCTACGATGCGGCGTATGAGGCATATATTTCGGAAGCAGATGTGCCGCATACGATCTATGAGTGCGAGGGAGCGAGAACCTGTGCGATCGAACTTCGTTCTTTCTCCAAGAATGCCGGATTTACCGGTGTGCGTCTGGGCTTTACAGTGATTCCGAAAGAGTTAAAAGCGGGTGATGTATCCTTACATGCTTTGTGGGCGAGACGTCACGGCACCAAATATAACGGTGCGCCTTATATCGTGCAGAGAGCCGGCGCGGCAGTATACAGTGAGGCCGGCAGGCGCGAGACCAGAGAACTGGTCGCCTATTATATGAAGAATGCGGCATATATTTTAGAAGGCTTGAAGGCAGCGGGATACACCGTATCCGGTGGTGTGAACGCGCCATATATCTGGCTGAAGGCGCCGAATCAGATGACGAGCTGGGAATTTTTCGATTACTTATTAGAGAATGCAAATGTGGTCGGTACACCGGGCTCAGGATTCGGTCCAAGCGGCGAGACCTACTTCCGTCTGACGGCATTCGGCAGTTACGAGAACACAGTGGAGGCGGTTGACAGAATCAAAAAGCTGCCGGTTTAGACGACAGGAGATTAACTATGCGCGATGAAGCAGCAATGTATCGGCTTTTCACAGACATAGCAAATGCGGACGACAGGATTCTTGCGGTGTATATGAACGGTTCAAGGACGAACCCCAATGTGCCGCGGGATATTTTTCAGGATTATGATATCGTGTTCGTGGTGAAGGACACAAAACCTTTTATAGAAGACAAAGCATGGATCGGCAGGTTCGGAAATATTCTGTACATGCAGTATCCGGATGAGCACCCGGATTACCCGAGTGATCCGGAGAACTCCTACGGCTGGCTGATGCAGTTTGACGACGGCGTCAGGATCGACCTTACGGCGCAGACCGTCACCTATGCGAGAGAGCATATACACGACGATACACTCTGCCGCATCTTACTGGATAAGGAGAATATTCTGCCTGAAGTGCCGGAGGCCACGGATGAGAGCCATTATGTGAAGAAACCGTCCCAGGAGCAGTTTCGCGCGTGTGTGAATGAGTTCTGGTGGTGCAGCAATAACATTGCCAAGGGTTTATGGCGCGGGGAGATGCCTTATGTGCAGGACATGACGAATTTCGTCGTGCGCAAACAACTCGAAAAAATGCTGACCTGGAAAGCGGGTATTATTACAGATTT
This sequence comes from uncultured Lachnospiraceae bacterium, assembly GCA_937920345.1. GTDB lineage: Bacteria > Bacillota > Clostridia > Lachnospirales > Lachnospiraceae > UBA3282. The sequence goes on from CALGVA010000012.1 coordinate 16,074, forward strand.
TCGTGTGAGTGTCGGGAAGTCTGCGAAATATATACACAGATGGATTGGAGAGGAAGAGTACCAGCGGTATCTGGACACTTATTTCGGCAAGGATATAGAGGAAGCCTGGTCCGCCGTGTTTGTTATGTGCGAATTGTTTGACAGTGTAACGGCGTATGTTGCAAAAGGGCTTGGCTATACTTACGCCGTATCAGAAGGCAGAGCGGCTGCGGCGTATTTAAAGCATGTGTATGATCTGTCGGCAGAGGCGGCGGAGGTGCATCATACCTGATCAGTCTTTGGCCGCCATGCGGGATATCAATTTGTATAAACCATACATTAGGCTGTATATATCGGCAGCTGCCAGATAAATTAAGAAACCGACCAGGAATCCTGTAGAATTTGCGATGACATCGTCCAGCTGGCAAAAACCGAGCTGATATTTTAACTGCACGGCTTCGATCGTGATGCTGCAAAGCAAGGCGGCAGGCATGGAGAGCAGGATATGTCGTGCCCATCTGCACAGCATTGGCAGAAAAATGCCAAGCGGAACAAACATAATGATATTGGCAATCAGGAAAGCTTTCTGTGCGGTGTTCTCGTTCCATCTGGCGAGAATACGCCAGTCGATCCCGCCATAGTTTGCTATTGGTCTGGATAGAATGGTCAGCTGCAGAATACAATATGTATAGACAATAAAAAGAAACAACAGGAACAGCTTCCACAGGAAAATAAGTCTGATCTCCCTGTGAAAACAGAATTTATATATCATACATGCTGTAAATATGATCAAGACAATACCCGCCGCCCATACACAGCCGGCGGGTACATAAAATAAAGCGTCTTTTAACAGTGTAATAACTGATTTAATCACAGAATTCATGATGTCGTTCTCTTATTCCTTATTCCTTTTGCGCAGATATATAATGAGACACACTGCAGCCGCGGCTGCTGCGATTACCGCAACGATCACTATGGTATATGAACTGCCTGCGGATTCGGGAGCGGTAATTACTGCTGCACCTGTGGCACCTGCTGCTGTGTCCGGTGTTTCAGCTGCGGAGGCAAGGTCTACGGCAGCATCATCTGCGACAGTGTTTTTCTGACTGTTGTCCTCAGCAGTATCCTTGTTCTGCGTTCCGGAGGAAAGCGTATTGTTGTTTTTGGGTGATGCGGTACTGGAATCTTCCTTTTTGTCAGTGGCTGTATCGGAGTCTGCATCTTTCTTTCCGGTGTCTGCCGTGGCAGCGGAAGTCTTTTTGTCGGCTTTTGTGTCAGATTCCGTTTTCTTTTCGGTTTTCGGTTTATCCTTTGGTACCGTTGATTGTTCTGGAACTGCGGCATTTGGATCAGGCGCATCTGCGCCAGCTTCTGTATCTGCCTGTTCTGCGCCGGCTTCCGGTGCCGGAGCTTCGACATTTTCAGTGCCGGCTTCCGGTGCTGCGCCGTCAGCGGGCGGCGTATTTTCCGCAGGAGGATTTTCGGCAGGCGGTGTTTCAGTTCCCGGTATCGGGCCGAACTTTCCGTTTAAATAATCGGAATACGCCTGCTCGGCACCGGCACGCGTGGGGGCGTATCCGTTAGCGGAAAGCCATGCTTTGGCCTGGGCTATTTCCTCGTCTGTGTATGCATATGCGGAAAGCGTGTTATGTTTTGCGCTGAATACGGATGCGGCCGATAGGATGCAGACCGTGAGCACCAGCAGAAATTTTACTTTGACAAATTTTTTCATGAGATTTTTACTCCTTTCATTATATATGGCATTTCTTTCATACATGAAATAAAGATATAATATCACATCATGTGTCTGACCGCAAATTTTTTATTACAATTTATGCAGGAAATTTTCGGATATATTTAAATTAATGTAGTGCAATATGTAATTAAGAAAAGTCCGTTTTGGGGTAACAGTTCAGCCTTGCACTATTCCGTGAGTAAAATCGCTCTGTATGCGATTTTATGAGTTGTGAAAGCGCCAAAATGCGACTTTGGAGCATTTTGTGTGCATCAGGAGTGACAGTGAAGCCGAAGGCTGAACTGTTACGTTTTTGGTAATTTCCCATATATATCCGTTTGACAAACAGGTTTAAAAAAATTATACTTAGGCATACACGTAAAGGGCAACCGGCAGCGGCGTCCATAACGGTTACCGCAGTACAGGGTATCCAGGGTCTGGAGCTTACGGCACCCCTTAAGGCGGAAGGCAGAGATAATCATTTTGCTGCGTTTAATTTAGGGAAAATTGCGAAAATTATGAGATATGAAAATTATAGTAGCAATTTTCGATGTTTAGTAGTATTATATAATAATGTCTGGTCAGAAATGATCAGTGCAAGGGCGGACAGCCCTGCTTTTCCACTCCTGTATAAAACGCGGGAGTGCGTAAAGAGAGTTAAAAGGTGGATTACAATCATGAAGAAGGGTTTAGGAACGTTGCTCATTGCATTTGCAGGAGTGCTTCTTTTTCCTGTAACTGTATTAGCGGGAGACATTAATAGCGCCGAACAGGGTGTTATTGACACGATCTCGAATCCGCAGGAGTATAATGGTGCTTATTATAAGGTGACGGATGCGTATATTGCGAAGGTCACTGAGTACCTGAGTCAGGATAGTATTGATATGACGCAGGCTGAGGCGGATAATTATATTGCTCAGTTTTATGCCAACATTGCGGTAGGGATCAATGCCGGGTATATGGAGAAAACAGGTGATGTAGGGAAGACAGAAGAGACCGCGGGAGAGGGAGACGAGACTGCGGAAGAGCCGGAGGCGGATCCTGCCGAAGAAGAACCGGCGGATAACGGAGACCAGACGATCGGCTCTACCGTGGAAGGGGCTTTAGAATATACGGTTCTTCCTATTGAGAAAGAGACGATGTACGTGTTTGGCGTGGGAGCGCTGGATGTACATGCGGAAGCCTATAAAGATTCCGACACGCTGGGGACTCTGGCAGAAGGCGATGCCGTGACCGTTACAGGGGCGGCCAGTACCGGCTGGGCACAGATTGAATATAATGAAGGCGCAGGATATGTATCGGCGGCTTATTTGCGGACGCAGGGTTATGTGGAAGCTAAAGAGGAGGCTGTGGAGGTGCCGGAAGAGACACCGAAGGATTATTCCAACGCGAAACCCGTTGCAAAATCACTTAATTTGAAGGTTATGGCATTGGTAATTGTGGTGGTTTTTACCATTGCTATTGGCGGCGTTATCATATATCATAAGTATAAAAGTAAAAATAAGACAAGAAAAAGATGACAGAACAGTATATAGATGTACATAGCCATATCCTGCCCGGTGTGGATGACGGATCCAGGAATATGGAAATGACGATGGAAATGGTAGAAACAGCATATCGGCAGGGCGTCAGAGCCATGATAGCAACGCCGCATTATTATCCGGGGCATGTGAGACGGCCGAAAGAATATCTGGAGGAAATATTTCAGGAGACGGTCGCCGCGATCCATGAGAAATATAGTGATTTTACGCTTTATCTCGGCAATGAGATCTATTATAGGGATGAGGTTGTAGAAAAGCTTCAAAATAATAGAATTTGTACGCTGGCAGGTACGAAATATGTTCTGCTGGAGTTTACGCCCGGTGCGCAGTACAATCTGCTGTGCTCTGCAGTACGCAGATGTCTGGAGAGTGGATTTGATCCTGTGCTTGCTCATATCGAGAGATATCAATGCCTTTGGAAGAAGGAAAAGAACATCGAGGAATTGATACGGATGGGGGCGTATATGCAGATTAATGCGGAAAACTTTGCGGGCGGAGTATTTGCGCCCATGAAGCGCTACTGTCTGAAGCTGATCAGAGACGGGCTGGTGCATTTCATTGGCAGTGACTGCCATAATACGCAGGATCGCAGTCCGAACATAGAACTGGCAGCCGGTTATCTGAAAGAGAAGCTGGATCCGGATACTTATCGCAGGATTATGGAGGACAATCCGGGCAGGCTTTTACAAGGGAAATACCTAACATAGGAATCAAAGTTATAAGGGAGGAACCAATGAACAATCAGGAAGAAACAGTTGAAATTGACTTGTTGGAGATATTATATCTCCTCGGCAGACGGATATGGAGCATCCTTGCAGTCGGGCTTGCGGCAGGGCTGATCACAGGTCTCTTAACGCATTATGGAATCGAACCGAAGTACAGTTCCACATCCAAATTGTATATTCTGTCAACATCGACGTCCATTACATCACTGGCGGATGTTCAGATCGGTACATCGCTGACGAAAGATTACGTTCAGCTTGTACAGAGCCGCCCTGTAGTGGAGCAGGTAATCGAGAATCTGAATTTGAACCGAACATATGAGCAGGTGCTCACCCAGATGACCTTCTCGAATCCCAGTGATACCAGAATCCTTGTTATAACTGCGGAAGATCCGGATCCGGTTCTGGCGAAGGACATTGTGGATGAATTTGCTAAAGTGGCAAGATCGAATATAGCGGAGATTATGAAGATTGAAGAACCCAGCATCGCGGAACTGGGTTATATCACGAACAGACCGGTAAGCCCGAACCTGCTTAAGAATGTCATGATCGGCGTACTTCTCGGCATGTTTATTATGGCTGCGATCGTAGTAGTGATCTATATGATTGACGATACAGTGAAGTCTTCTGATGACATTGAGAAGTATCTGGGACTTAATACACTGACATCGATTCCCCTCCTTGAGGATGAAGGAGACGCAAAGAAGAAAAAAGGATTGAAACTGCCGTTTGGCGGCAAGAAGTCCGGCAAGAGCAAGAAGACGAGCCCGAATAAGCAGTCCGATAAGAAATAACTAACAATAAAGTAAAGCAACGGATTAGAGAGGATAGAGATACCATGGCTAACAGCATTTTATTTCAGAATCTGGAGAAACAGACTTACGCCAGAAGGGAGGCATTCAATTCCCTTCGTACGAACCTGCAGTTCTGCGGCGTAGATAATAAGGTCATCATGTTTACGAGCTGTACACCGGATGAAGGTAAGAGTACGGTGACAATGGAGTTGGCACGATCCCTGAATGATGATGGCAAAAAGGTTATTCTGGTCGATGCCGATCTGCGGAAGTCTGTTTTTGCAGGAAGATACCGTATCCGTTCGGAGGAAACGATTTTTGGGTTGTCACATTATCTGTCCGGACAGAAGAAGATGGAAGAGGTGATCAACCACACGAACATCGAAAATCTGGATATGATTCTTGCCGGACCTTACGCGCCCAACCCCACAGAGTTGTTGGGAAGAGATCTGTTTCTGAATCTGCTGGCGGCGTTGAAAGAGAAATATGATGTGGTACTGATTGACTGCCCGCCGCTGGGGTGGGTTATCGATGCCGCGGTGGTTGCACCGAATTGTGACGGCGTAGTTCTCGTAGTGGAAAGCGGCGCAATCAGTTACCGGTATCTGCAGGATGTCAAGAAACAGCTGGAAGTGACTGGCGTCAATATACTGGGCGTTGTGCTTAATAAAGTCGTAGTAGAGGGCGGCGGGTACTATAACCGTTACTATTCCGGACATTATAAAGGGTACTATAACAAATACGGCAGATATGGATATGGCAAATACGGTAAATATGGTAAATATGGAGAATATGGACATTATGGGGAAGACCCCGAAACTCTTCAGGATAGTTTAGAGGTCCCGCAGGATAGCAAAGAGCAGACCGGGGGGGGGGGTATAAACAGTAATAGCCATGCAATTGATTTCGACGATTTGTATCAGACGGTCAGAGAGGAGAAATAACCATGAAAGAGCGTCATCGAAATAACAGAAGCAGAAAGAATCATTTTTCCCGGATATCTTCGCTTTCGATTGCTATGATACAGCTTGTAATGTTCGGATATATCTGGATATCTTATTATAATTTCTACGCATTCCGCTCACACCGTGTGAGCGGTGGAATTGCGTCTTTACTCATTTACTATATTATATACAGCAGGCTGGTGAGAATATACAGGGCAGATAAAGTGGCGCAGTATTCTATTGGTGAGACGGTTTTCTCCCAGCTGCTGGCCTTCGGGATTGCGGATCTGATTCTATATGTAGAGTGCTGTTTCATTGCACGAAAGTATGTCTCGATTTTGCCGGGATCTCTTATTGTAGTAGCACAGTTTATTGTTGCTTGTATATGGGCTGTGATTGCCAAGAGATATTATATGGCTCATATTACGAGACAGGAGACAGTGGTGGTCTACGGCGACGAAAGTGTTAAAGGATTTCTTACGAAGATCGGAGAAAAACGTTGGACGATCTTCAACATACATATGAGAGTATCAGCAGAAGAGGGAATGGAGAAGATCAGAGAGGCCATCGATGCTTCCGAGACCGTGATTTTTTATCAACTGGATTACAGCCTCAGGGAAGAACTGATGTATTATTGTATCAATCAGCAGAAGGTATTCTATGTGTCGCCTACGATTACGGATATTATTGCCAGCGGCTTTGAGAACAGGCATTTCATAGACAGCCCGTTGATGAAATATGACTGCTATCAGGAATCACTTGCCATGGCATTTATCAAGCGCTGCATAGACATTGCGGTTGCTGCATTTGGACTAATTATTACACTTCCGATTACCTTGATTACCATGCTGGCCATCAAACTGGAAGACGGCGGATCGGTTTTTTTTAAGCAGGAGCGCTATACAAAAGACTGGAAGAAATTCAACATCCTGAAATTCCGGAGCATGGTTATGAATGCGGAGGAGAACGGTGCGCTCTTATGCGGTGCCAATGACAGCAGGATCACGAGAGTTGGCGCCGTGATCAGACGTTTCCGGATCGACGAGATCCCCCAGTTACTCAATGTTCTAAAAGGTGATATGTCACTGGTAGGCCCGAGACCGGAACGCGTGGAAAATGTGGAGAAATATACGGAAGAACTGCCGCAGTTTGCATACAGACTGCAGGTCAAGAGCGGCTTGACAGGCTACGCACAGCTGTATGGGAAATATAACACATCAGCATATGATAAGCTGCGTCTGGATTTGATCTACATAGAAAACAGAAGCCTGATTCTGGATTTCAAATTAATTATGCTCACGCTTAAGATCCTGTTTATTCCGGAGAGCACGGAAGGGTTCAGCGAGGAGGCAGTGAATCTGATGCAGGTGGAGTTGAATAACAGGAATATGATGGTGTGAAGATATGGAGAAAGAGGCAAATACATCTGTTTCAGAGATGAGATACAGTGTACTCATGTCTGTATATGCAAAGGATAATGCGGAGTATATAAAAGCCAGCATAGATAGCATGATAAACCAGACAGTTGCACCGGAACAGATTGTGCTTGTCGTGGATGGGCCGATATCGGATGAGATTAAAAGAGTCATTTTCCAATATAAAAAAAATGAAGAGCTTTTCACCGTTGTTGAATTGGAAAAGAATGAAGGACTGGGACATGCATTAAATGCAGGATTGCAATATTGTCGTAATGAGTTGGTTGCCAGAATGGATGCGGACGATATTTCTCTTCCGAAACGTTGTGAAAAGGAATTGAGATGTTTTCTGAAGAACAAAAGATTGGATATTTGTGGATGCAATATTGATGAATTTGATGAAGATTCCGGTGATGTTGTGACTTCGAGGGTAGTGCCGTCGGATTATGATCAAATAAAACAATTTATGCGTAGAAGACAGGCATTTAATCATCCTACAGTAATATACAGGAAGACTGCAGTTCTTGAGGCGGGGGGATATAAAGACATAAAGCGGAAAGAGGATTTTGATTTGTTTTCAAGAATGTTGTCAGCAGGAGACTACGCGGAGAACATTAATGAGTCTTTGTATTTGTATCGTGTAAATCAGGAAAATTATAAAAGAAGAAAGAGTTGGAATAATTTTAGAAGTGCGATCTATGTATATTGGAGACATTTGAAAAGAGGAGGATGTTCTTTATGGGATTTTATATTTATATCCGTTTCTGAACTAGTCTTTTTTTTGGCTCCATATCCGATTGTAAAGAGACTTTCTGATAATTTTTTAAGGAAGAAAGTCAAAAGGAGTTAATATGTCTGCTAAGAGCATAAAGTCGTCTAATGATATAAAGATTGATTTTGTTATTCCATGGGTGGATGGAAACGATCCGGCATGGCGGGATGAAAAGAGCAAGTATACTCCACAATTACAGGAAGATAGTAGAGAGGAAAGATATCGTGACTGGGATAATCTTAGATATTGGTTTAGAGGAGTTGAACAATTTACGCCTTGGGTGAATAAAATTTATTTTATTACTTGGGGACATGTTCCTGATTGGTTGAATACACAGAATGAAAGGCTGGTCATCGTGAATCACAGAGATTTTATCTCCAGTGAGCATTTGCCTGTTTTTAATGTTAATCCTATTGAAATGAACCTCCATAGAATCAAAGGGTTATCAGAACATTTTGTGTATTTTAATGATGACATGTTTATTATAGATAACATGAATAAGCATGATTTTTTCAAAGATGGACTTCCGTGTGAAACAGCAGCGTTGAATGTGCATTGTCCTGATGTACGATTTAATACATATGGGCATCTTCAGGCAATTGGAATTATTAATAAGTATTTCGATTATAGAAAGACACTGCTGCAATACTGGCGGAAGTGGTTTAGTCCTAAAAACGGGAAAAATGTGTTTCGAACCCTGTATTTGTTGCCATGTCCGCGGTTTTCAGGGATATATCAGACACATTTGCCAACATCCTTTTTAAAATCCACTTTTGAAACTTTATGGAGATTGGAGCCAGAGTTGTTAGAGGAAACATCAGCCAGTAGATTTAGAAATAAATTGGATTATACGCAATGGCTTTTTAGAGACTGGCAATTAGCAAGTGGTAATTTCATGCCACGGAACTCTAACATAGGTAAAAGCTATATTCTGGAAGAAAATAGCAGTTCGATTTTTTATGTGGAGAAATATATACAGCAGCAAAAGGGTAAAATGATTTGTATTAATGATAGTACATTGACAGATGATAAGTTTTGTAATTATAAGGATAGGGTGATTATGGCGTTTCAGAGCATTTTGCCTGAAAAATGCAGTTATGAAAAATAGAAAAAAGGTTAACTGAAATGGTTAAAATATGTTTAGTAGTGTCAGATATGTTTCATTTTGGTGGCGCTGAAAGAGTTGCGGCTAATTTAGCAAATTCTCTTTGTGAAAAATATGAAATTACTTTAATCAGTGCCTTTGGAAATGAGCAGCCCATAGCATATAGCTTGGATCAAAGAATAAAGTTTTTCTATATAGTAAATAAAAATATCAGATTGAGATATTGTTATTTTTCAGCATGTAGAAAACTGAATAAAATTTTGAATGAAGTATGTCCGGACATTACATTATTAGTACATGCTTCTACGTACGTTTTTCTGCCGTCATTTTGGAAAGTAAAGACAAAGTGTATAGCATGTGAGCACATGAATCTGCAAAATAAATTCAGTACAGCGTCATTAGGGTCAAAGATTAAGAGGCGGTGTGCTGTTTTGAAATGTAATAAGATCGTTACATTAACGCAGGCGGATAAAGAGAATTATATAAAGAAATACCGTTTGGCGGATGATAAAGTTGTAAATATATATAATTGGATAGAACCAGAGTTGTTGAATTATTTTAAAGTCCATAATGGACAAGATAAAAAAATAATTACTGTCGGTAGATTTGATCCGGTTAAAGGATACGAGATGTTAGTGGAGGTTGCTAAAGAGGTTTTACACAGACACACGGATTGGGTGTGGCATATATATGGAACTGGCGATAGTGGATATAAGCACAAGATTCAACAGATGATAGAGGAATATCAGTTAGAAAACAGACTGGTGATTAAAGAACCGGTTAAAGCCATATATGAGAAATACCCGGAGTACAGCTTCTTTGTATTAACATCGTATTATGAGGGTCTGCCGATGGTATTGTTGGAGGCGCAGGCATGTGGATTGCCGGTAATTTCATTTGCATCACCTACCGGACCGGAGGAAATTATAGTAAATGGGGTTAATGGAGATTTGGTGCCTTGCTATGACATCGGCACTATGATAAATAAGGTTGATGATTTGATCAATAACAGTAAAAAAATACAGGATTTTTCTCAAAAAAGTTCTCAAAATATTGAGAAATTTCAAAAAGAGAAGATATTAAAGCAGTGGGAACAGTTGTTTGACAGTTTGATAGGAGAGAGATAATTGATATATATTGCATTAGGATACAGTTTGGTATTTATTCTTTTTTTCATTTTATTACAGCTTGTTCCGAGGTATACCGTCAATTCTAAGGTATACAGGAATGGTTTAATAATTTTGACATTTATGTTTTGCTACATTGCGTATCGCTATATTCCGCTGAAAACAGATGATTTGTATCGATACTATTTATTAATGGATCGGATGCGGGATAGAACTCTGGAATGGGGATTGTTATCTTCACAATATTCACATGAGCCGTTTTCCAATCTTCTTTTTTTATGTGTGGCTAAACTATCTAAGCATGATGAAATATATCAGGTTATTGCAGTACTGCTTATATATGGAACATTTTTTCTTAATATTAAAAAAGTGACCGGTTTTAATATTAAAAAGGAAGAAAATTTATATATTATTACGTTTTTGTCGTTTATGGTTTTACAGTTTTCAATATCCGGAACGCGAAATACATTAGCAGCGTTATTTTTTGCCTATGGTTTATATAATGAGACGGATACGCTCTCTAAAAAAAGTTGGATATTTTACATTCTTTCTGTGTGCACACATATAGGCTTGGCTCCAATTGTGTTACTTAGACTGGTGTCCTACTATTTGCCAAAAAAAAGATTTTATTTCATACATTTTATATTAGTGTTTTGGTCATTTGCAGTAGGAATTGTAGTAACCCTGTTATATCGAGTACATAATACATATATTCAGTTGATAGCCTGGAAATTACAAAAGTATGTAAATAGTGCATATAAACAGAATTTTGATACCAGACATATTATTGCAATGCTGATTTTATGTATATTGTTTGCAATGATTTATTTAGCGGAATCAAAAAAAACAAATGCTTATACATGTTTTATGGGATATTTGATTTTTATAACGTTAGGATGTTTTGTTTCGCAGGTGTTATTTGAACGTTATGTCAGAGTGTTATGCGCATGTATGCTGCCCATGTTTATCCAGCTAAAAGAAGAAAAGTGGGCGTTTAAAAAGTTAGTAATGTATGCGATTGTTGCCTTAGACATTGGTATGTTATGTTATCAGGCATGGATGTTCATGTCCCATTTAGATGTATGGTTTGTATGAAATCATATTTAATACAGTGGACATCAATGTTTTATGATCTGAACAGCTTAAAGACAAAATGGAACATGAAATAAGAGAGAAATGAAATAAATATAGTCTGAAAGTATAAAGTAATATGGAAAGGAAAATGTATCAAACTTTAGGTACAGTATGGTATTAAATATAAGCATGGAAGATACAGAACAGAATATATTAGTAAGCATTTATTGCTTAGCCTATAATCATGGCAAATATATCAGAGATGCGTTGGAAGGCTTTTTGATGCAGAAAACAAATTTCAGATTTGAGGTCATTGTACACGATGATGCATCTACAGATGAGACACCGAATATTATAAGAGAATATGCTGAAAAGTATCCTGATATCATAAAACCGATTTTTCAAAATGAGAATCAGTATGCCAAAAAGATTAAGGTAGTAAATACTTATATTGCTCCAAGAGTACAGGGAAAATATATTGCAGTGTGCGAGGGTGATGACTATTGGTGCAGTTCGGAAAAACTTCAGAAGCAGGTCGATTTTCTTGAATCACATCCACATTATTCCGCTTGTGTGCATAATACAAAATGTGTTAATTGCCTGAATGGCAAAATAAAGCTGCAGAGTCCGCTGACAGATAATGGAATAATCGGAACAGAAGATGTTTTACAGTATAAATGGAATGCTTTTCATTTATCCAGTGTCATGTACAAAAGGGAGTATTTATTACGGCCCAAAGCTTTTTATGCAAAAGGATTTGGTGACTATCCTTTGGCAATTTATTTATCAATGGTAGGTAAGATTTATTATTTTAAGGATGTAATGTCAGTATACCGTTATATCTCTAATAAGGATGCCTGGACCTACAAAAATATGATATCCAGAAATTATGAAGAAAGACTGACAAATAATGTGCTTGAAGAAAACCGGATGTTGAATGAAATTGATCAGTATAGTGAAGGGAAATACCATAGCATAATTTATAATGTTCTAAGGGAAAATGAATTTAAGATATTAAATATAGAAGGCAAATACAAAGAAGCGTATGTGAAATATAAAGATATTGTCAGGCGCTTATCACCACGTGAATTATTTAAAATCAGAGTAAAGGCTTATGTTCCATTTGTTGGGAAATTATATAAACATGTTGGATATTATAGCCGAGTTTTATTTTCAAAGCAAAAAAACTATTCAAAGGAAATGACATGAAACCCAGTAGTTCTAAAGTTTTTTCTAACTTAATCTGGCGTTTAGCCGAGCGGTGTGGAGCACATTTGGTTTCTTTTGTAGTTTCCATAGTTCTTGCAAGAATGTTGGCGCCTGAAGTATATGGTACCGTGGCGTTGATCACTGTTTTTACAACTATACTGCAGGTATTTGTTGACAGCGGTCTGGGCAATGCTCTGATTCAGAAGAAAGATGCAGACGCTTTGGACTTTTCGACTGTTTTCTATGCAAATGTTTGCTTTTGTGGAGTTTTGTACATAGTTTTTTTCTTATGTGCTCCATTTATTGCAGGATTTTATGAGGATGCTTTTTTGACACCGCTGATCCGTGTGCTTGGTATTACGATTGTTGTTTCCGGCGTGAAGAACATCCAGCAGGCATATGTGTCGCGCAATATGATGTTTAAGAAATTTTTCTTTTCCACATTGGGAGGCACAATTGCAGCAGCAGTTGCGGGAATTGCATTGGCAATGGCCGGATACGGTGCATGGGCACTGGTGGCCCAGCAGGTGATCAATGTGACTGTTGATACAGTTATTTTGTGGATTACGGTCAGATGGCGTCCACAGAGAACATTTTCTATCAAACGTCTCAAAAGCTTATTCTCCTATGGATGGAAATTACTGGTTTCATCGTTGCTTGATATAGGTTACAACAACATCCGGCAATTAATTCTCGGCAAGATGTATTCGGCTTCTGATCTGGCATATTACAACAGGGGAAGGCAATTCCCCAATTTTATTGTTACAAACGTCAACAGCGCCATTGACAGCGTCTTATTTCCGGCAATGGCGAGTGTTCAGGACAACCGCCAAAGTGTAAAGCAGATGACAAGAAAATCCATCAAAGTCAGCGTATATATTATGGCACCCTTAATGATGGGGCTGGCCTTTGCGGCGGAGCCGGTCGTGAGGTTCATTCTGACAGACAAGTGGCTGGAATGTGTTCCGTATCTCAGAATTTTTTGTATCACATTCATGTTCTATCCGATCCATACGGCTAACTTGAATGCTATTAAGGCGATGGGAAGAAGCGATCTTTTTTTAAAGCTGGAAGTCATGAAAAAATGTGTAGGGAGTATTCTGTTGCTTTCAACTATGTGGTTTGGACCCATGGCGATGGCATACAGTTTACTGCTAAGCAGCGTTTTGTGTCAGATCATTAACACATGGCCGAACAGAAAGCTGCTGGAGTATGGGTATCTCGAACAGCTAAAAGATATTTTGCCGGCCATATTTTTGTCAGTCGGCATGGGGAGCGCTGTGTGGTTGATATCCCTGACAGGTTTGCCGCAGATGGCTGTTCTGAGCATTCAGGTGGTACTGGGGGCAGTGATTTATCTTGCAGGGTCAATGGTTTTCAGGATAGATTCTTTTGTTTATTTGATGGATATCCTGAAATCATTTCATGGGATACGGCATAAATGATTTCATACGGTATAACACGATTTCAAATATATGCAGGTTAAATTCTGAGGTAGGAGGAGCTACAATGGACAGAATATTAGTCACGCGTTCATCCATGCCGCCCATGGATGAGTACATGGGGGAGATAGAGGAATTATGGGAGACACACTGGCTTACCAATATGGGAGTAAAACATAAGAAGCTTCAGGAGAAACTGAAAGAATATCTTGGGGTTGAAAATGTTGACCTGCTGACGAACGGACATATGGCATTAGAGCTCACTATGCAGGCGATGGGTCTTCATGGTGAAGTTATCACAACGCCATTTACTTTTGCTTCAACGACGCATGCAATTGTGCGAAACGGACTTACTCCCGTGTTTTGCGATATTAACCCTGATGATTTTACAATAGATGTTAATAAAATTGAATCGCTGATCACAGACCGGACATGCGCTATAGTTCCGGTTCACGTGTATGGGAATATCTGTGATGTCAAAGAAATTGAACGGATTGCCCGCAGGCATGAACTGAAAGTGATATATGATGCCGCGCATGCTTTTGGTGAGACATATGAAGACGTGGGGATTGGTTCTTTCGGGGATGCCTCCTGCTTCAGTTTTCATGCGACAAAAGTATTTAATACGATTGAGGGCGGTGCGGTCTGTTATAAGGATAAAGACTTTGGTCTTAATTTGTACCGGTTAAAGAACTTTGGTATAAGAGGGCCGGAGACTGTGGACGGCGTTGGTGCTAATGCCAAGATGAATGAGTTTTGTGCGGCCATGGGACTTTGCAATTTAAAGCATGTGAATGAGGAAATAGAGAAAAGAAGGCTGGTTGTAGAGCGTTATCGTAATCATCTGGAAGGGGTAGAAGGCATCAAGCTAAATCCGATACAGGAGGGCGTAAAACAAAATTATGCCTACTTTCCGATTGTATTTGATGAGAAGGAATTTGGTGCAAGCCGTAATGAGGTATTTGACAGACTTGCGGAGAACGGGATTGGTGCAAGGAAGTATTTCTATCCACTGACAAATACATATGACTGTTACCATGGCAGGTATGATGTGAACCTTACTCCGATAGCGTTACATATCAGCAGGCGTGTGCTGACGCTTCCGATGTATGCGGATCTTGCATTAGAAGATGTGGATAGGATATGCAGGATACTACTAGAGAGCAAAGAGAGGTAAGAAGTATGAAAAAACTTATGATTTTAGGCGGCTCGAAGTATGCGGTTCCGGTTATAGAAACAGCACACAGGCTGGGGATATACGTTATTACATGTGATTATCTTCCTGATAATACTGCACATAAATATTCAGATGAGTACTGCAACGTAAGTATTATTGATAAAGAGGCTGTATTAGAAGCGGCACAAAACCAGAAGATTGATGGAATTGTTTCATTTGCATGTGATCCGGGGGTTGTTACGGCGGCATATGTAGCGGAGCAGATGGGACTTCCATTTCAATGCTCATATGAGGCAGCAGTCATTTTGCAGGACAAGGGTTTGTTTCGGCAGTTCCTGACAGACCATGCATTTAATGCGCCTCATGCGAGGAGATATACTGATCTGCAGCAGCCTTTAAAGGATATTGATTTTTTTACATGGCCTGTTATTGTGAAACCCGTAGATTCTGCGGGGAGTAAAGGCGTTACAAGAGTAGATGATCCTGATTTGCTGGCGGCGGCAATTGAGACCGCTGTGGCAGAGGCACATAATGCAGCTTTTATCATAGAAGACTTTTTAACTTTTGAAGGCTGTCATTCCAGCGCTGATTTGTTTACGGTCGGGGGAAAACTTGAATTTGTGACATATTCTGATCATTGGTTTGATCAAGAAGCAGATAATCCATATACACCGGCAATGAATGTATGGCCGTCCTCAATGAAATTGCAGCACCAGCAGTATCTTACAAGGGAAACGCAGAGACTGATGGATCTGCTGGGGATGCGGAATGGAATTTATAATATAGAGACTTGTGTGGGTTCTAATGGGAAACCATACATAATGGAAGTATCACCTCGCGGCGGTGGCAATAAGATTGCAGAGATACAGGAACTTGCTTTCAATGTAAAACTTATTGAAAATGAGGTAAGGCAGGCAGTACAGATGCCGTTGCTGGAAATGGAACAAAGGGAGTGCGATGGATACTGGTGCGAAATAATCATACATGCACGGCCCGGTCAAAGTGGAGTTCTAAAATCTGTTGCATGGGATCCTGATATTGAAAGAAAATATGTTAAGGTAATAGATATTTCCGCTAAGCCTGGAGATGTGATTCAGCCATTTACAGGGGCCAATATGGCATTGGGCCATCTGTTTTTACGGTTTGACAGTCGCGAGGAATTGAATGATGTGATGTCAAGGCAGGAAGAATGGCTTCATATAGAGATTCAGAAATAGAAAACTGGCGTGTAGCAGGAAAGAAGGAATAAAATATGGAGAAACTAATTATTATTGGAACGAGCACCAATGCAAGACATGTTTTTGAATTTGTCACCGGCTATAATTTGTTTGATGTTGTCGGATTCGCTGTTGATGAACAATATAGGACTGAAGATACATTTTATGACAAACCGGTATATGCCATAGAAACTCTGGCAGATCAGATTGATAAGGACGAAGTGAAGATTTTTATTGCTTTGCTCTGGAACTGTTTGAACGCAGAAAGACGTGACTTGTATTTTAGATTGAAAGAACAGGGATATCAGTTTGCAAATATTGTTTCGCCCAAAGCAGTTGTACGAGGAAAAATTAAGGGTGATAACTGCTGGATTCATGATTTTGTCGTTATTCAAAATGGTGCGGAGATTGGAAATAATGTTGCCATAATGGCTTTTTCTCTGGTGGGTGCCCGCAGCAAGATAGAGGATCATTGCTTTCTGGGTGCAAAGAGCACGGTTGGCGGAAATTCTATTATTGGTATTCAGTCATTTGTGGGTATCAACTGTACAGTTTTTGATGATACGCAGGTAGGGAAAAAGTGCATCTTAGGTGCGTGTACTGATATAAAACGTAATATTCCGGATTATTCTTGTGTAAAAACATCAATAACCTATGAAATTAAACAGTATGACAGCGATACAATTGAGGAAAAGCTGGTTTTTGCTAAAAACGTTCGTTGACAAAGAGCAAATACGATACGTTTGTTAATGGCTGGCATAAACTCTCACGATACTATAACAATGAGAAAGTGAAGGAGAATAGATGAACTATTTATTAAGAAGTATGCTGTTTATTCCCGGTAACAACGAAAAATTTATTCTAAAGGCAGCTGACTGTGAAGCAGATGCCATTATATTTGATATGGAAGATGCAGTTCCATGTTCAGAAGAGCAGAAAGCAAGGGACTTACTGAATAAATATTTAGAAATGGATATTTTTGATGGGAAGCAGATATTTATAAGAGTTAATGAACTTGGGACCGCTTCTTTACTGGCGGATATGGAATTGCTGAAGCATGAGAATGTTATGGGTATTGTCCCGCCCAAGATCGATTCGGTTGCAGATGTAAATAAATTTGAGGCATTGCTGTTGGAACGGGAGATTAAGAATCATTATTCCGTCGGGAAATTTAAAATGCTGCCGCTGATTGAGACGGCAGAGGCTGTACTGAGTGTGAAGAGCATTGCCGGATGCAGCGAGCGGATCATAGCATTACTTTTTGGCGGGGAGGATTATCTGGACAGTGTTTGGGGAGAACATTTGGAACCGCCGCTAGCCTTGGATCATCCGCGCTCAATGGTAGTTATGGCAGCACGGATGAATGGGATATTACCAATTGATACACCCTATTTGGATTTGAGTAATGAGGAAGGATTTCTGGCGGAGGAAACGAGGTCCCGCGCATTGGGGTTCGCGGGGATTTTACTTGTAACACCCAAACAGATTCCGCTGGCACATGCCTGTTTTTCACCTACACAGGAGGAAATTGAGCATGCCGAAAAAGTAGTAAATGCAGTTAATGAAGCAAAGAAGACGGGAGGAAGCATCGCGAAGATTAATGGTAAAATGATCGGTCCTCCTATGAGGAAGAGAGCAGAAAAAGTTTTGTTATTAAATCAATTGATCTGTGAGCAGGAAAGAAAATTGAAAGGGAAACCAAAGGCGTGACAAAAGTGACAGAGAGCTGGCTCTTCGTTCCGGCAATAGAAAAATATCTGAAAGGTACGGCAAAAGACTGTGTACAGAATATCATTTACGATCTGGAAGATTCGCTAAAGGAGAATGAGAAGGAACATGGGCTTGAACTGCTGGTAAATACACTATTATATAAAAGCAGCAGCCAGCATATTTATGTCAGGATTAATCATAACGAACGCATGGAGCACGAATTGCTTTATTTGAAGGAGTGCGGGATTGATGGGTTTTTAATACCTAAATTTGAAAGTGCGGATGTTTTGAATGAATATAATGATTTGCTGTGTGGAAAGAAAATCATTGCATTACTGGAAACGCCTGCCGGGATTATCCAACTGGAAGATTTTGCAGATGACGCAAGAATATATGGGTTTGCTTTTGGCGGGGAAGACTACTGCACATGCCTTGGAGTGCCAACCAATGATGAGGCAACACGATATGCGAGAGAAAAAATAGTCCTATGGGCGGCATATGTGCATAAGTTTGCTCTGGATACTGTCTGCTTTGAGACTGAGGATATGGATTTGTTTCGTAGAAAGGCGGAAGAGTCGTTTCGAATGGGTTTTCGAAGCAGGATGCTCATACATCCGAAGCAGGCAGAAGTGATTCGAAAAATAAAGGAATGCCATGATAGGAACGAGATGGAAGAGATTATCAAAAAATATGAGGAGAGCGGTTTTGGCGTTTCGGTAGTTGATGGCAAGGTTTATGAGAAACCGCATATTGAGCGATTAAAGAAGATGTTGGAACAGGAGGAATAGATTATTATGGCATTAGAAGAGAAAATAGAAATACTGGAAAGCCATAAGAGTGAATCCAGAGGTGAAAACCGGAAAGAAAAGCAGCATTCTAAAGGAAAGCTGACGGCATGGGAACGTATTAACTTATTATTTGACAAGGATACTTTTATTGAAACAGACATGTTTCTGGAGCATCGCTGTAATTATTTTGGGATGGGAGAAAATCGAAAGGAAGGGGATGGCGTTATAGCCGGTTACGGCCTTGTGAATGGAAAAACTGTTTGTGCCTATGCGCAGGACTTTACTGTGTTTGGCGGATCGATCAGCGAAATGAATGCGCGAAAAATTTCAAATATCCAAAATAAAGCGCTCCAGATGATGGTGCCGATCGTTGGACTTTTTGATTCCGGGGGAGCGAGAGTACAGGAAGGGGTTCAGAGCCTTTCAGGTCACGGTGATATTTTTTTCAATAATGTTAAAGCTTCCGGAAAAATACCGCAGATTTCCGCAATCATGGGGACCTGTGCAGGTGGGGCATCATATTCTCCGGCGCTGACGGATTTTATACTGATGGTAGAAGGAATCAGCAGTATGTTCATTACCGGGCCTAAAGTGGTAGAACAAGCCATTGGCGAAGTGTCATCTATGGAGGAACTGGGGGGAACAAAGATTCATTCTTCCATAAGCGGTATGGCAGATAAAATAGTTCGCAATGATGAGGAGTGTATCCAGCATATAAAAAGATTGTTGGAGTATCTTCCAAGTAGTTTTAAATGCAGACCATTAAGAAATGATAATATAACTTATACCACGAAAAAGTTACAGGGTATGAGGAAGATTTTACCGGAGTCGAACCGTCGCGCTTTTGATGTACGTGAATTAATTGAGAGTCTGGCAGATGACAAAAGTGTGTTTGAAGTAAAAGAAAATTTTGCCCAAAATATGATTACGGCGTTTGCAAGGATTGGTGGAAGATCAGTAGGCATTGTTGCAAATCAATCGATGGAAAGGGCAGGGTGCATAGACATAGATGCAGCAGATAAGGCAGCCAGATTTGTTCGAATTTGTGACAGCTTTAATATACCTTTACTGAATCTAGTAGATGTTCCGGGTTTTTATCCGGGAAAGGATCAGGAACAGAGGGGCATTATACGACATGGAGCCAAAATGCTGTATGCCTATGGTGAAGCAACTGTACCTAAGATAACAGTAATCTTACGCAAGGGATACGGCGGTGCTTATTTGGCAATGTGCAGTAAGGAACTGGGGGCAGATATGGTCTATGCATGGCCGGAAGCAGAGATGGCAGTCATGGGGGCGGCGGCAGCTATAGAAGTAATATATAGAAAATTGTCTCCTGAGGAGAGAACAGAAAAAATAAAAGAATATGAAGAGCAGTTTCTGAATCCATATGAAGCGGCGCACATGGGCTACGTAGATGAAATAATAGCTCCGGAGGATACGCGAAGCCGGGTAATCGGAGTACTGAATAATATGGATATAGATGTACAGGGAAAAAAGCCACATGGCAATATACCACTGTAGTAGAAAGAAGGATTGATATGCAGATAAATACTATGGGAAACTTTTATGAGGATTTTGAGATAGGGCAGGAGATCAGACATGCCCTATCCAAAACAATTTTTGAAAGTGACAATAATCTTTTTTGTCTTTTGACTATGAACAGCCATCCGGTTCATACAAATGAAGATTATGCAGAGAAACAACAGCATGGAAAAATCTTAGTGGTGGGAACACTGGTATTCAGTTTGGTTGTTGGGCTGACCGTGGAGGATATCAGCGGAGAAGCTATTGCAAACCTTGATTATGAGAATATAAAACATCTTGCGCCTACATTTCTGGGGGATACGATTTATGCAAGGAGCGTAGTGCTGGATAAAAGACGATCAAAAAGCAAGCAGGATCGGGGTATTATATATGTGGAAACTGTTGGCTATAACCAGAAGGGTGAAAGCGTAATTTCTTTTAGAAGACATGTGTTAGTAAAGTGTAGAAATAGCATATAGTTTTTTGTATTTTATTTAAATTTATGTGAAAGATATGATGATTTCTTTTGCGTTGTGAGTTGATAAATTAGGAACATGAAAGAAATAGAGACAGGTGAAAATTTTGAATGCAGAACAAGGATTAAAGAATGAGCAATTGACGCCGCAAAAAGACCGGATAATGGTGAGGGGGGGGGTACAACCGTAATTCAAATTTAGAACTCTTCCGGATTATAACAATGTTAATCATTGTTGCGCATCATTATGTGGTAAACTCCGGGCTGTCTTCCGTGGTGTGCCAAAATACATCATTGGAAGCACAGGACTTTTTTATCCTTATTTTTGGATGGGGTGGAAAGACAGGCATTAACTGTTTTATGCTGATTACCGGCTATTTTATGTGTACATCAAATATCACGGCATTAAAGTATGGAAAGCTGGTGGGAGAGCGGTACTTCTATGCAATATTGTTTTTTATCGTTTTTCTTGTTTCCGGATACAGTGCATTTTCGATAAAGGGCTTTTTAAAGATGTTTTTTCCCTTTTGGACTGTTAAGGACAACTTTACCGGCTGCTTTCTGTTGTTTTATTTGTTTATTCCTTTTTTGAATAAACTGATTCATGCATTAACGGAAAAGGAACATTTGGCAATAACGGGATTATGTCTTTTTATCTATACGATACTGCCGTCATTTGCGAAAGCAAATGTCGGGTACAGTTATGTGACATGGTTTATTGTACTTTATTTTATTTCTTCTTATATCCGGCTTTACCCGAAAGAGATTTTTGATGATGCGAAGCGCTGGGGTGTATTGACAGCCGGCTCGCTGTTGATTTCGTGGATGAGCGTTGTGACGCTGGCATGGATCGGATCGAAGTATGGCAAGGCACAGATAGCGTATTTTTTTGTGTCTGATTCTAATAAAATATTAGCGGTGAGTACCGCAGTCTGTGCTTTTCTCTTTTTTAGAAATATAAAAATCAGGCAGAGCAGGGTTATTAATATGGCGGCGGCTTCTACATTTGGTGTGCTTCTGATTCATGCAAATAGTGATACCATGCGTCAATGGTTATGGAAAGACATGCTTAATAATGTGGGCTGGTATCATTCGCCCGGGCTTTATCTGCATGCAGCTGCTTCTGTAGTGGGAATTTTTGTTGTCTGCACGTTGATCGATATGGTGAGGAAGCGGGTATTGGAGAAGCCGTTCTTGGAGTGGCTGGGTGCATTGATTGCGAAAAGTAGAAAATATTGATTTCGTTTTCAGCAGTAAGCGCTTTGTTTGCACTGGCGAGTGCCTTATTTTCGCCGGCCCGCAGGCTGTCAAAGATCCGGCACACGTAGCTTAAGGAGCGCTCCGGCCAGTTGTACTGGTTGATGACCTGCAGTTCAAGATGGATGACCATCTGGCCGTTGAGGGAGACTTTGATGTCGAGGAAGAAGTCCTTGGCAGCGACGCTTTTTCCCGGTTCAACGGGATTCAGGATCTCAACGATAAAAATAAAGGAATCACATTCACAGCAGGTTATCTTTTGTATAAAAGGCTTACAGTTACTGCTGTGAATGTGATTTCTTATGTTAAAACTATACCATATTCTCTAAGAGCAGAACAACACAAAGTTTTAAAACTCTAGACATTCCTGATTTTTCTGTGTCCCACAGGTTTGACGGATGCTGACTGAAATATTATGCGGTGAGCATTTCAGAAGCTGTAATTTCCCTCAACTCATTTTTGTTAGAACTGTAAATAAATAAGAAATGTTATATCGCAAACTGTCATCGCATCCACAATATATGGAAAACCGGCAGAAGTGATTTACCAATGCATACAGTATATTGTATTGTGCACTTTTTCTATCTCATGTGAACATTTATGCATTAGCTGGTAAAGCATGGAAGAACTGGAAGGGAATACAGGGACAATATGGATTACCAGATTTATTTACTTGCATAAATTGTCCCCAGATAATATAATAGTAGACAACGAAAGATTGCGAAATTTTCTGTTCTTATTCTATTTACATTAATAAGAGAGTCCTCTGGGGAGGGTAATGTTTTAAAGAAAATTTCAAGAGAAAATGTAAAAGGGTATTTTCTCAAATTTTTCAAAAGAAAGAATAGGAGGAAAGAATATGAAACGGAAAAAAAGTTTCAAAACGGTGCTGAGCGGCATACTGGCGGCGGCGATGTTGTTTACGTCAGTTCCCTTGGACGTGCTGGCGGCACCTGTTGATCCGGCAGCGGTGGAAGACACATTGCCGGAAGTCTTGACAGAGGACAGCGAGACGCCTTCTGTCGATGACGACGCTTCGAAGCAGACAGAAGTTGCTGATGACCAGACTTCCGATGATGGTCAGCCTTCTGCTGATGAAGGAGTGGAGAATACGGATGCTGATGCACAGGATCCGGCAGACGATGATGCCGGACAGGATGCTGAGGGCAGCGATCCGTCCGTTACGGACACACCGGCTGCAGATCAGACCGGTGATGATGCGGATTCGGAGAAAACGGATGATGTTACAGACGACTCTGAGGCTAAGGCGGACGGTGACGAGAACACTGGGGTTAAGGCTGATGCTGTGACTGGTGCGGTTGTAGATGGTACGACAGTAACATTTACCTGTGTGGCTACAGAGGTCAAGTTCCTGCGTTGGGAGGATAATAGTTCAACGGAAATTGACAGTAGCGCTGTCACAACAATCGTGGTTGAAGGCGAAGGCGGAGGTAACGCGTGGGGTAAATTGGTAGAATTACAGAAAGGTGATAACAATGTCTGGACCGGAACCAAGACATTTGAAAAGCCGGGAGACTATAAGTATAAGTTTGTCGCAGACAGTTGTTATGAAGCCAATCTGGATACGCCAGATACAAATAGACACTTTACTATCTCCGGCATGAACGATACTACAATCTCGGTGGTTCGGGGGGAAGAGACAGCTTTGGACGCTAAGATTGATGACATTGTGGTCGTATATGCATTGTCGGCAGAGACAGAAGCTGCGGATACGAATCATGAGATTACTTTAAGTGGTGAGACCGGTAGTCAAAAGTTAACAGTTGGTTCGAACTGGGATACAAGCAAGAGCTTTACTTTAACGGCAACTGCAGTAGATGGTAGTGGAAGCTGTACAGTTACTGTCAGGGTATCAGCATCTGCGATTGTGGAAGACCCGAACGGTAAACTCCCGGTTATTGATAGTGAGAAAGGCGAAGTAACATTCTACTATTTTGCACCGACAGCGACAAAAGTCGAAATTAAGGGGCAGATGACAGGAAGCGATTGGCCAACTGTGGACATGGAACTTTCTGAGAATGGTTATTGGGAGAAGACGCTTCCTGTGGGACCGGGTTCGTATGAATATGGTTTTATGGTAAACGGTTCTTGGGCTGTTGATGAGAAAGCGCTGCATATAGGTAAAATTGACACAAACAATATCGTGATCGTTCCCGGCCTTGCAGACGGGCAGGCACCGGACGCAATACCTGGCGGTGAGGCGGTTGAATTACCGGAGACATTAAAGTTATTTGAAGAATATACGGTCACAGATGAATCTTCAAAACTGAATGTAACAGCAAAATCTACAGACGAGACTGTAACCTATGAGATTCCGGCGGATGCAACATGGAAAGACAAAGTGACGCTCACAGCGGCAATGGCAGATAAGCCGGCTACGGTAGCAGTCAAGAGTGATTTCCCGAAAGATGTCGAGTCTTTTGATTTGGTAGCGAAAGCTGGGGACAAGACCTCTAAAGTGACGGTCAAGGTTGTAAGCACAATGTATACTTATACCATTTACTACTATGATAGAGATGAGACACATAGGAGTACAGAAGCTTCTGCGCTTTGGATATGGAATAAAGTTCCTGACGGTGAAGTAACCGCAGACAACGGGTCGGTTCATCCGTTTACTAAGACAGAGGAGCTTGCGGATGGCAACACATGGCTTAAGGCAGATGTCGAGCTTAGCTATACAAGTTTAGGCATTATTCCTAAAAATTCTGGTGCTAATTGGAGTTGGCAGGAAACAGATAGATTTTACACTAATACAGATGAATCCAAAAATGTTACATTGTACATAGTAAGTGATGATGGCGCAAATATCTATACAGAACTTCCGGGAATCAAAGAAGTTAAGGAACGTTATCTTGTCGTAGAGTACACGCGTACAACAGGCAGCCCTGCTGACTGGTCATTCTATACATGGAACGGTGGATATGGAAACAAGTCTATAGCGTTTACAGACGAGGACGGTGACGGAACAGGCACTGCGATAGTTCCGGTAAAACAGGGTCTTGACTCCATCAGTTTTGTCCTTGCACAGACTGATTCGATGGAAAGCGACCCATGGGTGAAGGATGGCGGCGACAATACCTGTCCGATGCCTGTTGATCAGAATGTTGTTAAGATCAAGATGGAAGAGGGCAAGGGCATTACATATACCTATCCTTATAACATCGGATATGAGATCGATCCCAAGGAAGAAAAAGTTAATTTCTACTATAGAGACGACGAGGCATTCCTTGCAGGAAGCGAAGGCGGTTATGACAGTGTAATGCTGGATATCATTGTTCCGGAGGAGACATCTGCAAAGACGTATACCATGGAGTATGATCAGGCAGAACAGCGCTATAAATATGTACTGGATAAACTGGTATTAGGTGATTACTGCTATCGTTACGGCATAAAACAGGCGGCCGATTCGGAAGCTGAGTATGTACTGGATCAGTTTAATGAGCTGACACAGAAAGTTGGCGATGTAGAATATTCTTTACTGAAATATGAAGTTCTGGATATTAGTCCGGAAGCTGTTATGTCCAGTGAGACTATGGATTATAACGATAACAATGTGCTGACGGTTAAGCTTAATGCCAAAGATAAAGACGGCAAGCCGGTGGAAGAGAAGGATGCGATCAGCAGCATTTCCAGAGCAACTGTAGATTTGAGTGCAGTTGGCGGCGGTATTACAGAGATCGATCCGGAGCTGCTGGCAATTTCGATCGCAGTGAAAGAGGGTACATCTACAGGCGAGAAAACACTTCCGGTTGTAGTATATGACCAGTATAACAATGAATCTAAAGCAGAGGCGAAGGTAAC
Organism: uncultured Lachnospiraceae bacterium; assembly: GCA_937920345.1. Classification (GTDB taxonomy): domain Bacteria; phylum Bacillota; class Clostridia; order Lachnospirales; family Lachnospiraceae; genus UBA3282. The sequence continues at coordinate 41,906 of CALGVA010000012.1, forward strand.
AGTAGTATCCCGCGATGACAATGATTTCGACTGGGATGAGGCAGTGATCTATTTCGCGGTTACAGACCGTTTCTTTGATGGTAATGCGGCAAATAACGACGGTGGAGTAGAGGGCAGCTATGATAAAGAGACGAACAATGGTTCTAACTCCAGCTATCATGGCGGTGACTTCGCAGGTCTGACCCAGAAACTGGATTACCTGCAGGATCTCGGTGTAAACACGATCTGGATTACGCCGATCGTAGAGAACCAGAAGGTAGCAAATGCAGTTACCGGAAATGATACGATTACACAGGCGTGGGGTTATCATGGCTACTGGGCGAAAGATTTTGAGAAGCTGGATTCCCACCTCGGAACAGAGGACGAGTTTAAGACATTGCTGGATGCCGCTCATGCAAAGGGCATGAAAGTGATGGTGGACGTGGTTCTCAATCACAGCGGTTATGGTGATGAAGTTACAACCTATTTTGATACGAACTTTAAAAACGAAGATGGCGAAACCATCAGAATGTTAAGAGCTGACGATGAGATAGTAAACGGAAGCGATACACAGTCTTCGCTGTCAGGACTTCCTGATTTCCGGACAGAAGATCCGGAAGTAAGAAATCTTCTTGTAGAATGGCAGTCTAACTGGGTAAGTAAATATCCGATCGACTACTACCGTGTAGATACAGTAAAACACGTAGACGGTACTACATGGTCAGCATTTAAGAACGCATTGACAGCAATCGATCCTGACTTTAAGATGATCGGTGAGTGGGCAGGCGCAGGCTACGGCACAGACACAGGTATGTTAAGAGCCGGACGTATGGATTCCCTGCTTGACTTTGACTTTAATGATCAGGCGGCTAAATTTGTGACAGGTGATCTGGCAGGTGCGGAGAACTTCCTGTCTGCAAGAAATGCGGCGATTGATAACACGGCTTCCCTGGGTGCTTTCTTGAGCAGCCATGATGAGAATGGATTTATCTATACATTAATGAGTAAAGGTAAATCAGAGGAAGAGGCTCGTAACCTTGCATTAGTAGCAGCTTCCCTGCAGCTTACGGCTAAGGGACAGGTAGTCATCTATTACGGAGAAGAAATCGGTAACAGTGATGGCGAGGAGAACTATCCTTACAACACGAACCGTAACGATTTCGACTGGTCTAAAGTAACGGATGACAATGCAGCATTAGCACATTATAAGAAAATGCTTGCGATCCGTAACCAGTATACGGATGTTCTGGCGAAAGGTACACGTACAACAATAGCAGCAGACAATGCCAAGGGTCTGGATGTGTTCAAGAGAAGCTATGGCGACACAGAACTGACGATTGCATTGAATGTAACAAATGAGCCGGTGACATACAGTGTGTCATTGGGAAGTGAATATGCGAATGCAGACTTGAAGGATCGTTATAGCAGAAAGAGCTACAAGGCAGACGACATGGGTAATGTCGAGATTACTGTACCTGCAGCAGCAGACGGCGGTACTGTTGTTCTGGCAAGAACTGGTGCTGATGAGATGGATAGAGGCTACCAGGTAACCTTCGACTACAACTGTGACGAACTCGCACCGGTGACGATCGAAGTAGAGCCGGGCGCACTGATCACAGCAGCAGACATGTCCAAGGTAGTGGCGGCAGACAGAGACGGCT
>CALGVA010000013.1 GCA_937920345.1 uncultured Lachnospiraceae bacterium
GTTTTCAAGGTACAAATATATATCAAAGGTCAGTGACCTTTTGACACCCTAATCTCTTATATTAAAAAAATATATTGAATTCATGAAACAAAACAGATAATATGGAGTGTCTAATATTTCAGAAAGGAACACAGAGGCGCGCCGCGAGGCGGCAGTCCGCATGCGGCGCGCTTTTGCGGATTCGGTAACAGGAGGTGAAATATTTTGCACTTTTTTTTCGCGAAAAAAGAAGAAAAGAATCAGGATCTGATAGAGCAGATTATTCTGGAAAACTACAACTGTTATTATCGTCTGGCATACAGTTATGTGCATAACGAAGAAGATGCCGGCGACATTGTGCAAAATGGAGCATACAGGGCGCTGAAAGGCAGTCATACGCTGAAACAGCCGGAGTATGCACAAAGCTGGGTGTACCGCATCATGTTGAATGAATGCTTCCGGTATTTGAAGCAGCCTAAGTTTCTATCCTATGAAGCCGTGCAGGAGGAAAAGGGATTTGACATGGGATATACGGAGGACAGATATATGAATATCGACCTCATGCAGGCACTCGATTCTCTTCCGGCGCAGGACAAGGCGGTTGTGATATTAAGGTTTTTTGAAGATAAGAAACTGGAAGAGATCGCGGATATTCTCGAGGAAAATGTTAATACGGTCAAGAGCAGGTTATATCGCAGCATGAAAAAGCTCCGTAATACCCTTGCAGCAGATTCTGATGAGTACACATATCCTTTAAACGCAGGAAAGGAGGCGCAGCATGACTTATAATTTTCCGGAGGCAAAGGAAGAAAATGTTTTGCTGGAAAAAGAACTTCAGGCATTAAGAAACGAATATCGAAAGCAGGAAATGCCAAAGGCACAGATAGAACAGCTTTGCAAAAAAATGAAGGAGGCGAAGAACGTGGAGAAGAATCGGAGAAGAATTATAAAAACAGCGGCGGCGGCAGCCGTTATAGCAGGTATCTTTGTTGTTTTGCCGAATACATCCGCGGCAGTTGCGCACGCGATGGAGCAGATTCCGGTGCTCGGACGGCTTGTGGAGGTCGTGACGTTCCGCAATTACGAATATGAGACGGAGAGAAACAGGGCGGATATAGAAGTGCCTGAGATCAAGCCGGTGGAAACAGGTGAAAGTACAGCTGATAACAGCGGGGTGCAGGAGAAGCTGGACCGGACAACTGAGGAGATCAATGCCGAGATCCAAAAGATTACGGATGACCTGATCCGGGAATTTGAGACAAATCTGGATGAAGAGATGGGGCGTCAGGATGTTATTGTGAAGAGCGAAGTACTGGCAACCACACAGGATTATTTTACACTGAAACTGATCTGTTATCAGGGTGCAGGCAGCGGCTATCAGTGGAATTATTTCTATACGATCGACTTTAACACAGGAGAGCGTCTGAAGCTGAAAGATATTTTCGTGGAAGGAGCGGATTATATTACGCCGATCAGCGAGAATATTAAAGAACAGATGCGGGAACAGATGGCGGCTGATGAGAACGTGTACTACTGGCTGGATGACGAAATAGAAGAATGGAATTTTAAAGCCATCACGGATGAGACGTCCTTCTATCTGAATGAAAAGGGGAATGTGGTCATCGGATTTAACGAGGGAGATGTTGCGCCCATGTATATGGGAACGGTGGAATTTGAGATTCCCGGGGAAGTGCTGGCCGGGATACGGAAATAGAGGGCTGCAGTTTACACCCATGCCCGACTTCGCATCAGAGGTAGCCCAAAACCCGAAGCTATGATATAATAACCGCAAAAGAAAAACAAGTGACGCGAAGCGGCATTTGTTTTTCTTGCGAGTATAATGAGGAAGGCATTTGTTTTTCAAAAGAATCGAAGATTCTTTACGGATGAACAGGAAATCGGGGAGTACGCGTATGCACAATGAATTGACAAAGCAGGACATCAAAAAGATGGAGGAAGAGATTGAATACCGCAAGCTGGTGGTGCGCAAAGAGGCGCTGGAGGATGTGAAGACGGCGCGGGCGCACGGTGATCTGAGCGAGAACTTCGAGTACCATGCGGCGAAGAAGGTCAAGAACCAGAACGAGAGCCGCATCCGCTATCTGGAAAGAATGATCAGGACGGCAGTCATTGTCTCCGACGAGTCGGCGGAGGACGAGGTCGGCATGAATAATACGGTGGAAGTCTACTTCGAGGAAGACGATATGGTGGAACGGTATAAACTGGTAACCACGGTCCGCGGTAATTCACTGGAAGGGCTGATCAGCACGGAATCCCCTCTGGGCAGAGCGCTGCTTGGCCATAAGGCGGGAGACCGGGTCTACGTGGAAGTGAACCCGGGCGCCGGATATTATGTGGTGGTGAAAGCCATTGAGAACACGGTCGATGACGGAACTGATAGATTGAGAAGTTTCTGACGAAGATGAATAAGACCTCTGTCCGCAGATCAAAGTTTCTGCGGACAGGGGTCTTACCGGTTTGTGAACGGGGCGTCACTGTGCTTTCTTTTTGATGGGAATCCAGATCTCCGTATAGTAGTTTTCGTCGTCTGTTCCCTTGGGATACTTGCTGAGCATATCATACATCTCGACGCAGTAGCCTTCTGCAAATTCGTAGTCTTGCAGCGCCGGCAGCCACTCGGAGAAGATCTTGTTGTTTACGTCCTGCATGGAATCCGGCAGGGCACCCCGGCAGGGGAAAACGGCCCATGTAAAAGCAGGAATCGTTATTACCGTAAATCCGTCGGGAATGTCTCTGGCGGGATTGTAAAGATCGGCAATCAGATATTCAAAGCTTTCGTTTCCCATCTTCGGGTCGATATTGATCCCGAACATGCCGCAGACGTGCTCGCCCTTGCCGGTAGCGTAGTGCTCCTGCCAGAATGCGGGGATGTCCTGCTTGGCGTTCTCATAGTGAAAATTCCTGGAGACGCCCAGAACGCTGAAGGCCTCCTTGGTTGTAATACGATAGTCCATAGCATAACCACCTTTCAATGAGATTGATAATTGTAACGGTGCGAAAGCCTTGCACATGGTCTTGTTTCGGCGCACCGTGAGAGGGGGATATCCATGGAAACGGGAAAAAGCTCTGGTAAAACCGTCAGGAGAGTCATAGCCGTATTTCATGGCGAGGTCTATTACCGTGATGTCGCTGGTCAGCAGTTCTTTGCCTGCAAGCGCAAGCCTGCGGTTTCTGATATACTCTGTGACGGAATATCCGCACAGTATGCTGAATCCTTTGTGAAAGTAAAAGGGCGAGATATTGACATGCTCCGCCACGTCATACATTGTGATATCCTCTGTTATATGACGCTCAATATAACTGACAGCCTTGCTGACTGCTTCTGTCCATTCCATAGTATGCTCCGTTTCCGCGCTGTCCGGGCTCTGTTTTCTCGTTTCGCTTCTTTCGAGTCTGTGAAACCAGTCTCGTAATTGGTCGAATCTCAACTTTTGAGACAGCGCTTCTTGTGATCTCCCTCAAGTGATTACAGTATATCTTCTGGCAGGCGTCTTTGTCCCGATATAGTTTGCTTTGTTTTGTCCCTGATCCGCATTGCAGGAGGGATGCTTTTCATTATATTTATCATGAATGAGCCGGCGTGTCAAAAGGTAATCAGGTAATCCGGTGCGCTGCGGGTGCAGATGCCATAAGCCGGACAAGTGTCATAAATGGGACATCCCCCGCATATATCATACAAAAGCCTATAGGCGGTGCGGGAGGTATAAGCATGTATGAGATGAAGACGGCGGCGGAAGTGATTCGCCTGCTTGAGACAGATAAGGATAACGGGCTCGGACGCAGGGAGGCGATGGAGCGCAAGACAAAATACGGAGCGAACAGACTGAAGGATCAGGAGAAGAAGAGCGTGGGGCAGATGATTCTGGAACAGCTCAACGATCCGCTGATCCTGATTCTGGTGGTGGCGATGGCGATTTCTCTCATGCTGCATGAAATAGGGGATGCAATCATTATTGTTACGGTAGTAGTTTTAAATGCGACAGTGGGTATTATACAGGAAGGCAAGGCAGGTAAGGCGGTAGAAGCGCTCAAGAAAATATCTTCTCCGCAGGCGGTCGTACTGCGGGAAGGAAAGCGTGCTAAAATACCGGCGGAGGATCTGGTACAGGGGGATATCGTACTGCTGGAAGCAGGTAATATGATACCGGCAGACCTGCGGCTGCTTGATACACAGGGAGTATGCATAGAAGAGTCTACCCTTACGGGAGAGTCTGTGCCGGTGGAGAAGGACGCCGGTTATACGGTGGAAGTGCAAGGGGATAATAGTAACCCGAATATGGCGTACATGTCTACTTACATGACCAAAGGACGCGGTAAAGGGGTGGTGGTCGCGACCGGTATGGATACGAAGATCGGGCACATCGCCGATATGCTGCACAGCAATAAGGAAAAACTGACACCGCTGCAGGTCAAACTGGGAGAACTGGGTAAAGTACTGAGCTTACTGGCGGTGGGTATCTGTGTGTTTCTGTTTATTGTCGCGGTTCTGCAGAAACGTGACATAGGAGAAATGCTGCTGACTTCCGTGTCGCTGGCAGTGGCGGCTGTACCGGAGGGGCTTCCGGCAATCGTGACGATCGTGCTGGCACTCAGCGTCTCCCGGATGGTACGGGCCAGGACGATTGTGCGTAAGCTGTCTTCGGTGGAGACGCTTGGCGCCGTCGAGGTGGTCTGCTCTGACAAGACGGGTACGCTCACACAGAATAAGATGACAGTGACGGAATGTTATGTAGAAGGCAGACTGGTGACGCGGGAGCATCTGACGGATTTCTTTGCGCGTGCGGCCGGCGGCGGGAGACCGCAGGAACGGCAGTCAGTTCAGGCAGGGTATGGCACGGAACGCAGACATTTCATGCTGGGCTGCCTGCTGTGTAATGACGGAATGCTGCTCGGGGAAGATAAGATCGGTGATCCTACGGAACTTGCGCTTCTGTATATGGCGCGGGCGTGCGGAGCGGATATAGAAGGTCTCAGAGAAACATATCCCCGCATTGCGGAGAAAGGATTTGACTCGGAGCGTAAGATGATGACTACGGTACACCGGGAGGGTGGAGAAATTATATCTTATTCCAAGGGTGCGGCGGAGCGTATACTTGACGGCTGTGACCGGATGTACAGACAGGGGCGGCCGGCACGCATGGATCAGGCGGATAAAGAAGCGGTTATCCGGATACAGAAACAGCTGATGGGTGAGGGGCGGCGTGTGATGGCGATCGCCATGGAGACAAGCGGCAGTATGCGGGAGCAGGGAATGATCTTCTTAGGTCTGCTCAGTATGCAGGATCCGGTCAGGCCGGAGGCGGTCCGTGCTGTGGCTGATTTTGAACAGGCGGGTGTCTCTACGGTCATGATCACCGGAGACCATCCGGATACGGCGTACTCGATTGCAAAGGAGCTTGGGATTGCGGACAGTCCGCAGCAGTGTATTACCGGCAGAGAACTGGATCATCTGCAGGATAACGGCTTCCTGCAGAGACTGCAGCAGATCAGGGTTTTTGCCAGAGTGACGCCGGAACATAAGGTCAGGATCGTGGAGGGATACCGGACGCTCGGTAAGACGGTGGCGATGACGGGGGACGGCGTCAATGACGCGCCATCGCTGCAGGCGGCGGATATCGGCATCGCCATGGGATTAAACGGCACGGACGTGGCGCGCGGCGCGGCGGACTTCGTACTGATGGATGACAATTTTGCAACCATACATACGGCGATCCGGGAAGGCCGGGGAATCTATGAAAATATCAGAAAATCGGTGCTGTTCCTGCTGTCCTCCAACCTGGGGGAGATTATCACGATGCTGCTCACGATCGTGGCGGGACTGCCAAGCCCTCTGAAGGCAAGTTTTATCCTGTGGATCAATCTGATCACGGACTCTCTTCCGGCATTGGCGCTGGGGGTGGATGATAACGAAGGCGAGAGCCTGATGCGTGAGAAACCGCGCAGGCGGGGAGAGTCCCTTTTTGCAAAAGGGGGACTGCTCTGTGTCATCTGCTACGGGCTGGTGATCGGCGGCGTGAGCCTGGCTGCTTTTCTGAAAGTACCTTACGACAGGATCGTGGCGGAAGGACTGCCGATTAGTTTACATAATGTTGTAGAAGGGCTGAGAATATCGGCAGTACTTGCGGAAGCACAGACGCATGCGTTTACGGTGCTGGGTATCAGTCAGCTGTTTCACGCGATCGGCATGCGGGATGTGAACCGGTCTGTATTTAAAATGAATCACAGGAATAATCCTTACATGATCGGGGCAGTCGTGATCGGCATCGCATTGCAGGTGGCGGTGACGGAGATCACGCCGCTCATTCACCTGTTCGGCACGGTACGGCTGGGGCTGACGGAATGGGTGCAGCTCATCGCGCTGTCCACGACGCCGCTGATCGTCCATGAACTGCTGGTGGCGGTAAGCCGGGCGAGAAAACATGAGACGGAGGAATCTGCGCGGATTCTGCCGGATCAGGCGGACTGTAAGGTGTGAAATGAAAATGGAAAGCATATCTTGCCGTGCGCTTATGCGACAGCCAGCACCGCTAACAGCAGCAGGAAGAGCCCGCTGAGCCATGACAGATCTATGCGGAACACAGTGGAAGCCAGAAGTCCGATGCCGTATCCGGCGGCGAAGAGAAGCAGGTTGAAGAGTGCCGCCAGCAGGAAAAGCGCAGCCATAGGTAAAGAGCCCGTGGTAAAAGCCATACCTGCAAGGACACTGTCTAGCGAGAGTGCAAGTGATAAGAGAAGCGCTTCCTTCGGACTTAAGATCTGCAGATCTTCCTGGTTGGCATCCTCCGGAGACAGATAAACGGTGAAGATAATATTGAGTTGTTTGATTTTACATCCCCAGTTTCTTGTGAGACTGGGGTATTTGCGTGCCAAAAGACGGATCAGACTCTCAAACAGTTTGCTGCATCCTAAGAATGCAAGAATGGTGAAAGAAAGAACCGGCAGGGCAGCCGGAGGAAACAGAAGAAAAAGGTAAGATCCGATGCGGTTGGCAGCGGTGATAAAAACGGCGGGAACACAGATGAGAATGAGATAGGCGGGGAGTCTGATCTGCACCCGCCGGGTTCCGTAGGTCAGCCCGGCAGTCAGGGAATCGATTGACACGGCAGTCAGGAAGAGCAGTAATGCCGCAAGAGTAGAAGACATGGAACAGTTCACCTCAATCAGAAATACTTTACCGTATATTGTATGGAAAAAAGGTCCGGAGTTGCTGAATTTTATTTACGCGTATCATAAAAAATGGTATGATAAATTACAAGTGAGGATTATCTTCAGAAGTACATTTGTTTGAGACAGATTACGATTGCGGGGTTATTTAGGAGGGTATTCTATGGAACTTATGTTTGTCGGAGCCGATCACGAGGTTACGGGCAGCTGTCATTATCTTCGTGTGGGGGAGAAAAACATTTTAGTGGATTACGGAATGGAGCAGGGGGCGAACGTCTTTGAAAACTGCGAACTTCCGGTGGAGGCGGCACTGATTGATTATGTGTTTCTGACACATGCCCACATCGATCATTCAGGTATGCTTCCGCTGCTGTATGCCAGAGGATTCCGCGGCAGTATCTATGCTACGGTGGCGACCTGCGACCTGTGCAGCATCATGCTGCGGGACTGTGCGCACATTCAGATGCAGGAGGCGGAATGGAAGAACCGAAAGGCGAAGAGAAGCGCAGATAATGCGGAGATAGAGCCGGTCTACACGATGGAGGATGCAGACGGCACGATCAAACGGCTTGTTCCTTGTGATTATGAGAGTATCGTGACGGTCTGTGACGGTGTGAAGATCAGATTTACGGATATCGGGCATCTGCTCGGCTCCTCGAGCATCGAAGTGTGGGCGACGGAGGACGGCGTTACGAAGAAGATCGTCTTTTCCGGAGACATCGGCAATACGGATCAGCCGCTCATCAAGAACCCCAAGATTACGGAAGAGGCGGACTATGTGGTCATGGAGTCCACTTACGGCGACAGGCTGCACAGTACGGAGAAACCGGATTACATAGGAGAACTGACGAGAATACTGCAGACCACCTTTGACGGCGGCGGCAATGTGGTAATCCCTTCCTTCGCAGTGGGCAGAACGCAGGAGATGCTGTATTTTCTCCGCCAGATCAAGGCGGACAGACTGGTCAAAGGACACGAGGATTTCCTGGTGTATGTGGACAGCCCGCTGGCGGTGGAGGCTACGGGGATCTTCCAGAAGAACGAGCATGAATGCTTTGACGAGGCTTCCATGGAACTGGTTAGACATGGAATCAATCCGATTATGTTTCCGGGGCTGCGGCTGGCCATTACGAGTGACGAGTCCAAGGCGATCAACTTTGAGAACAGCCCGAAAGTCATCATATCCGCATCGGGTATGTGTGAGGCGGGTCGTATCAGACATCATTTGAAGCATAATCTGTGGCGGCCGGAGTGTACGATTCTGTTCGTGGGGTATCAGGCAGTGGGTACGCTTGGCAGACATATCGTGGAGGGCGCGAAAGAGGTTAAGCTCTTCGGGGAGCATATCGAGATCCGGGCGAGGATCATGAAACTGATCGGCATGAGCGGACACGCGGATAAGAACGGCCTGCTTAGCTGGATCAAGGGTTTCCGGGAGAAGCCGCGGAAGGTTTTTGTAGTGCATGGCGAGGACAGCGTCTGTAAGCTGTTTACGGAGTGTCTTAAGGTGGAGCATGGCATCGAGGCTTATGCGCCTTACAGCGGAACACGGTTCGATCTGATAAAGGGCACGTTTATTTATGAGGCGGAGCCGGTTGCGGTGAAGAAGAAGGCACACGGTATTTCCGATGTCTTTGCGAGGCTGCTTGCCAGCGGGCAGAGGCTTATCGCCGTTATACACAGGAACGAGGGCTGTGCGAATAAGGATCTGGCGAAGTTTGCGGATCAGATTAATTCGCTGTGCGATAAGTGGGATAGGTGGACATGAAGTTGCGCTAAGCCTGCATAGAACGCGGGCTAAGAGCAACTAAGTCATGTCCGCGAGAATGCAGAAAACGCATTCTCGGTGAGGTCCTGGAAGAGAAAGAGAATGGCAGAGTAGTTTACATAATTTGAAAATGAAATGAAGAGGAATTGAACAGACAATGAGCGCAGCAGATCAGATTTTTATTAATATGTGCAAGGATATTCTGGAGAACGGGACGAGCACGGAAGGGGAGAAGGTGAGACCTCACTGGGCGGACGGTTCGACCGCTTACACGGTAAAGAAGTTCGGAGTGGTAAACCGGTACGATCTGTCGCAGGAGTTCCCGATCATGACGCTCAGAAAGACGGCGCTTAAGAGCGCCACGGATGAGATGTTATGGATCTGGCAAAAGAAGTCCAACAATGTTAATGACCTGCACAGCCATATCTGGGACGAGTGGGCGGATGCGGACGGTTCGATCGGTAAGGCTTACGGCTACCAGATGGGTGTGAAGCATCAATATAAGGAAGGCATGATGGATCAGGTGGACCGTGTGATCTATGATCTGAAGAACAATCCCTTCAGCAGACGGATCATGACAAATATATATGTACATCAGGATCTGCATGAGATGAATCTGTATCCGTGCGCCTACAGTATGACTTTCAATGTGACACAGAAGAAGGGACATGATAAGCTGACGCTCAATGCCGTCTTAAACCAGCGTTCGCAGGATGTGCTCACGGCGAATAACTGGAACGTGGTGCAGTATGCGGTTCTGGTACATATGCTGGCACAGGTGTGTGATATGGAAGCCGGTGAACTGGTACACGTGATCGCGGATGCGCATATCTATGACAGACATATTCCGATCATAGAAGAACTGATTACAAGACCGGTTTATGACGCGCCGGTATTCTGGCTGAATCCGGATATCAGGGATTTCTATGAGTTTACGAGAAATGACGTGAAAGTGGAGAATTACGTGACGGGACCGCAGGTGGAGAATATTCCGGTGGCGATATAGCAGCCGCACAAGAAAAACAAGCGGCTGCGCAGCAGACATTTGTTTTCTTGTGGTATTGACAGGCAGACATCCGGCGACAGCGGACATAGAGCGCAGAGTACGGGTTTGCGAATCCGGCTGTATGAAAGGAGACACATGATATGAACGCAATTGTAGCTGTAGACAGCAACTGGGCGATCGGCTGTAAGAACAGCCTGCTCGTGAGCATTCCGGCGGATCACAAGGCATTCCGCCAGGAAACGACAGGTAAGGTGGTGGTACTTGGCAGGAAGACGCTGGAGACTTTTCCACAGGGGCTGCCGCTTAAGAACCGGACGAATATCATATTATCCACGAATCCGGATTATCAGGTGAAGGACGCCATTATCGTACACAGCAAGGAAGAACTTCTGGAGAAACTGAAGGAATATCCGGACGAGGATGTTTACATCATCGGAGGCGAAAGCGTGTATCGCATGATGTTACCTTACTGTGATGTGGTGCATGTGACGAAGATTGATCATGCATATGAGGCGGATGCCTATTTTCCCAATCTGGATGAGGCACAGGAATGGGAGATCACGGCGGACAGCGAGGAGCAGACTTATTTTGACATTGCATATGAGTTCGTAAAATATGAGCGGAAGAAATAGCGGTAAATGATGATTGATTTATAATGCTGAAGGGGAGAAATTATGGGACGGGAAACGGGTAAAACGGATAACAAAGGAGAACAGGATCCTGTTATGTTACAGACAAAAGAGCAGCTGGAAGAGAAAAATGTTGCGCTGGAGGAGGCGATCAGTGCTGCAAAGAAGGCGAAGGGGGCCCGGGATATTTTTCTGGCGAATATGTCGCATGAGCTTCGCACACCGATCAATACGATTCTGGGATTAAATGAGCTGATCATCCGTGAGAGTCAGGATGAAGCGATTAAAGAGTATGCCCTGGATATCAGACAGGCCGGTAATATTCTGCTTACGCTGGTCGGCGATATTCTGGATTATACGAAGCTGGAGGCGGGACAGATGTCGCTGATGGACGGGATCTATGATATCAGTTCTCTGCTGAATGATCTGATCAATGGGGTATCTCTTCAGATGCGTAAGAAGAAGCTGGATCTGAAACTGGATATTGCCGAAGATATTCCGTATAAGCTGTCCGGCGATGAGATCCATATCCGCCAGGTCATCGGCAATCTGCTGACGAATGCCGTGAAGTATACGGAGGAAGGCAGCGTTACACTGCATATGGGCTGGAAGGATCTGGCAGCGGATGAGATAGAAATAGAAATTGCCGTAGCAGATACCGGGATCGGGATCAAAGAGAAGGATATGCCGCGGTTATTTGGTGTGTTCCAGCAGATGAATTCCACCGTCAGGAATAAGAATGAAAGAACCGGTCTGGGACTCGCGATCACGAATCGCCTGGTCGAGATGATGGGCGGAAAGCTGCAGGTGGAGAGTACTTACGGCAAAGGCTCTACCTTCTCCTTTAAAGTGGTTCAGAAAGTGATGGATCGTGCACCTCTGGGAAATTTCGAGAAACAGTATTATGAAAGTCTGCACAGTACGGAGAACTATAATCAGAAGTTCATAGCGCCGATGGGCAGGATCATGATCGTCGATGACAATGCCATGAATCTGGCGGTAGCACAGGGTCTTCTCAAGCAGACCAGACTGCAGGTCGATGTGGCGGGCAGCGGAGAGGAATGTCTGGAGCTGCTAAAACGCAAGACTTATCATCTGATCTGTCTGGATCATATGATGCCGGTGATGGACGGTGTGGAGACATTACATATGATCAGGGCGATGGAGGGCAATCCGTCAGCGGATATCCCGATCATTGCGCTTACGGCGAATGCGGTGGCGGGTGCCAGAGAGTTCTATCTCAAGGAAGGGTTTCAGGATTATCTGACGAAACCGATTGACGCCGATAAATTTGAAAATATGCTGATCGAATACCTGCCAGAGAATGTTGTCTATCTGACACAGGGCGAGCATGTGGACAGGGATTTCGAGAGAGAAAACGCGGAGATGGCACTGGACATCAGAGAGAGCCAGCTTTATGTGATCGGCTTTAATATCCGAAACGGGCTCAAATATATGGGCGGAGACAAGGCACTCTACAGCAAGGTGCTTCACGACTTTCATCTGATTCTGAAGGAGAAGGAGGAGGCGCTGCAGGATTTCCTGAAGAAGGGGGATATGCACGGATATGCCATCATCGTACACTCACTGAAAGGCAATGCACGCAACGTAGGTGCGGACGGACTTGCGGATGAGGCGTTTGAACTGGAGAAGATGAGCAAAGCCGGTCGCAGGGAAGATGTGGAGGTGCGCTCACCGATTCTGTTCAATATGATGAAGACCATGCGCAACGGGTTGAAAGCATATCTGGAAAACGAGGAGAAAGAGGAAGAGATCAGCAGGCAGCAGGAGGGCATGGAGAAAAAGAAGATCACGGATGATGAATGGAAACAGGCACTTAAGGAGCTTGCGGGCCGTCTGGATGATTTCGACGGAGACAGTGTCACGGTGAAGCTGGAAGAACTGAAGCAGTATGAAAGACCGGAGTCGGATAAGAAGGCGCTGCGTCTGTGTGAGAAGGCGGTCAAGGATTATGCCTACGATATCGCGCTGGATGTCATCAATGCCATACTGTAAGGAGTATCGCTTTACAGAAGGCGGTATTGGTAACAGTTCAGCCTTGCACTATTCCGCGAGTAAAATCGTTCTGTATGCGATTTTATGAGTTGTGAAAGCGCCAAAATGTGACTTTGGAGCATTTTGTGTGCATCAGGAGTGACAGTGAAGCTGAAGGCTGAACTGTTACCGGTATTGCGGTATCGGGCAATTCGCGACTTGACTTTTGGAGATAAAGGTATAATATAATAAAAGAAAAAAGTATGCCGTAAGGCGTGCAGCGATAATCACATTGCACTTTGGGGAAGAAGGAGCGGAAAGCAAAATGGAAAAGAAGAACATTGACTGGGCAAACCTCGGATTCGGATATCAGGAGACGGACAAGAGATTTGTCGCGAACTATAAGAACGGAGCCTGGGACGAGGGAGCACTTGTCAGTGACGCGAATATTTCTATCAATGAATGTGCCGGGGTATTGCAGTATGCACAGACGTGTTTCGAGGGCATGAAGGCATATACGACAGAAGACGGCCGTATTGTGACTTTCCGTCCGGATCTGAATGCGCAGCGTATGGAAGACAGCTGCAGGCGGTTGGAGATGCCGGTATTTCCGAAGGAGCGTTTCGTGCAGGCGGTTGTCGATACGGTGGCTGCAAACGAGGCGTATGTACCGCCATACGGTTCCGGCGCGACGCTGTATATCCGGCCTTATATGTTCGGCAGTTCCGCAGTGATCGGGGTAAAGCCGGCAGAGGAATACCAGTTCAGAGTATTTACCACTCCGGTAGGACCATACTTCAAAGGCGGCGTGAAACCGCTGACAATCAAAGTAAGTGATTTTGACCGTGCTGCACCGCACGGCACCGGACATATCAAGGCGGGACTGAATTATGCCATGAGCCTGCATGCCATTATGACGGCGCATGCGGAAGGATATGATGAGAATATGTATCTGGACGCGGCGACCAGAACGAATGTGGAGGAGACGGGCGGCGCTAACTTCCTGTTTGTGACGAAGGATAACAAGGTCGTAACGCCGAAGTCGGACAGCATTTTGCCGTCTATTACGAGAAGATCCCTGATGGTGGTTGCGAAGGAGTACCTCGGCCTGGAGGTGGAGGAGCGGGAAATTCCTTTGGCGGAGGTACAGGAGTTTGCAGAGTGTGGTCTGTGCGGCACGGCGGCAGTGATTTCGCCGGTCGGCAAGATTGTGGATCACGGCAGGGAGATTGCGTTCCCGAGCGGAATGAGCGAGATGGGACCGGTTACGAAGAAACTGTATGATACGTTGACGGGCATACAGATGGGACGCATCGAGGCGCCCGAGGGATGGCTTCATGTGATCAGATAACGGATATGCAAGAACGGGCATTGCCTTTTTACAATAAGACAGTGTCGATTCAGATAAGAAGGGGAGAGGGATTAGGTTGAGATGCTCTGGGCACGCAATTTAATCCCTTTGCTGTGACAGTTAAAGCAGCAGCGTGTGAAGAAGCGGTCAGTATGTGTATCCGGCCAGGGTTACTGCGGAAGCGGCGCCGGAAAATGGAGACAGGTTGAAAACATGAATACAACGATACAAAAAGAGTACCCTTATTTATATGAAACACATCTGCATACCTCGGAAGCCAGTGCATGTGCGGGAAGTACCGGCGAAGAGGTGGCAAAAGCCTGTAAGGCGTATGGATATACCGGTATATTTGTGACGGATCATCACTGGGGCGGCAACACAGCGATCGACAGAGCCCTTCCGTGGGAAGAATGGGTCGCGTCCTTCGGTAGGGGCTATGAACATGCGAAAGCGGAGGGAGACCGGATTGGTCTGGATGTATTCTTCGGTTACGAGGCGGGATTTACCGGCACGGAGTTTCTGATATACGGGCTGGATCTTGCGTGGATGAAAGCACATCCACAGCTTCCGGAGGTAACGGTGGAAGAACAGTATCGTCTTGTGCATGAAGCCGGCGGACTTGTGATACATGCGCACCCCTACAGGGAAGCGGATTATATTCCGGAGATTCGTCTGTATCCTGAGTGGGTGGACGGTGTGGAGGGAATTAATGCGACACACTCTAATTCCCGCAGTATGGGGCACGCGAATGGACAGTTTGATGCGAGGGCGATCGCATATGCAAGGGAGCATAAGCTGCCGGTTACTGCAGGATCGGATACGCACAGCATAAAACTGCTTGGCGGCGGCGTTGCGTTCAGAAGAAGGCTGGAGTCGGCGGCAGACTATGTGCAGGCGGTCCTCACAGGGGAGGACTATGTGCTTACAAACGGGGAACTGTGGTATGACCGTTTCGGAAACGTGATCTGAGAATGGCAATTCATAATAGAAAGAATAGAAAATATATGGGTAGAAACAAATTGAAAAAGATAGCAGGCGCGCTGCTGGCAGCTATGATGTGTCTGGGCGTGTTAAACGGCTGCGGTGAAGGCGACGGGACCGGAACCAAGGTTGTTCTGACCACAGGATTTAATAAAGATGAGGTATTCAGAATCGAGACGAGCATCTGTACGCTGCCGGAGATCATGGTATATCTCACCAATATCCAGAATCGGTACGAGAGTGTGTACGGTACGGAAATCTGGAATACGAACGTGGACGGCGTGACGCTGGAACAGAATGTGAAAGATATCGCGCTGGCGCAGATCGCGCGGATCAAGACCATGAATCTGATGGCGCAGCGGTATGAAGTAGCCCTGAGCGATGAGGAAAAAGCGCAGGCTGAAAATGCGGCGAATGCCTATTACAGTTCTCTTGGCAGCGAAGAGATAGAGCAGATGGGTGTGTCCGAGAAGACGATCAGCGGGTTGTACAGGGAGTTTGCCCTGGCGGAGAAAGTATATCAGTACACGATCAAAGATATCAATCCGGAGATCAGTGACGATGAGGCAAGGACAATCACGGTACAGCACATTCTGATCAAAACTTACGCGCTGGATGGTACGGGGAAGAAGATCGAGTATACCATGCAGGCCAAGCAGAACGCCTATCAGGAGGCGTGCGAGGCGCTGGAACTGGCAAGAGAAGGAGAAGATTTTGATGAACTGATCCGTAAGTACAGTGAGGATGATAAAGGCACCTATTCTTTCGGCAAAGGAGAGATGGGAGAGGCCTTTGAGACGGCAGCCTTCAATCTGGGAAAAGATGAGATCAGCGATATTGTGGAGACAGAATTCGGCTATCATATTATCAAATGTCTCAATACTTTTGATAAGGATGAGACGGATGCCAACAAGGTCAAGATCGTGGATCAGAGGCGGGCGGAGGCTTTCGGTCAGGAGTATGATGCCTATGTGGAGACACTGACCAGAAACCTGAACGAAGAACTGTGGAACAGTGTGGGATTTATCCATGATGAAAATGTGAAGACAATGAGCTTTTTTGATGTGTATTCGGAATACTTCGGTAATGAATTTTAGAAAAAGTTTAGAATTAGTGAAAACCGCATAAAAAGGGAAGAAAACGATAATTATTAGCACTCGATTCGGTTGAGTGCTAATTTTGTCTTGACTTCTGAATTTGGGCGTATTACACTATGCACTAGATGATCAATCCTGCGTGGAGGATTGATGCAATGCGGAAGCAGAAACTTGTTTTGATTGTACGATGATGAAGAAAGGGATGTGATAAAATGGCAGCAAAACATGGTAATTTATCGATTAACAGCGACAATATTTTCCCGATTATCAAGAAGTGGTTGTATTCCGATCACGATATTTTTTTCCGGGAACTGATCTCCAACGGATGCGATGCGATCACGAAATTAAAGAAACTGGATATGATGGGAGAATATGAGCTTCCAAATGATTATAAGGCGAAGATCCAGGTCATTGTAAACCCTGAGGAAAAGACGCTTAAGTTTATTGATAACGGTATCGGCATGACGGCGGGAGAGGTGGAGGAGTACATTAACCAGATCGCTTTTTCCGGCGCCACGGATTTTATTGAGAAGTATAAGGATAAGGCGAATGAAGATCAGATTATCGGTCATTTCGGACTGGGATTCTACTCGGCGTTCATGGTGGCGGACGAGGTGCATATTGATACATTGTCTTATCAGGACGGCGCGCAGCCCGTACACTGGGAGTGCGACGGCGGTACGGAGTTCGATATGGAAGAGGGAACGAGGACTGCGGTCGGCACGGAGATCACACTGCATATCAACGAGGACTGCTTAGAGTTCTGCAACGAGTATAAGGCGAGGGAAGTCATCAAGAAGTATTGTTCCTTCATGCCCACCGAGATCTATCTGTCCAAGGCGAACACGACAGAGACGCAGATCATTAAGGAAGAAGAGAAACTTGACACGGATGAAGTTGTGGAGGAGATCAAGAAGGAGAAGGAAGAGGACGAGCAGAAGTTAAAGATTAAGAAGCGTCCCGAACTGCTCAACGAGACACAGCCGCTCTGGACGAAACATCCCAACGAGTGTACAAGGGAGGAGTATCTGGAGTTCTACCGCAAGGTATTTCAGGATTACAAGGAGCCTTTGTTCTGGATTCATCTGAACATGGATTATCCTTTCAACATGAAGGGTATTCTGTACTTCCCGAAGATCAATATGGAGTACGAGTCCATCGAGGGAACCATTAAGTTATACAACAATCAGGTTTTTATCGCAGACAATATCAAGGAAGTTATTCCGGAGTTTCTGCTTTTGTTAAAAGGTGTGATCGACTGTCCCGATCTGCCGCTTAACGTATCCAGAAGCGCGCTGCAGAATGACGGTTTCGTTAAGAAGATCAGCGAGTATATCACGAAGAAGGTAGCGGATAAGCTGTCCGGCATGTGCAAGACCGAGAAAGAGGAGTATGAGAAATACTGGGATGACATCAGCCCCTTCATCAAGTTCGGCTGCCTGAAAGACGATAAGTTCTGCGAGAAGATGACAGACTATATTCTCTTCAAGAATCTGGACGGGGTCTATATGACGCTGCCGGAGTGCTTGGAGGTCAATAAGATTGATCCCGATGCGGTGCAGGAAGACGCCGGTGACGATGCGAAGAAGACGGAAAACGAAGCAGCCGGAGCTGGCGATGAGAAGGCTGAAGCGGCAGAAACAGGCACCGAGAATGGTGAGGCCGGTCAGACAGAAGCCGGCGCGGTAGACGAGAACGGTCAGAAGGTGGAAGCCGAGGTCGTTGACGAGGCCGAAAAGGTAGAAGGCGAGGTGCTTGACGAGGACGGCGAGCCTGTGGAAGAGGAGAAGAAGGAGAAAGTCATCTACTATGTGACGGACGAGAAACAGCAGAGCCAGTATATCAATATGTTCAAGGCTGCGAAAATGGATGCTGTCGTGCTGACGCATAATATCGACCAGCCGTTTGTATCTCAGTTAGAGGCGAAGAATGAGGGAATCAAATTCCAGAGAATCGATGCGGACCTGACCGATGTGTTTAAGGCGAAGACCTCTAAGAAGGCCGAGAAGGAGATGGAGGAGCAGGCGGAGGCGGTTGCCGGATTAATGAAGAAGGCACTCAAGAAAGATGCGATCAAAGTGAAGGTCGAAAAGCTGAAGAATAAGAAGATTTCTTCCATGATTACGCTGTCTGAGGAGAGCCGCAGAATGCAGGATATGATGAAGATGTATTCTATGCCGGGCATGGATATGGGCGCTTTCGGCAAGGAAGGCGAGACACTGATTCTGAATGCGAATCATCCGCTGGTGCAGTACGTGCTGGATCATCAGGAAGGCGAAAATGTGAAGATGATCTGCGAACAGCTTTATGATCTTGCACTTTTGCAGCAGGCACCGCTTGAGCCGGAAGCCATGACGAAGTTTGTGGCGAGAAGCAATGAGATCATGATGCTGCTGACAAAATAAGAAGCTGCTTTGTTATGTAAATCAATATAAAATGTTATGTAAACTAAAAAGAGAATGAGCTTTGCCGGCGGCGGGTTCATTCCCTTTTTATTTTATAGAAGTAAGGTACTGTTCAATTATAGATCACCCCGGCTCGGAAATCCTGCTCACGCCCACATAAACTTCGGAAATCTTATACCATGTCGGGTAATCCACGATGCCGGACTGCGGAAGGTTGAAGACCCGCTGGAACGTGCGCACGGCGTTTGCCGTATTATTGCCGTAGATGCCGTCTGTCGCGACGCGTGGTATGGCGGGATAGTTCTGGGCGATGCGATTGAGCTGCTGCTGGATCTGCAGTACTTTATCACCGGAAGCGCCGATATTAAGGTTGTAGCCCGGCCATGAGGAGGGGACACCGGAAACGGCTACGGCGGTGTTAATATACATATCGCTGCCGTAGTAGTAACGGATGATCTCGATCGGGGTATAGCCTTCATCACCGAGATACTTGGACCCCCACTGGCTCAATCCGCTGCAGGTCACATTCTTACCGTCGCAGTAGGAGGTGAAGATAGGCTGCCGCACGCCGGGGCGGGAGAGGTAATTAGCAAAAATGGAATCCACCAGTCTGTCAACGTTGGAGTAGATATTCCTGCCGCGGATCCATTTCTGATCATAGGCGGTGGATGAGGTGATGGTGAAGTTATAGCCTTTGTTTCGATACCACTCTGTGTAAACTCTGTTCAGCGTAAAGGACATAATGGCCAGCGTGTTTGCATAAATAGCGCTCTCCGGCCAGGTGGCATAGATCTCCGAAGAGACCACGTTCTTGATATAATCCCGATAACGCACGTAGTAGTTGCCGGCAGTGGGGTCTGAGGGCACGCCGTCGTGGACAATGATATATTCCGGGATGACAACGCGGCTTAAGACGATCTCGCCGGATTCATCCATGGGCTTGATCTCGTCTTCGGGAATCTTGGGCGGATAATCGCCGTACAGTGTGTGGTCGGGGATCACAATCGTTTCTTCCGGTTCCTGTGCAACTTCGGTAGGTATCATCTCGATATTCTGTACGGCTGTCACATCGGGCAGCACTTCCACGCCGGAGACAGTCACGGGCTCGTATCCCGGGGCAGTGATATTCAGCGTGTATTCAGCGTACGGCATAGGTGAATTGGGTGTCAGACTGTACGAAAGAGGCGGTGTGTCTAACATTACGGTATCTGTCTGACCGGAAGAATCCGTGGTCAGTGTTTCCAGTGTGCTGTTCGGTTCTCCGGTATAGGAAATGGTTATGTTGGCATTCTGGATCGGGATCAGCCCAATGTTGGCAGTAACGTTGATCTGCAGACTGCCTCGTGCATCGTCCGCGGACTGCATACTTTTTAAGATAGGCTCTTCCATAGAAAACCTCGCGATATTCTCTTCTTAATATGGTATGCTGAGAAGATAAAAAGTTACTGTTTATATTGTTGTCAGAATCATTGTAACAAATATGATGCACCGCCCTTGCACTGACTGCCATAGAAATGGTATAATTTTAATAACTATGTAGAAAGGCAGAGCGGAAGCGTGAGACAGGTCATAGAAGAGATATTAAACGGCAAATTCAATTTTGATAACGGTTCTCTGGATTTTTCCTGCCCGCGCATTGACATTTCGCTGCATGCTGATGAGACGGCTGAGGGCTTTTTCACGGTGTACGGACCGGTGGGGCGTATGACGGAGGGGTATGTGGTCTCTTCTGATCTGCGTATGGAGTGTGTGACGCAGTCCTTTAGCGGCAGTCAGGATGAAATTCATTACCGGTTCGACGCTGACGGGATGGAAGAAGGCGAAGAAGTGAAGGGCGCCTTCAACGTTATTTCCAATCAGGGGGAGTATTATCTGCCGTTTACGGTATCTATAGCGCCTAAGACGGTTTCTTCCAGTATGGGCAATATCAGGAATCTGTTTCATTTTACCAATCTGGCAAAGAGCAACTGGGAAGAAGCGGTGAAGCTGTTTTATTCCGATGTGTTTAAAGAGATATTTACAGGCAATGACCGACAGCATTATGCGGTCTATCAGGGACTGTCGGCAGTTCCCGGCAATGAGCATAACGTGGAAGAGTTCCTGCTAGAGATCAATAAGAAGCGGCCGGTGGAATTTATACCGGAAGAGACGGAAGTCAAGATAGAGGATCCGGTTGAGAACACCCGCTATGCGCTTGCGGTCAACAGAAACGGATGGGGTTATACACACCTGCAGGTTGACACGGAGGGAGGGTTCCTGCGGGTGGAGGAAAGCACGGTATCGGATGCTTCTTTTCTCGGCAATATATACCGGGTGTATTATTATATAAATTATGCGAGGCTGCATGCAGGCAATAACTATGGCAGCATTTTACTGATACAGGAACATAAGACGATCAGGATACCGGTCACGGTGGTACTGCACCTGACCGGAAGGAAAGCGCTCGGCATCCACAGGGAGAAGAGAAGACTCACCGTGGAGATCATGGAATATTATCAGGCGTTTCGCCTTAAGAAGATCAGCACGAAAACATGGATGACAGAGACGGGCAAACTGCTTGGCCGTATGCTGGAGCTGGATGATAAGGATATAGCGGCCAGACTTTTTCAGGCCCAGATCCTGCTGACGGAGGATCGCACCAACGAAGCGAAGTGGATGATCGAGAAACAGGAGGAACAGGTGCTCGCCGGCAGAGAGACGTTTCCGGAACTGTGGTGCTATTATCTGTATCTCACAACACTGTACAGCAAGGATGAGCAGTATGTGGATGATGTGGCTGCGGAAGTGGCGGAAGTCTATGAGCGTAACAGGGGGAACTGGCGGATCGCATGGCTTCTTCTGTATCTGTCGGAGAACTATGTCAGGAGTCCGTTCCGCAAATGGGAACTGCTCGAGGAACTGTTCCGGAATCATTGCACTTCTCCTGTCATCTATATCGAAGCGTGGAATCTGCTGCGTGCAAATCCGTCCATGCTTATGAAAATGGAGGAATTTGAGCAGCAGGTATTATACTATGCGGTCAGAAACGATCTGATGAAAGATGAGATCGTAATGCAGATCGTATACCTTGCGCAGAAGCAGAAGACATATTCGGACGGTGTCTTCCGCATTCTGAGGGGGTGTTATGAGCGGAGACAGGACAATGAACTATTACATGCGATCTGTACGCTTTTAATCAAAGGAAACCGATACGGAGAGGCATATTTTGAGTGGTATTGTGCAGGGGTGGAGCAGAATCTTCGGATCACAAGGCTGTATGAGTACTACATGATGTCCATATCGCTTCAGTATGACGGGCCGCTTCCGAAGATCGTGCTGATGTATTTTGCCTATCAGAGTGATCTGCATTACGAGATCACGGCATATCTGTACGCCTATGTATACCGGCACAGAGAGGAAATACCGGATACCTATGTGAATTATGCCGCTGCCATGGAGCGCTTTGTGACAGAGCAGCTCAGAAAGGGCAGGATCAACAAGGATCTGGCGTATCTGTACCGCAATCTGGTCAGCCTTCCGATGATTGATGAAGAGAGTGCAGAACAGCTTGCGACCCTGCTTTTCATGTGGGATATTACGGTGGAATCGGACAGGATCAGAGAGGTGATTCTCGTGTATCCGTACGGCGTGGGCGAGGATGTGTATCCGGTCGTCTCAGGTCATGCGCAGGTTCCCGTATATGATTCCGACTGCAGGCTGCTGTTCGGGGATGGGACGGGTAACCGGTATACGGTGAGTGTGGAACATCAGGTGCAAAGAGTGATCAGTCCTGCGAAACTGGCGCTGATGATTGCGCCTTTTGTGCGGGATCATCTGGGATATGCCGTCTATGCATGCTTTGAGTATCAGAATACGTTTACGGTGCAGGAGGACAATGCCGATCTGTTTGTGAGGCTTGCGCGGTCCGGGCGGATCAGTGAGAGTATGAAGCGCGAGATCCGCATGATGCTTGTGCAGTTCTATTATGAAAAAGACAGGATGAGGGAACTGGATGAGTATCTGCTGAAGCTTACACCGGAGGACGTCTCTAGACGTGACCGTAAAGAGATCATCCGGTACATGATCGCGAGGGGCATGTATGAAGAAGCATACCGCCTGGTGCGGCGTTACGGACCGTACGGCGTGCAGGCCGGGACGCTTGTAAAGCTGTGCAGCCGTCTGCTGGATGAGGAGCAGATGCAGGAAGATCCGGTGATGACCGGCGTGCTCTGGTATGTGGTGGCAAAAGGAAAATATGATGAGAATGTGCTGAATTATCTGCTGCGGTATTTCTCGGGAAGTATCAGGGATATGCGGGATGTGTGGAAGGCGGCGATAGATTTCGGCATGGATACCTATGTGCTGTGTGAGCGGATGCTGGTGCAGATGTTATACACGGGGGCGCATGTCGGAGAGAAGATGGAGATCTTCCGTACATATTGTAAGGGCGGCGGGAATGAGGAACTGCTTGCGGCATTCCTGTCTCAATGCTGCTATGATTATGCGATCGGAGAACAGATCGTGGAGCCTTATATTTTCCGGCATGTACTGCAGTTATATCAGGAGCATGTGCCGCTTCATCTGGTATGTAAGATTGCCTGTCTGGGGTACTATGTGGAACATAAAGAAGAGCAGGATGAGACGGTGCGGCAGATTTGCTGTGATTTCCTGCGGGAACTTGTGGACGGACATATTGTACTGCCGGTCTATAAGGAGTATCAGGGATATATTCCGCAGATGGATGCCTATCAGGATAAGACGATGGTAGAATATCGGGCAAAGGCCGGCTGCAGAGCAGTTATACACTATGTGATCCAGAGCGAAGGCAGTTCCGAGAATGAGTATCGCAAAGAAGAGATGAAAGACATGTTTGCCGGTATCTGTGTCAAGGAATTTATCCTTTTCTTCGGTGAGAGACTGCAGTTCTACATTACAGAGGAAGTGGACGGCAACGAACAGCTGACGAAGAGCGGTACGATTCATAAGAGTGATATCGGGCAGGAAAACGGCGGGAGCCGTTTTGACATGCTCAATGATATTATGATCGGCAAGACACTGCATGATTACGATACGGTAGATGATCTGCTCAGAGAATATTACCGGCAGGATTATATAGTGGATCGGGTATTTACCGTACGTTAGGAGAAGCGCAATGTTTTTGGAGCGGAAAGAGGAAGGCAAACTGCATAAGGGAAGCGTACTTGTCGGCTATGATCTGGGAGAGAAATATTCGCAGATCAGCTATAGTATATACGGGCAGGAAGAGGCAGCTACGATTGCCACGGTTGTGGGGACGAAACAGTATAACATTCCTACGATGTTATGTAAACGAGAAGGGGTCAACCAATGGTTTTACGGGAAAGACGCCGTTAAAAATATGGAGGAAGAGGGCAGCATTCCGCTTGACGGGCTTCTTGCGCTTGCCAGAAAGGGTGAAGAGGTCGAACTGGACGGGGAGCATTTTGATCCGGTAGCGCTGCTTACACTTTTCCTAAAGCGCAGCATGACGCTGATGAATTTCGTCGCGACGGTGGAGAAGATTGCCGCGATCATGTTTACAGTGGATGAACTGGATGACAGAATGGTGGAGGTTCTGTCTCTTGCAGCGGCGAATCTGGGACTCAGGACGCCGCATATCTACTTTCAGAGCCATACGGAAAGCTTCTATTCTTATATGCTGCACCAGCCGCCGGAATTATGGAATTATCAGGCGGTCGCGTGTGAGCATGACGGAGGGCGTCTCAAGACTTACCGTATGGAGTGCAATAAGCGCACGACGCCGGTCGTGGTTCTGATCGAGGAACAAGTCTATGAGACTGTGGTGATTCCGGAGGAGACGGAGGAGGAGGCAGTCAGAGAGGATGCCTACCGGATGGCGGACGAGCGTTTTCTGAGCATTTTGCGCAGAATGTGCGAGGGCAGGATCATATCTTCCGCGTATCTTCTGGGAGACGGATTTCGTGCCGAGTGGGATAAGCAGTCTATAAAATTTCTCTGCCATAACAGGAGAGTTTTTCGCGGAAACAACCTTTTTAGCCGTGGTGCGTGTTATGGATTGTTAGAAAAACTGGAGCCGAGTGAAGAGGGAAAGAAACATGTATTCCTTGGCAGAGATAAGTTAAAATCCAATATCGGCATGAATGTTCTGCGCCGGGGAAGGGAATCATATTATGCGCTTCTGGATGCGGGCGAGAACTGGTATGAGGCGGTAAAGGAGTGTGAATTTCTGCTGGAAGGAGAGAGAGAGCTTGCATTTGTGATCACGCCGCTGACAGGAAAAGATATTGAGACGAGGGTGATATCGCTGCCCGGCGGCGGAGGCGGCGGATCTTTTACAAGATACCGTATGGAGATGAAGATGAGTGCGCCGGAGACGGTGCAGATCAGAGTGACCGACCTGGGATTCGGAGAATTGTTTCCGGCAGGCGGCCAGGTATGGGAAGAATCTTTTCCCGTGGCATAATCAGTGCAAGAGGAAGACAGGCAGACGCGTGGTTTGCGAGTATCATTACGAAGGATGTGACGGAAAGTATGAGCCGGATAATTCTGGGGACAGGGGTATATGCCGAAAGGCCCTATTATATGGAAAAATTTTATGTAAACCTTTATTCGGTGGAGGAATTATGCTATCTGCTTGTGGAGAAAGCGGAACTGCTGGACCAGGAAATGCTGCGGCGTGACCTGGTGAAGTGGCTGGATGAACAGTGCGGATTAGGACAGCTGGCGCACACACTTTATTCTCTGCTGAATCAGGATGGTTCCGCCTCCGCTTTCGCCGGAACCGTATTAGAATATGTGAATCTGTATCCGCCGGAAATCGTGGAACGGACGGAGCAGATCATCAGGAGTAATGAAGGGTTAAATCCTTACGAGCGCGGGAAGGCTAAGGCTGATCACATGCTGCAGAGCGGGAAGTATAACAAGGCGCTTGGACAGTATCACAGTCTGCTGGCGCAGATTCCGGAGAGTGATCTGCGGCTGCGCGGCAGTGTCCTTTATAATATGGGAGTGGCATGTGCAAGGCTGTTTATGTTCAGGCAGGCGGCGGGGTGGTTTGAGCAGGCTTACGGGACGGACAGGGCACAGGAGAGTCTGGAGTCATATCTGTCAGCCCTGCGTATGTGTCAGGAGGAGAAGGAGTATATTACTTATATAGCGGAACATCCGGAATACCACGATGCATCGCTTAGAGTAGAGCGGAAGATGGAGCATGCTTCCGGACAGTTTGAAGGAACAGATGAGAATCGTATGCTTTTTACCCTGCAGGTGTTTAAGGAAGAGGGAAGCAGTACGGCAGGCAGCGATGTGCAGTACTATCAGGAGATCGAGAAACTGACGACTGCACTGAAGGAACAGTACAGGGAGTATGTGCTGTAGCATCTGCCGGACAGAAATGAGGAGTAAAATGGGCTGGTTAAAGAAACTGATCGCAGGATTGCGCAGAAGAGATGAAGAAGATTTATATGACGAGGAGTGGGAAGAAGAGGAAGTCGTACATCAGGTGGATTATACCAACAAAGAACAGCGGACTGATTATGTCAGAAACTGTCTGGAACGAATGGCGGATGCCACGAGAGAACTGGAGAATCTGACTTTCGAGTATGACATGGTAACTTCCTACCTTAAAGATATGGAGGAGATCGAAGCGCTTCCGCCGGAGGAGAGTGAGCAGCTTAAAGAGTGCGCGAAGCGGGTGGCGCTTCTGCAGGACAGTAAGGCTGATTTCATGGAGCGGCCGCATCGGATCAGCGATGAGAAGTATCAGCACATCGAACGGATGCTTGACGAGGTGGAAGAAGGGTACGGAAAGCTGACGGAGGCGGAGGAGTATCAGGATCTGATCAAACAGGATTTGAGCCGGCTGGAGGGTGAGAAGCATGCCTATCTGTACCGGAAGAGCGAGGTGATGCGTCTGATCGCCGATACAAGAGGCATGGCGATCATCTGTGTGGCAGCGCTCGGGTTGTGCATCCTGCTGCTTCTGCTGCTGCAGTTCTTTCTGGATATGGATACGAAGGCGGGATATCTTGTGACAGCCGGTGCGGCGGCGCTGGCGATCACGGTGATCTATGTCAAGCATGTGGATGCCAGAAAAGAACTCCATCGTGTAGAGAACGGCATCAATAAGATTATTCTCCTGCAGAACAAGGTGAAGATCAGATATGTCAATAACACGAATCTGCTGGATTACCTGTATCTGAAGTACGGCGTTTCGAGTGCGCGCGAACTGATAGATTTGTGGGAGAACTATAAGATCGAGCGGGAGGAACGGGAGAAATTCCGCAAGGCGGAACTGGATCTGGATTATAATGAACAGGAACTGCTGCAGATATTGAAGCGGTATCAGATCAAGGATCCTGCGGTGTGGCTGCACCAGACGGAGGCGATACTGGATCATAAGGAAATGGTGGAGATCCGCCACAATCTGATTATCAGAAGGCAGTCGCTGCGCCGCAGGATGGATTACAATAAAGAGGTGGTGGCGGGCGGTTCCCAGAAGGAAATCAAGGAACTGGTGGAGAAATATCCGCAGTATGCCAAGGAGATCATGGCGTCGGTGGAGGAGTACGAGAAGAAATTTACAAACTAAGGGAATCCGTAAGCGGGGTATACGAAGCGTAACAGAGGCAGAAGGCTGCACTGTTACTGTGAAAAAGTATGCAGAATGCGGCAGTGTAAAATATACCGTAAATGTGGAAGATTTACGGGCAGATACAGGCGGTCCGGTGCCTGTGGCCTGATGGAGTAAAGCAGCATCAGGCTGAGGCGTATTTGAGGACCGGATGAACTGTGCGCGAACGCAGGAGAGGATTCGGGATGAATATAAGGACAGGACAGGAAGACAGGGCGGAACAGACAGACAAGTTAGGTGAAGAGTGCGGGGTATTCGGCATCTATGATTTTGACGGAGGCGATGTGGCATCCACGATCTATTACGGACTATTTGCCTTGCAGCACAGAGGGCAGGAAAGCTGCGGCATCGCGGTCAGCGACACTGCGGGACCGAAGGGAAAGGTGTTAAGTGCCAAAGAGATGGGGCTTTTACATGAGAATTTTACCCCGGAAACGCTGGAAAAGTTAAAGGGTGACATCGGTGTGGGGCATGTCCGGTATTCAACGACAGGCAGCAGCACGAGGGAAAATGCCCAGCCGCTGGTGCTAAATTATGTGAAAGGAACGTTGGGACTGGCACACAACGGCAATTTGATCAATGCAGGGGAACTCAGGCATGAACTGGAATATACCGGCGCTATTTTTCAGACAACCATAGATTCGGAAGTTATCGCCTACCATATCGCCAGAGAGAGGTTGAACAGCAGGACCGTGGAAGAGGCGGTGGGACACGCGATGCATAAGATCAGAGGCGCCTATTCTCTGATCGTCATGTCGCCCCGCAAACTGATCGGCGCCAGGGATCCCTACGGATTTAAGCCGCTCTGTATCGGCAAGCGGGACAACGCATATATTCTTGCATCAGAAACTTGCGCGCTTGATACGATCGGCGCGGCGTTTGTGAGAGATGTGGAGCCGGGAGAGATCGTTACGATCTCACCGGATAGAGGAATCGAATCGGACCGGAGCATGTGTCTGCCGCAGAGCCGGCACGGCAGATGTATTTTCGAGTATATATATTTTGCCAGACCGGACAGCCGTATTGACGGGGTCAGCGTCTATAATTCCCGCATTATGGCGGGCAGATTTCTGGCGATGGACTCGCCGGTGGAGGCCGATCTGGTGGTGGGTGTGCCGGAATCGGGCAACTGCGCCGCGCTGGGGTATTCCATGCAGTCCGGTATTCCTTACGGACAGGCATTTGTGAAAAATACCTATGTGGGAAGGACCTTCATCAAGCCCGGACAGAAGAGCCGCGAGAGCAGCGTACAGGTTAAGCTCAATGCGGTCAGGGAGGCGGTAAACGGCAAGCGGATCGTTATGATCGACGATTCCATTGTCAGAGGTACCACGTCGGACCGCATCGTCAGGATGCTGCGGGAGGCGGGCGCTAAAGAAGTACATATGCGGGTCAGTTCTCCGCCGTTTCTGTATCCGTGCTACTTCGGTACGGATGTGCCTGCCAGAGAGCAGCTGATTGCCTATAACCGCAGCGTGGAGGAGATCTGTAAGGTTATTGGCGCGGATTCCCTCGGCTATCTTAAGCTGGAACGGCTGGCGGAGATGGTGGACGGACTGGAAATCTGTAAAGGGTGCTTTACGGGGCAGTATCCGCTTACACCGCCCGGGGAGGATATCCGGGGAGAGTATGAGCGGTAAGAGGAGGTTAGTGTGAAAAATAAGCTTGATAGCTTATTTTTCACACGGCTATTTGTGCCGCAGGCGTCACAAAATAGCTCTTATCGCAGAGCCGAATCTGATATTCGGCTCGCGATTCCTCCGACGCTAAAGCGTCTGCGGAATGGAGATTAGCATGAAAAGATCACTCGGGATCGCGCGATGCGGTCTGGCTTGTTGTCTGTGTTCTATGAATGATACCTGTAATGGATGCATCGCCGGGGAGTGCCCGGATAAAGAGTGGTGTGAGAACCGGAACTGCTCTCTTGCAAAAGGAATATCGAATTGCTTTCTCTGTGAAATTGATTGCAGGCGGGGTTTTTTATCAAAGACCAAGCCATATGCCTTCACGCTATTTGCGAAGCGGTACGGTCTTGATACCCTGCTTGACTGCCTTGAAAGAAATGAAAAGGAGGGAATTGTCTATCACAGGGAAGGATTTCACGGTGATTATGATGATTTCGGGGATGCGGAGGGACTGATTGCGTTTATTCGAACCGGACGGCGGGAGTCCACGGTTTGAATTTTGCTCTATGACATATGTAAAAGTAAACAGCCGGGCAATTGATTGTATTTTATAAAAAAAGCTTGCGCTGCGCTTGAATCTGCTCTATAATAAACTACATCGCACAGGAATATATCTCTGCTGTGCGTCACATATTCCGTCAGGAATAGCAGCCGTATTTTCTGATACAGGCTGGATAACCCATTAACAACTGAATCCGGCAGAACACTGTTTAGCATGCTTTGGGTTCGTTTTGCTTGAAGCACATCTTGCACTTCTATCCGTTCTGCCACTGTCCACATCGAAAGGAGTTCTCCCTTTATGACAGACAAAAAAGCAATGACCCAAAACCCAAAACCGCAGATTTCCAACAGCAGACCCCGTGACAGCAGCAGTAAGCTGATCTTCGGCAATGCACAACTGTGCTCCCAGTTTCTGAGAAACTACATAGACATTCCCCTTCTGAAAAACGTGAAGCCGGAAGATATTGAGGATGTCACGGAGCGGTATGTACCGATGTTCACGGAGGAAAGAAACTCAGATACGGTAAAACGTATAAAATTAGAAGGAAATAATACATTATTTTTTGTATCCCTTATTGAACATAAGACCAAAGTCGATTATAATGTGTGTATGCAGCTTCTCCGTTACATGGTATATATATGGGAAGACTATGAGAAAGAGATGGAGCGGTTAAAAAAAGGCATCAGCAAGACCAAAGGATTCCGGTACCCGCCCATTCTGCCTATCGTATACTACGAAGGAAGCGGTAAATGGACGGCTGCCCGCAATCTGCAGGAACGGATCATGTTAGATAAGGTATTTGAACCGTTTACACCGGGATTCTTCTATAAGCTGATTGCGTTAAGTTCATACAGCATAGAAGAACTGGCGGAAAAAAACGATGAACTATCTCTGGTAATGCTGATCAACCGACTGCAGAGTACAGCGGAATTTCAGGAACTGAATTTACCCGATGACTATTTGAAAAACCTGTCGGAACATTCCACGGAGGAAGTTCTTGGTATCGTGGCCAGAGTAACAGCGACCATGCTGCGGCAGTTGAATCTGCCGGAGGACGAAGTGGAAGGATTTACGGAACAGGTAAAGGAGCGGAAAATGGCAGTATTGTTTGAACATTTCAAGTCTGTTGATATACCGGCAGAGAGGAAGAAGGCCCGGGAGGAGGGCTGGGCAGAAGGTCTTGCAGAGGGGCACGCAGAGGGATATTCAGAAGGCGAAGAACGTTTTGCGAGACTTACGCAGGCTCTCTTACAGTCTGCCCGTATGGATGATTTGTCCAAAGCGGCAGTTGATACTGTGTACCGCGAGGCATTATACGGAGAACTGTGCCTCTAGGATGGTGAGATCAAATAAAGTTTGTTGATAAAACAGCATGACAGACCGGAACTGCAGAGGGAAACGGAGACAATGTTTAATCCGTTCACCATTTTCTTTGTGCGTATGGTATACTATGTGATGTGATTTAAGGAAAAGGTTTCGTGAGAATGAAAAGGACAGGAGAGAAACTATGAGTACAGACAGATATGTAAGCCCTTTATCGGAGCGTTATGCAAGCAAGGAGATGCAGTACATCTTCTCGCCGGATATGAAATTCAGGACATGGCGGAAACTGTGGATCGCACTGGCGGAGACAGAGATGGAACTGGGACTTTGCCAGAACGGGCAGCCGGTGATCACACAGGAACAGATCGATGAACTGAAGGCGCACGCAGAGGACATCAACTATGATGTGGCAAAGGCGCGGGAGAAGGAAGTGCGTCATGACGTGATGAGCCATGTCTATGCCTACGGACAGCAGTGCCCGAAGGCGGCCGGGATTATTCATTTGGGCGCTACCTCCTGCTATGTGGGCGACAATACTGATATAATTGTAATGACGGAAGCACTGAAATTAGTCAAGAAAAAGCTGGTGAATGTGATTGCGGAACTGGCAAAGTTCGCCGGGCAGTATAAGAATCTGCCGACCCTTGCCTTTACTCATTTTCAGCCGGCCCAGCCTACGACAGTTGGTAAACGGGCAACGCTGTGGACGCAGGAGTTTTGTCTGGATCTGGAGGACCTGGACTATGTACTGTCAACCATGAAGCTTTTAGGTTCTAAGGGAACAACGGGAACACAGGCATCGTTTCTGGAGCTGTTTGACGGGGATCAGGAGACGATTGATAAGATTGACCCGATGATAGCGGCCAGGATGGGATTCGATAAGTGTTATCCCGTGTCGGGACAGACTTATTCCCGCAAGGTGGATACAAGGGTGTGTAATGTTCTGGCAGGCATTGCCGCGTCGGCACATAAAATGTCCAATGATATCAGGCTGCTGCAGCATCTGAAAGAGGTAGAAGAGCCGTTTGAGAAGAGTCAGATCGGCTCCTCGGCCATGGCGTACAAGAGAAATCCGATGAGAAGCGAGCGCATCGCCTCTCTTTCCAGATATGTGATGATTGATGCGCTGAACCCGGCGATTACCTCCGCGACACAGTGGTTTGAGAGAACACTGGATGATTCTGCGAACAAGCGCCTGTCTATTCCGGAGGCGTTTCTGGCAATTGACGGTATTCTGGATCTGTGCCTGAATGTGGTGGACGGACTGGTAGTGTATGACAAGGTCATCACGAAGCGCCTGATGAGCGAACTGCCCTTTATGGCGACGGAGAATATTATGATGGATGCCGTGAAGATGGGCGGCAACCGGCAGGAACTGCACGAGAAGATCAGAGAACTGTCCATGGAGGCGGGCGCCAATGTAAAGCGGGAAGGGAAGGAGAACAACCTTTTGGAGTTAATTGCCGGTGACAGTGCTTTCAACATGTCGGAGGAAGATTTGTTAAAGACGATGGAACCGTCCAGATATGTAGGGCGGGCGCCTCTTCAGGTGGAGAAGTTCCTGGCGGAGATCGTGAATCCGATCCTTGCCGAAAATAAGGAACTGCTGGGCGTGAAGGCGGAGATTAATGTGTAGTTGCGCAAAGAGTGGATGAGAATGGCCCAGACGGGTCCGGACAGAACCCATAGTGTTTTGCACCGTATATTTTAAAGACAGAAGATTAAGGGATGTACAGTTAAGAGAGCGTATAGGAGTCACGATATTCGCTTGGTGTACATCCTTTTTTCTGTTTAAAAACGCGGTTAAAGGTGGAAATGCTTAAGAAGCCGGATTGCAAGGCAATCTCCGTGACAGACAGATTCGACTGTGCCAGAAGTTCTTCTGCAATTTTAATTCGTCTGAATGTCAAGTACTCATAATAAGTAGAATTGGTACATTGTTTAAAAAGTCTTGAAAAATGAAACTTTGAAAATCCGCAGTAAGATGCCATGGTGTCCAGTGTTAAATTTTCTGTATAATGGTGGTCTATGTATAAAATAACATTCTTGATTTTCTGCAGATATTCTTTCTGTTTGTAGACACTGGTACCGTAGAATACGGCTGTGCTGCCGAGAAGGTCTCTTCCCAATATGACAAGGAGTTTGGTCACATATGAATAGATCGAAAGCTCATAGAACTCGACGGCTCCGATATATTCGTCTTTTATTTCAAGCAGCAGCTGACGGACAGTCGTATAGATATGCGGATGAGAGAGCCTGGTGATATGGAGGCAGGACGTCAGTAAAGACTGAATTCCGCTGTAGTTGCTGTTATGTGAAAAAGCAGAAACGTCAAACTGGAATACAAACCATTTACCTGTTTGGGGTGCATAGAGGGTATGAATTTCTCCGTTAGGGATAATCAAGAATTCTTCCGGCCGGATATGATAGAGATTGCCGCATGCTTCGACGTCATAACAGTTTTCCATCGGCATAATAATTTCCAGTGCGCTGTGCCAGCGGGAGGCAGATCCCTGAGGCTGTTCGTTACACCAGATACGGATAGAAGAATTTTTATGATAATGTGCCGTTTCAGCTAATGGATTCACCGTATGTTCCGTCAGGACGATATTTTTAAGATGGAAGTCATTTTGCTCAGTCATACATTTTTTCCCGCATATTTAAAGCCAGTTTTGAATAGTTATTTATTGCTATATTATGAATTGATCAGAAGGGTACATATACCGCATAATAGTGTAAATACGCTGTCTTTTCTTACATGATATGAGTTTAGCACACAATATGGACGATGTAAATGTCTGTTTCAGGAAGCCATCCAATAAAATTTATAAATAAAATAAGCAATTTTTGAGAAATAACGCGCAATAAATGATTGGTAGAAAGACCAACTATTAAAAGTCAAGTAGATAATTGAAAAAATTCAAATGAAATT
>CALGVA010000014.1 GCA_937920345.1 uncultured Lachnospiraceae bacterium
CCTATTCATTATCATAGAAGATTTAATTATTTACAGAGTTTTCTTCACACACTCGAGAGCTTAATCTCTTCCGGACAGATCATACGAAAATATGAAAGAGTTTGTCTTCGTGACAAACTCTTTTTTATCTTAATTTATTCCACTTTTCCGAGTTCGCGAAGCGAATCTCGTAATCGAGCGTAGCATTCATCATTTTGTTCCCGCTTTTCCGAGTTCGCGAAGCGAATCTCGTAATCGAGCGTAGCTCGATTTTTTATGCCTGCTTCGAGCCTTCATAATTTCCTTTCAGGCTCTCATATTCTCTGTTGATTCTCTGGATAATCTCCTTATCTCCCGCCAGATTATCCGGGTGAAAAATCTTGATCAGATCCTTATACCGCTTCTTCAAGGCAAGTGGGTTGCTGACACCCTGAAAGAAGACCGACACATCCAGTCCGCTCTCGTAGACCGCACGCTCTCCCATGATCTCCCGCTCTGCAGCCAGTCTCGCCCACTCCTTGTCCAGCCGGCGTCTGTCAATATCCAGCTGGCTGAAGCCGCTCTGCAGAATCTCCATCTTCTTCTCGAAGAACTGGTTGTCCTCCTTCAGCCGCTGCCGCTCTGAAGAAATTTTATGATTCAGAAGCTTCATCTCCTCCTGAAACTGTATTTTCTCCTTCAGGAACTGTTCCTGCATCCGCTCCAGTTCCTTGGCCGCAGTAACCAGACGTATATTCTCACGAAAAAGCCATGATTTCAATTCCTGTAATTCATCTTCCGCTCCGTGTACAAGCGTTTCTTCAAAGGTTTCCTCAAAATTTTTCATTCGATCAAAACTCCTGCTGTGTCAGCTTACGTCAATCACAGCAAAAAAAATTATAACCAATCAGTAACAATAAGACAATGAGAACCAGCCCAACAAACCGATTCACCAGGAAAAGCATAAACAGCATACCCGCGGCAATGCAGAAAGCTACAAGACCTATCAGTTTTTTCATATGCGCTCCCTCTGCCTATGCTTCTTTGTACAGTATATGCTGCGTCATGCAAATTTGTTCTTAAGATTCTTCTTCCGGAAAAGCAATATCCACTGCCTTATCATCTTCAATCATCTCTTCCTTGGGTGCCGTGAATTTGTCCACAATATCCGGTATCATATCAAGTACTTTGGTTATGGTATCCTGATTCTTGACATTGACCAGTTTCGTGGAACCGTTCTTGATCACAAGTACTGCGCTGGGTGACATCTTCGCGGTAAATCCGCCCGCACCGCCGTTCTTCTTATCGGCAGCGCTTGCGCCGGCACCGACGCCGAAGCTGACATCCACAAGCGGCAGAATGATCGTATCACCGATCTGTGTAGCATCCCCGACTACCGTCTTCGTACCGATCACGGCGTTCATACCTTTCATCAATGATTCAACAACACCGGTAAAGTTATTCTCTGCCATTTACACAGCCTCCTTCTTCAATAGCTTAATCAATCTTCTGATATCTTTATTCCTGTAAACCCGTATCAATACCCGTAAAAATGTATACGCTCTGATTCTGCCCTGAATATACAGTTTACCCTCGATATGTGTGCCTTCGCATGCAAAGTCTCCGACAAGCCTCACATGCTGCCCGATCAACGGGTACAGCATACCGTATATTGCAAGAATCTGACCCGTAGCCGCCGGATCGTCCATACCGACACTAAGATCCGCCTCGAATTTATCCGGCTTCAGTTTCCGGAACACATAACCAAGCTCACGCTTACTCAGTTCCAGGGATCGCTTGAAAGAATCGCTCTCCAGCACTTCCCGATAATATTGTATATTATCCAACGTAAATCTTATTTTATCACAGAACTTTCGGATTGTGTACTGTATATTTTCAAAGAGTGCTTTTATTTTATCGACCGCATATTTGATCTTTTCTATAATCTCTTTTATTTTATCTATGCATTTACGGATCATGCGGAACAGCCAAAACCCTCTGCCGTCTTCCGGCGTCCCTTCGTCATCCTCTTCCGGTTCCGCCACAGAATCCTGTGGTGTCAAGCTGTCCGGGCTCTCCGTCAAGGAAGAGGTAAAACCGTCGCCGACTACAGTCTCTTCATTTCCGGCATCCGCTTCGCCGTCTAGACTGCTCTCATTTTCCGCGCCGGTTTCATTCTCCGGTTCATTTGGCTGTCTGCGCTTCTTACGGTTCTTCTTTTTTCTTCCGGTATCCGTTGTCTTCCTTTCTTTAACCGGTATGCGGAATATCGTAAAAACAAAAATTCTCACCCGCACGATCACCTCAGCCGGATAACGCACAAGAATATTTACCAGATGCAGCAGCCATGTGATCCTGACATGCGCCGTAACGGGCGGCTTTCCTTCCCCCTCTTCTCTGGACACCTCGATCCGGTACCGGACCGGGACAAAAAGCCCGCAGAGGACGGAAAGAATCAGAAATCCCAGAATACATAACAGGACGATCCCTATGATTTTTAAAATAAGTAGAATAATATGTAGCATACGATCCGTAAATGCTTCCTTTTCCGATTTCAAATATACTGTTATGACGTATGGTCAACGGTATTAAACACAGGTCGTTTAGCTGCTCCGGCCGCGGAACAGATAGGCAATCAGGTCTGCCGTACCTGTCTTTTGTAAGGATTCCTCCGTGATCCGGCAGATGAGTTCCTGCGCTTCGTCCTTACTGCCCGCAATTCCGATCACATACGGCGGATTTTCTTTATAACTATATTGCTGCAGCATGAGGCTGTGGAAGATTTCGAGTCTCTTGTCCTTCTCCACATATGCGATTACATAGACGTTCGTGAGTTTCGCATATTTCTTCAGTTTTCTTTTTATTTTATCGGGATCACTGATAGTATCCCCGATATACAGGTTTTTATAAAATTTCATGGCAGTTTCCAACCGAATTAAGTCATTTATTCAACAGCTTAAATCATTTTAACATACTTTGTGTAAAATAAAAAGAAATAAAAGAATTGAGTTTTCCCATTGAGTTTATCGCTTAACTGTTCTAAAATAGTGTTCATAGATGAAATTGAAGGTGTGCATATGATGAACTTATTTTCCAAAAACAACAAATCAAAACATGAAACAGCCGTTGTTCAGAACCGGAATATTGATGTCATTCTTTCCACTGTGGATGCGGTAAAATCCTCCAGCACGGACATTGTAAACGAAGTGACGGTAGTCCGTGACCTCGCTGACGAAAATAAACACAGTGCAAACACTGTGGTGAACAATATGGAGGAACTGACCGGACAGAACGCGGTCCTTTCCGAGAAGACCGATTCCTCCATCAGCATGACCAGCGATATCCAGAAACAGGTGGAGAATATCGCTTCCATGATCTCACAGATGGTTCTGCTGGTGAATGAGACCAACACCCATGCCGGTGAAAGCTCTCGCGAACTGGCGGAGGTGGTGGAATCCACACATACCATGGCGGCACTGTCCAATGATGTGAGCAGCATCGTGAAAGAATTCTCCGAAGAGTTTGCCATGGTAAAGGAGGAAACCGTCTCCATTGAAAGCATCACTGCCCAGACCAACCTGCTTTCCTTAAACGCATCGATTGAGGCGGCCAGAGCCGGAACCGCGGGACGCGGCTTTGCCGTGGTGGCCGACCAGATCCGTAAGCTGAGTGTCGAGACCAAGGCCTCTTCCTCCAGTATTATGGAGGCGCTGAACCATCTGGAAGAAACATCCGCCAGAATGACGGACGCCATCGAGAAAGTGATCGGGATCATTCAGCTGAATCTGGAGAAAATCACACAGGTGAATACCAGCGTAGTCAGTATTTCTGATGATTCCCAGACATTGAACAGCAATATCTCCCGCATCGACGATGCCATCAAGGAAGTGGAACAGTCCAATCAGAATATGGTTGAGAATATGCAGCAGATCTCCGACGCCATGTCCGTAATGAGCAATTATGTGGAAAACGCTTCCGACAACGCCAAGAGCATGCTGAAAAAATACGAGCAGACCACCGTGAATGTGGGAAAAATCGAAGCGTCTGTGGGTAACCTTGTGGTACAGCTGGGAGAAGGCGGATTCATGGGCATTCAGGATGCCAAACCGGGCTGTAAAGTCTCTATAATCGCACTGGATAAAGACGGCGCGCCCGATAAAGAATATTACGGTCAGGTCGTGCGCCAGCAGGGTGCGGAAGTTGTGGTAGATACCCGTCCCAAATCCATTCCGGGCGGCTCGGATACATCAGCGCAGTATCATCTGCAGATGATTCTCGGAAATGTTCTGTATCACTGGACGGAAGTTACCGTCTCCGCGGTATCGGAAGGCGGCGCTACATATTACCGCGCAGTGACGGGCGCCAATCCTAAAGTAATGCAGCGCAAGAAGAACCCGCGTCTGGAGATCCACTGTCCCTGCGAGGTATCCATTGACGGCAGTCCGAGAACATATCATGGAAAGATGCTGGATATCAGCGAAAGCGGCATGGCATTCACTGCCACGGATGCGGACTTTGAAGCGGCCGAAAAGAAAATGATCACCGTAAACATACCCCAGCTCCCGATTCCGAAGGCACGCACGGTGCAGGCATACATCATGCGGTGTAAGAAGGGAGGAAGCGGCTATATTATAGGCTGCCGGCTCTCAGAAAACAATCTTGCGATCCAGCAGTATATCGAAACACATTAAAAAAAGTAAATCGCTTCGCGATTAACTTTGCGAGATCCGCTTCGCGGACTCGAATAAGCGAAAGAATTCCGCTTCGCGATTTACTTTGCGAGATCCGCTTCGCGGACTCGAATAAGCGAAAGAATTTCGCTTCGCGATTAACTTTTACTTAAAGGAGGAATCCTATGAAAAATATAGCACGCATGGCACTTGAAAACGGAATGGTAATCGGAGAAGACGTCTATAGCTACCAGAATAAACTGATCTATCCGAAAGACACTGTCGTGGATGATTCCGTGGTTGCACGGCTCGCCCGCCACTCCATTATGTGTGTATCCATTATGGAAGAAATCGATTATGCTACCACACATTTCGAGAAAGTCCGATTAAGTTCCGAGTTCAAGACTTTTGAACTGACATACAATAACTGCATGGCGATCTACCGTAAGATGATGAAAGGATTTGTGGAACAGGGCGCCCCTGTCAAGATGGGCAGTCTGATGGAGCTGTATGTCAAGATCTCTTCCCGCGCAAGAGGCGGTGAACAGCTTCTGGATTTCCTCTACAACATGCTGCCCAGCGAAGACGACATGACCCATGCGCACTGCCTGAATTCTGCGCTGATCGCCGGTGTGTTCGGCACATGGCTCAATCTTTCCAGGGAAGATATTGTCCTGCTGATCCAGTGCGCTTTCTTCTATGATATCGGCAAGCTGAAACTGCCGCAGGATCTGTTGTGGAAATCCGGAAAACTGACCGATCTGGAATTTACGAAACTGAAAACCCACACGATGCTGGGTTTTGATATGCTCAAAGACCGCGGCATGGATGAACACGTGCTGAAAGCAACGCTCATGCACCATGAACGCTGCGACGGTTCCGGATACCCTTCCAGGCTGCGATCCGACAAGATCGATATTTACGCCAAATACATAGCGATCATAGATGCCTACGAGGCGATGACTTCCGCCAGAACCTACCG
Organism: uncultured Lachnospiraceae bacterium; assembly: GCA_937920345.1. GTDB lineage: Bacteria > Bacillota > Clostridia > Lachnospirales > Lachnospiraceae > UBA3282. Next base: position 5,611 of record CALGVA010000014.1, read on the forward strand.
GGTATCCCTGAATCCGTTTCAGGTGATCGCCAATTTCGAGAAGGACGGCTATGTCAAATTTGACGAAGATATCCTGAAACCGATTCTGTCCCATATTGCTGCGACACAATTAGGATTCACGGTGCGGCTGACAGATGATACGGAAGGTAAAATCGTCCGCATCAATCAGGATAGTCTCACCAGACCGGTTCTTAATACCGGTGAGGCTGAGATAGACCTTGCAATGAAACCGGATCTCGATATTGCCGCGATCTATTAATACTGATTTTTACATCCCGAAGTACTCGTCAAAGATACGCCTGGCGATGGGAACCGCATAATCTCCGCCGCTTCCCGCCCCTTCGATAATGATGGTAACGCACACTTCCGGATCTTCGGCAGGCGCAAATCCGGTAAACCATGCGTGAGAATCTGTCTTAACATTATTGTATTCTGCTGAGCCGGTCTTTCCTGCCGCCGTGTAGGTCTGACCGGTCAGTTTCGTTCCTGTCCCGCTTGTGATGACCTCCTGCATAAGGCTGTTTAACGCCGCCGCCTCTTCTTCCGACATCAGTTTCCGGTAGGTGTCCGGATTAAACTGCTTAATCACATTTCCCTCTTCGTTCTTGACATAATCCACCAGATACGGCTTCATGAGTACGCCGTTATTGGCAATCGCACAGGTGATCATATTCAGATGCAGCGGCGTGATCTGCGTCGTTCCCTGTCCGATCGCCGCCTGTATGATATCGGAGTCGGTAGTGGACTCATCCACGATAAGTTTGCTCTTATTATACGCAAAGGTAACCGGCAGGTCTTTATTAAACAGCAGACTGTTCAGCGTATCGCCGAACTGCTTACGGTCGAGCTGCATACCGATATTGGCAAAAGAGGCGTTGCAAGACTTGGCAAAGGATCTGGCAAAATCCTCATGCCCGTGAACCGACCCGTGATAACAGTTGATCGTATCCTGCCCGGACGTAAATCTGCCGCCGCATTGATAAGTGTACTGATCGTAAGTATCGGGATTCTCCCGGATATATTCCAGCGCCGTCACGATCTTGAAGGTGGAACCCGGCGGATACAGCCCCTGTGTTACACGGTTTAACAGCACCGTACTTTCCTTGTCTTCCAGAAGATCGTCCCAGATCGCATCGATCTCATTCGGATCAAAGTCCGGCTTCGACACCATGGCTATGATCCTGCCGGTGTCGGGTTCCGAGACAATAATCGCACCTTTATAGATGCCCAATGACTGGAATGCGACCTCCTGCACGCCTACATCCAGCGTGGACACCACGCTGTCAGCCGGGTATTTCTCTCCTGCCACATCGCTTGCCACTTTATCTGCGAGCTTCGCATTGGAATTGATCAGATAATAATTACTGAGAGACTCGATTCCGTATTTTCCATTGGATGCATAGCCCACCGCATGCGCAAAAAGGTTTCCATACGGATAGACTCTGGTCTCACTGCCGTCTTCTTCCGTCTGTGTCTGCGCCAGAATCTGGCCGCCGGCCGCATAAATCGTTCCTCTCCTGTTCTGTGATATAAGCAGTTCCTGCCTGCCGTTATAACTGTTGTTGATCAGCACCTGCCTGTTGGTCGCAGCATAATGACATGTATATCCCATCATACACAGAAATACCGCCACAAAGAGATAAGTCACTGCCAGAATCTGCCTATTCCTCTTCTGCCGCTTCCTGCTCTTCCCGGAACTCTTCCGGTTCCATTCTTCTTGGTCTTCTCTTCTTCTTGACACGTTTGGCTCCCTCTTCCTGTCTGATAATATACAGCCCTTCTATAATAAAAAACATCACTAAAGTAGTCAGAATCGAACTTCCGCCGTAACTGATAAACGGCAGCGTTATGCCGGTCATCGGTATGAATTTCGTGCCGCCGCCGATCGTCAGGAACACCTGGAAAATATAAGTGACACCCAGCCCGAATGCGGTCAGCTGGTAAAATTTATCTTTTAACCGCAGCGATATATTCATAAACATGATAAAGCAGCTGATACAGATCAGAATCATGCACATGGAAAACACGATGCCCAGTTCCTCCGCCACCGCAGAAAACACGAAATCCGCTTCCACAAAAGGAATGGAATCCGGCGTTCCACGGAACAGACCAAGACCGAACCAGCCGCCGCTGCCGATGGCAAAAAGCGACTGCGTGATCTGATAGCCCGCATCGTCAATACAGCTGAACGGATCTTTCCATGCCTGCACACGTACCTGCACATGGCTGAAAAGCCGGTAGGCCATCACCGCCGCGCCGCTGCCTCCCGCACAGCCTGCAAGCAGATAGAGCCAGTTGCCCGTGGCGATAAACACCATCATGACATAGACGATAAAGAAGATCAACGCGCTGCCGAGATCCTTGGATGCCACTAAAATCAGCACATGCGCGCCGGCAATCACTGCCGTAAGCGCAACCCGCAGCAGATCATGCGATTCACAGAGCGCCCCGGCCAGGAAAAACACGAAGATAATCTTTACGAACTCCGACGGCTGAAAAGTCACACCTGCCACGGAATAAGATATTTTAGATCCGTAAGTGACGGAACCGAGTATCAACACGATTCCGAGCGCCACAATACCAGCCGCCGCATACGCCCAGGTAAAATTCCGCAGAAATTTAAATTTATGAATCAGAAACGGTATCATCATGCCGATGATTATGGAAACCGTCACGATAAAAAACTGTTTGATGGCTTTCTCAAAAGAAAGTCTGCTGAGGATAATAAATCCAATGCTTAACAGCATACACATGTTGTTGATAATCAGCCGGTTACCCTTTGGATAGATCATGGAAAACAGAACGATTGCCGCAAACAGCAGGATCTGCTGCAGCACATAAAACAGCAGGTATTCCAGTTTGCCCGTCTCAAAGCAGATGACGAGAAAGCACGAAAAATGCACCAGAAACATCAACAGATTCTGGCGGAGGTAAATTCCGCGGCGCCGTTCCTCATCCTGAAACCGGAATACGAGGAAACATTCCAGCGTATATAGTGCGATAAACAGTGTAATAAAATACTTGGAAAGCTCGGTAATATATAATTCCATAAAATACTACTCCACGCCTCTTCTTAAATGTCCCGTCGTATAGGCTTCATACGGGAAGGATTCTCCGGCAAGAATCCGTCTGCAGTCTTCGGCGGACTCCGTAATAAAGTCATAACGCCTGATATCCGCGCCGGCCCGATTCACCTCGTTTTCCTGTAAATGCAGGGAGTACGGAACGGAATTGTATATGATATTATAGCAGTGCAGACAGTTCGTCTCCACCGGAAAATCCGTCCCATAGCGGTCTCTGATCCGCAGTCCGGAATGTGAGTAATCATCATTCCATGCCTGACAGCGTCCTGCCGTCTTACGGATACAGTTCGCCGTCACCATAAGCGGGATCGTACCGTATACGATCATAACCGTACGCAGACCACACTCTCTCGCCGACCGCACAAGCCTTCCGGCTTCTTTCCGGTTCAGTTCATAAGGCAGTGTATACTCCCGGCAATCGTCTGACCAAAAATAAAGACTTTCTTCGTTAAACGTATATAAACCGGCATCCGGAACCAGTTCATAAGACGCTCCAAATGATCTGGCATAGGCAAGTCCCTCTAAATTGCGAATCAGAAAGCCGCAGATCATCTTATCGCTTTTCTGTGCGGAAGTATCGTCCGACACAAGCTTCCTGCCGTTTTCACAATCAGAGTTGACCAGTTTAGTCAATTCTTCCAGATACGATTTATCCCGTATCCGCAGCACATAAGGAAGCGCCAGTGCATACTGCCTGTCCTGATATGCAAGCATATGTGATACTACCGTATCGTGCTCCCGCACATAGAGATCACTGTCTATATAGATCCGTCGGCAGGGAAATCCGGCTGTAACAGCCAGTTGTTCACAGTCAGACACAAGAATGTCAGTGCATATTTCGCCGGGCGGTTTGCGTGCCGCGTCGTTTTGGCAGGCGACCTCTCTATTGCCGGATCTGCTCACATAATTTTCGCATTGACCGCCGTCTTCCGGTTTCCAATCCTTCATATTCGCATCCGGACTGCGCCCCGCAGACAGACCCTGTGTGAGAATAAACTGTCGTTCATATGCCTCCACGCCCTGACGGCGCAGTTCATTCAGCGCACGCACCGGAAGAAAAACCGCATTGCGCAACACAACTTCACACGCAGACACCGTCACGCCGCTGTTTCCGGTTTTTTCCAACTGTTTTGTTACGTCAGCCGGCTGCAGCGGCATTTTCTTCGCCGCCTCCGCCACCGCGCCGTACACGGTAACCGAAACTTCCGTCTCTGCACCGGACTGCTCCGCAGAAATACCGCCGGGCTCTGTATCCACAGTTCCCGAACCGATGATCTGAAGACATGCCGGTTCGCCGACTGCCAGTGTAACCTTCATTTTGACCGGCTGCTTTACCGGTTCCCGTATATATTTTGCGGCAATCTGATCCAGAAGCGTCTGGTCACTCCCGGCATAGCTCGGTTTGTGCAAAGTGATCATCTCTCTGCCGTTATGCCGTTCATAGTAACCCGTCTGAATCTCGCTGCGGATATACAGACTGCGCAGCAGATCCATATCTTCCTTCGACACACGGTATGCGTCTGCTCCATTTCGCATATACCGATCAATATATTTGCGGTATAGCGCCGTAACTCCGGCAGCGTACTCCGGTTTCTTCATACGCCCCTCTATCTTAAAGGAATCAATGCCCGCCTCAACTAACTGCGGAAGAAAAGAAATCGTACACATATCCTTGAGACTGAGTGGATAGTCCACCCCCGTCACCTTCTCTTCCCCGTCAAGAATCTGATACGGCAGGCGGCAGGGCTGCGCACATCTGCCCCGGTTGCCGCTTCGGCCGCCCAATATACTGCTAAAGAGACATTGTCCGGAATAGCAGTAGCACATGGCACCGTGTATAAAGCATTCAATCTCCAGCCCGGTCTCATCCTTTATGCGCCGGACTTCATCAAGGGACAGTTCTCTTGCGGGTACGATTCGCTCCACTCCCAGCCCGCCAAGCAGTGCAGCGCCGCCGCTGCCTGTCACTGCCATCTGTGTGCTGGCATGGAGTGCCAGATCCGGAAAATGTTCTCTGATATAGCGCAGTACCCCGAGATCCTGCACGATCACGCCGTCAGCCCCCGCTTCATAAAACGGCTGCAGATAAGTGCCCAGTTGTGCAAGTTCCGCATCCTTTAACAATGTATTCACGGTAAGATATATTTTCCGCCCCATAAAATGAGCCGTGCGGATGGCACGGCATACTTCCTCTGCGGTGAAATTCTGCGCATATGCTCTGGCGCCAAATTTCTCTCCGCCCAGATACACCGCATCCGCGCCTGCATTCACAGCACCCAGAAATGCTTCGTAACTTCCTGCCGGAGCCAGTAATTCAATCGGTTTATTCATATATTTTCTGTGTCCTGCTTTCCCTGTTACATGAAAAGCCCTGTAGATTTCTCTGACAGGGCTAGGTTTCCTACTTTTTCAGTTCTTTCAACTCTGTTTCCAACCGAACGATTTTCTTGGCATTCTCATTGGCATCATTTTGAAGTGCGCGAACGCTCTTCTCCGTACTCTCCAATTTGATTTGTGATGCGATCAGTTCATGCTTCAGATCGTACATCTCCTTGTCCTTGTTCTGTATCGTCTCTTCCAGATCGCTGATCTTCTCCTTCGCTTTAAAGTAATCATCCGCTATATTAAGCTGTAACAAAACATTCTGTGTATCGAGTGACTGTCTCTTGAAGCTGTCAACCTTATTGTATTCCGCCACTTTATTATTTATGTACGAGGCAACCTTCTGTAAATACTCTTCACTCTCATAACCGCTTAACGTAAAGACCTTACCGGCAATGATTACCTCTGTATCTGTTTTCGTTGACATAGGACTTTCCTCCCATACAAAATATGCCACCCGGTAAAATATGTACTACAAAATCTATTATATACAGCTTGCGGCGGAATTTCAACCTTTTTTTGCGACAGGCAGAAATCCCGGCGCTTATCGGAGTTTGCGAAGCAACTCCCGCAACTGCGCGCAGATTAATTTTTTTATTACATTTTTATGCACGTACATGACATTTGCCGTTATGAAATTGCTCCGTCTGACCGATATATTGAATATACAAAATCGGGCTTTGCCCGATCAGGTCACAGACTTATAGAAAAAGGAAACGGATTTCCTGCTTTGTTCACGGATCGGACGCTCTATAAGAAATATTTTCTTCTGCAATAATCGCTTCTGCTGCGGTTAGTGCAGTTCTTCCGTTTATCAGCGAAATCCGCAATATATTCTCTGAACACTTTAATGCCCTGTTTTCTTGAAAACCGGTTTACAACTTAGTGATTGATGAAAGACAAGGGCTGATGTGAAAATAATTTTTTCACGCGCGGGATTTGTGTCTGCGCGCACTTGACACAAGCCCGTTATATGCACTGTTTCAACATAGTTGAAACCAAACGTGCGCAGAAATGAGGTCTCATATGAGTATGACGGTTGGAACACGCAATTCAGATGTCGTCAAAATAGATATGTATAATCGGGACGGTTCTTATGCAGGCACGATGACTGTTTCAAAACCGCGCAGTCAGACCACTTCCAAGACCAGAAGCATATCCATGCCGAAAAAGAAAAAGAAGAAAAAACTGCAGTATAATGCCAAGCGGCTCTCCAATCAGATCATGCGGACCAAAACGTCAATCAATGCAAAACAGGTTACGACGAAAACCAAATTCCAGATTGCCGATCTGCGCATGAAACTGATCAGCGGCGATTATGATTATGTGGAGATTCATAATGCCCTCACCCATGCCGAGAAAATTGCACGGGTTGCCAAGAAACGCTTAAAACATCTGCAGGAAGAAGAAAACCTGGAAAAGACCGGGCGACAGGGTCTGACAGATCCCGAGGAAATGCGGACGGAAAAAGAGGAAGAAGACGAGATCCTCGATACCACCGGCATGACGCAGGAAGAACTGAAACAACTCGTTCAAGAGCTTCAAGAAGAACTGGAAAAGATTGAAGAAGACCTGGAAAAAGCCATGGACGAGACACAGAACCTGATGGAAGAATTTACACAGGCAAGCAGCCATGAGATGGAGCCGCACGATCTTGAGCAGTTGAAAAAGAAGCATCGTGCCGACGAACTGCGCGATATCATGAAGGCTGATATGGAATATCTCAAGGCTCTTTTTGATAAATTATCGAAAGAAAAAGCGTCCGGCGTAAGCGGTTTCGGAGACGGCTCCTCCGATTCTTCCGACTCCTGCGAATCTTCCGGCGGTTCCGCCGGCGTATCCTTGCAGATCGGCGGCGTGGATATTCCCGTTAACGGTGTGGAAGCTCCCCTGGAAGTGGCCGGTATGACCGTAGATGTGATGGCGTAAAAAAATTGAGCTTCGCAAGGTTTCGAGTTCCGCTTCGCGGACTCGAATAAGCTGAGAGATTTCTTATATAACAGGAATCTCCAGCCCTAAATGATGATAGGTGCGCTCCGTGACAACTCTGCCGCGGGGCGTTCTGTTTAAGAACCCGTTCTTGATCAGATAAGGCTCATAGACATCTTCTATCGTACCGGCATCTTCTCCGATGGCGGCCGCCAGAGTATCCAGACCTACCGGTCCGCCTTTAAACTTATCAATCATCGTACACAGGATATTTCTGTCAATGTGATCTAATCCCATCTTATCCACATCCATCAGATCGAGTGCAATATTGGCAACCTCCAGGGTAATCACCCCGTCGTATTTTACCTGTGCGAAATCCCGCACCCTCTTGAGAATACGATTCGCAAGCCTCGGCGTACCGCGGCTTCTTCTCGCCAGTTCCAAAGCGCCTTCCTCATCAATCTTTACGCCCAGGATCACCGCCGAATGTTGAATGATCACTTTCAGTTCCTCAACCGAATAAAATTCCAGCCGGTGGATCACGCCAAACCGGTCCCGCAGAGGCGCCGTCAGAAGTCCTGCCCGCGTGGTTGCGCCTACCAGCGTAAAGTGCGGCAGATCCAGACGGATGGATCTGGCAGAAGCTCCCTTGCCGATCATAATATCGATCGCATAATCTTCCATCGCCGGATATAAGACCTCTTCCACCTGCCGGTTCAACCGGTGTATCTCGTCCACAAACAGCAGATCGCCCTCCTGCAGGTTGTTCAGGATCGCCGCCATCTCACCGGGTTTCTCAATCGCCGGCCCGCTGGTGACTTTCATGTGGACCCCCATCTCATTGGCGATAATACCCGCCAGCGTCGTCTTACCAAGGCCCGGCGGTCCGTAGAACAGAACATGATCCAATGCGTCATGGCGCTGCTTCGCCGCCTCTATATAAACCTTAAGATTTTCTTTGATCTTAGATTGACCAATATAGTCATTTAGGGTCTGCGGACGAAGAGAACCTTCGATCCTGCTGTCCTCTTCTATTAAGTTCGTCTCAATCATTCTGCCGCTCATTTATTTCCTCATTTCTTAATACAATAACAATATGCTTACGATTCCCGGCTGTTTTCTTATTCGTGATCGCTCAAATATGACTTAAAACATAACAGTTCAGCCTTCGGCTTCACTGTCACCCTGATGCACACAAAATGCTCCAAAGTCGCATTTTGGCGCTTTCACAACTCATAAAATCGCATACAGAGCGATTTTACTCGCGGAATAGTGCAAGGCTGAACTGTTACCTTAAAACATATATTTTAAAGCGGCTTTCAGTATACTTTCCACAGTTGTATCCTCTGTCACTTCCACTTTCTTCACGGCAGTTGTGGCATCCGATGCCGAATAGCCAAGTGCAACCAGAGCTTCAATCGCCTCTTTTTTCATCAGATTATCCTGACTGCCGCCAGATGATAAAGCCCCGTTCACAGAAGGCGCCGGTTCTCCGAGTCCCCGCAGCGTATCCTCCAGCGATATCTTATCCCGCAGGTCGAGAATCACACGTTCCGCAGTCTTACTGCCCACGCCGGGCGCTTTGGCAATCGCCTTCGCATCCCCTGCCATAATCGCAAACCGCAGCGCATCCGCACTCATAACGGACAGAATCGCCAGTCCGCCTTTTGGTCCGATGCCGTTGACGGTAATCAGCTTGCGGAAAATTTCCAGATCATCTCTCGTCATGAATCCATAAAGCGAGAAAGTATCTTCCCGCACAAGCGTATAGGTATATATTTTCACTTCATTTCCGAGCGGCGGAAGCAGATCCGCCGTAGTCGTGGATACTTTCACGTTATAGCCAATGCCCCCGGCCTCGACAACAATGTTGTCCTCCGCTATTTCCTCTAAAGTTCCTTTTATATAGGCGTACATAATCCTCTCCTGTTCTTCATTCATATCCGTCCGCCGCTTTCCGGACGGACGCTTCTTGCCTGCAGGCGCCCTTACGCCGCACGGTTTCTCCGCAGATACGGCATAAGTTCCAGCGCCGCCACTCCCAGCACTGCGCCGGTCACCGTACCTGATATGATCAAGAACGGTATGTAGTACCCGACATAAACTGTTTCCACCACAAGCATCGCAACGATGATCTGCCCGATATTGTGGAACACACCTCCCAGAACACTCACACCGATCACGGAAAAACATCCAAGCCGTCTGCCAAGCAGCATCGCCGCAAAACTGCATACCGCGCCTGCAAGCGCATACAGGATCGTATACAGATTGCTGAACAGAAATCCCGACAGAACAATGCGCAGTCCATTCACCAGCAGCGCATCCCTGATACAGCTGTTCACGGTCTTATTGCCCCGCGCAAAAGTGCCGTGTCCTGTCTGTGTATTCTGCACCGTCATACTCGGATTTATCTGTGTCGTATCATTACTGTATAACAACATGACAACGATGAGATTCGGCAGTCCCAGCTTGATCCCCGGTATCCCGAAAGAAAACGGGATCAAAGATTCCACATAGGCAAGAATCAGTGCGAGGGCAAGAAAGAAACCTAATGTAACATTCTTCCTGATCATCGCGTCACCCCGTCTAACTGCCCGTCTTCCGCACCCGGCAGAATACCTTCCTTCTTCCGGTTCCAGGCCGTTCCCGATTGTCTGTCACTGCCTGTTATTTCAACCACAAGCTTATGCGGCAGGCAGATAATGTTCTCCCGGTCAGAGGAAATCGGTCTGTGACGTACACAGATCTGATCCCGGCAGTCCGCCGCTTCCATCGTCACCCTGCCGTCCGCAACGGAAATAAGATTGTAGCTTCCCGTTTCCGGAAGCTCCGGTTTCTTCTCATAATAGATCACTTCTGTTTCTACCGCATCTTCCGCATATATTTTTGATGTCTTTTCTTTATGCCGGCGATCTGCGACCTTGTATCTAATTAAGAAATAAATAGCCTGACTCCCCCGATCGGCATCATGCAGGGCAATCTGTTTCAATTCTATGCCGTCGCACAAGACATGTACCGTACTGCCCCCTGTACGATGTACTGCAAAAAAAACACCGAGCAGCAACGCTGCAAGCAGACAGCCGATAATTAGGATTCGATCCGCCTTTTTCTGCAGATTACTCATGATATTCTTCCCGCCCGTCGTCCATCCCGAGATCCTTCATATGTCTTCTGCCCAGATCCTTCCCCATACGCGCACCCCAGTCAGATTTCAGTGCAAACCCGAACCCGCCAACCAGCGTAACGATAATGAGGATAGCGATGATATCAAAGGTCATAGGAGTCCCCCTCTTCGATCAAAAGTCCTACCGTAATCATATATCTAAAAACCGGCTTTTGCAATCACGAAACACCGCCGCTTTGTAATACCGCCTGTAAATGGTTCTGCAGGAAATTATCCTGTCGGTCGGACAGGCCCTGTGCATTTAACTCCTGCACAATAATATTGCAGACCGCTTCAATAATCAGGATTCTGCCGTCTTCGGTATTCAGATTGTAGACATAGTCCTGCGCTGTAACCCCTTCCCATGCCGCGGCTGGATCGGGAATCGTGTAGAGCAGATCAAGCATATCTCCGATCTCTGCACACTGAGACAGTTCTTGCATTCCCCGACGCAGCCATTTATCATAAGGCGCATAGCGTTTGTTTAACAGATAGACGACTTTCATGCTCTCCCGCACAAATTCGGAAAGAGACAGTTCGGCCGCAATACGCTCCCCCCGTTTCATGGCGCGCGCATAATTATACTGCCCCGCCTGTGCCGCCTTAGCAAGGCTCTGCGCCAGTCTTCTGACCCATACCGTGCGCGGATAGTACTGCATAAGATCGTTGCGAATCCGGGTGAATCTGCCGCTTCTGTCCTCAAAGACCATTCCGCTTACCGCCGTTGCCAGATTCTCCTCCGGGACTGTCAGCCATTCCTGCTCTGTAACCGGCGCTCTGTCATAGCCTAATATTCCACGGTAGAAATCTTCCAGACACAACACGCCCACTCTGCCCTGCCCCTGTTCCTCGCACACCCGGCCGGAAAATCCCATGAACTCCTGCGGCAGCGCTTCATATGCCGCCTGCATCTGTGCTCCGTACTGTACATATACTTCCCGCGGCAGCCAGATGCAAAAAGACGGACCATAATCATGATCCATCGATATCCCATCATCAAATCCGAGACATTCGGAGCCTGCGCCTGCCAGTCCGGCAGCGGTCTGATCAGCAATTTCGCGAAACCGCTCCTCGATCATCGCTCTGCCATATGCTTCATAATATCTTTGTGATAACTCCAGTCCTTTCATGTCCAAGCCTTTCCATGCCAGCCCTTATAGGAATCCTCATCTGCACATACTCCGGCACTCCTTAACGGGACAACTCCTGCTTCACTTTCGCCGCCTGCTCCAGGTAGGATTGCTGTTTTGCTGTCTCGCCCAGCATCCCGCAGACCGCCGCACAGTTCTCACACAGAACCGCATAGCTCATATTTTCCCCGAAATGCGCTTTCACTTCAGCAAGCGCCTTCTCATAATATGTCAAGGCTTTGCCATAATCCTGCATACGATAGTACGCTTCCGCCACACCGGCCAGCGCCCCGCTGTAATGGGCATCCGTATTCCCGCCGCCTCCCTCAAATAAAGTAAGCGCCCGTTCCAGCAATGCCTTTGCCTGCTCCGGATGCGACACTTTGAAATGTAACAGCGCAAGATTGGTCAGCGTCGTCGCCGTCTCCATCTCGCCGCCTTCCAGTGTCTCGATGATTGCAAGCGCCTTGCCGGCACAGGCGATCGCCTCATCGTTCTGCTCCATTTTCTCCAGCAGGATGCTCATATTATTATACAGTCCCGCGTACCGGTAATCCTGCGGCGGCAGAATGCCGTTATAGATTTGCAGCGCCTGTCTGTAATATCGCAGCGCAGTTTCATACTCTCCAGCCGCGCGATAAGCCGTGGCCGCATTCAGCAGCGTTGTGGCGAAATGCTCCGTATGCTCCATCTGCAGTTCTTCCATAAGCAGGAGCACGTCCTCCGCCGCCACATAGGCTTTTTCGAATGCGGAAACACTGCGGTAGAAACCGATCATCTCATTACAGATCGTAATATAAGCGCCATAATCCTGCTCCTCTTTTGCCTGCGCCAGAGAAGATACGAGAAAGGGATCGACCTGTTCGATCTCCTGATTCGCAAAATAAGAGTCCAGCGTCTCTAAAAATTTGTCTACATTCATCGTATGCCAATCCCTTTCTGTCTGTATATGTGAAATAATCTTTCCGGTATCATTGTATCGTTAATCAGGAAGCAGAACCCTAATACTGGCCGTTAAAGATCTGTGCCACCGGTGAATCATCCGACAGAATCACGGTCTTGTTGTCTCCGGTAATGCTCGCTTTGACGGCATCCAGCGCCCGCACGAAAGAATAGAAGTCCATTTTCTCCGGATTCGCATAGGCATCCGACAGAATACGCATATACTCCGCCTCACCTTCCGCTACCGTGGCTTCCGCCTTTGCCTGCGCGTCAGAGAGCATGATGGACACCTCTTTGTCCGTCGTATTCTCGATCATCTTCGCCTCTGATTTACCTTCTGCCGTGTACTGAGCCGCAATGTTCTCACGCTCGGAAATCATGCGGGCATATACTGCCTGTTTATTATCATCAGGAAGATCCAGCTTCTTAACATCCACCACCACGATTTCTATGCCGTACTGCTCCTCCACATGGTTGATCTGCGCCATGATCTCTTCTGTCAGGGATGTGATTTCGATCACTTCCTGCTTCTCTTCCGACAATACCAGATCGTTGCCCGTCACATCCGTCTCGCTCTCATCTATGGTGATCGTCATCTTGCCGTCACGGCTGCGGATGACTTCGTCCTGCTTCATATTGGAAATCGTGTTCTTCGTCGCATTATACACAATGGCATCGATGCGTCCTTCTGCGTTGGTAACGGAACAGCTCAGTGTCTGGGCAAATTTCAAGGGGTCTGTCACATGCCAGAGCACATAGCTGTCCAGGATCATCGTTTTCTTATCCGATGTAATGACATCCGATGCCGGCAAATCATAAAGCAGCAGTTCCTTCGGAATCGTGTCAACGGATTCCACAAAAGGAATCTTGAAGGTAAGTCCCGACTGTGTCACGACGCGCTGCACCCGCCCGAATTGTCTGATCAGTTTAAACTGGTTCTGCTTTGTGACCACCATCGAATTACCCAGTACAAAAAGCGCGACGACTGCAATCAGCGCTGCCATGATTCCAAATGCAGAGCCTTTCTTCTTATCCTTTTTATTTTTCTTCTTCGTGCCGTCCGAGTTAAAATGCTCGAAAGGCGTTGATGTATTGTTCGTCTGGTTCATATTCTGATTATAATCCACCCTGTTATCCTCCACTCTATCTGTCTGAACGTCATTTCCAAATCAGCCGGATTCCTGCAGGCTTATGTTCCGTATGTGGCGCCTGCAGCCGGTGTGCGCAGCTATTACTGATTATCCGTCGTCGAATCATCCCCGGTATCGTCTGTCTGCTGCGTCTCACTTCTGCTGAAAGCATTACCGGCAGAATCCGCAGACACGAAGCTGTCTAACGGCAGAATCGTGTCCGTACTGCCATCCTTGCCCTGAATGATCACCTTGATCTCCGGCAGAACATCCTCCATTGCTTCATAGAACATACGTTTTTTCGTCACTTCCGGATATTTTACATATTCCTGATACATGGAATTAAAGCGCGCCACCTGACCGTTCGCCTCATTGATTCTCTCCTGCTTGGCAGCCTCCGCGTCCTGCAGAATCTTATCCGCCTCCGCCTCTGCCCCCGGGATCTGCTCGTTGCGGTACTTATTGGCATTATTGAGCGCCGTCTCTTTCCCCTGCTTGGCTGTCTCCACTTCCTTAAATGCATTCTCAACTTCCGCCGTCGGCGGTGTGGCATCCTGAATCGTAATATTAACGAGTTGTATGCCGATATCATAATTCTCCAGCTTATCCAGAATCATCTGCTTGATATTCGACTGGATCTCATTCTTACCGGTCGTGAGCACACTGTCTACGCTATAGGAACCGATCGTCGTCCGGATACAGTTCTGTGCAATATTTTTGAGTATCAGTTCCGGGTCCTGCGAAGCATATAATGCCTTGACCGGATCAGTCACTCTATATTCGGCATAGAAATCCACAAAGATAAAATTATAATCTGAGGTAATCATCAGGGCATCCGCCTCCTCGCCTGTGGCGTGGTACCCGATGGAAAATCCCTGAATCGTCGTATTGACCTTCGTCACCGTCTGGATAAACGGGATTTTGAAATGCAGTCCCGGCGTCGTGACCGCCTTCGGCGATCCGAAAGTACACACCACTGCCTGCTCCTCCTCCTGGATGGAATAATAGGATTCACTCACAAGCAGCAGCAGGATGACCACCACAATCGCCCCTATGGCAATGTTCTTACCCTTCCCGCTGTTTATCTTATTCAGCGCCCCGTTCGTTTTCTTTTTTGCACCAAACATAACTCTTCCTCCGTTCTTCCGTGCAGCCCATATACCGGCAGTCAGATCCGCCTTCCCAAACTTATGTATAACAGGCCATATAAATATGCCAAAAAATATTTCTTAATATACAACACTTATGTTATTATATACTAGAATAAAGCGAAACACTAATTAAATTTTACTAAAGTGGGAGGCGCATTATGAGAATTATATTTATCAGACACGGAGATCCCGATTATGTGAATGACGCTCTGACGGACAAGGGCGTCAGAGAAGCAAAACTGTTATCAGACAGAATCTCTAAATGGAATACGGATCAGATGGATTTCTACTGTTCTCCGCTCGGCAGGGCGCAGCAGACAGCCTCTTACAGCTTAGAGCGCATCGGCCGTACTGCCGTCACATATGACTGGATGCGGGAGTTCTATTACCAGGTGGATGATCCGACTACGGACCGTTTCGGCGTCCCCTGGGATTTTATGCCGGAATACTGGACAGAAATACCGGAAATCTATGATAAGGAAGCATGGAAGAAAACGGAAGTGTACAGTTCCAATCCCGAACTCGTACCCGCTTATCAGCAGACCTGTAAGGATCTCGACCGTCTCATTGAAACATACGGCTATAAGAGATACCACAACTATTATATCAACGTAAATACTGCCGCACATACCCCTGTAGAGCAGACTAAAGTGTCGGCAGATCCCGATGCCGGCATGCATAATGCATCCGGTAAAAATGATACTATTGTAATCTTCTGCCATCTTGGTATCACATGCGTGATGATGAGCCACCTGCTGGGCTTCTCTCCTGCCCTGCTGTGCCACAATTTCTATCTGGCGCCCACCTCCGTGACCATTCTTGCCACGGAAGAACGGCAGAATAATATTGCATATTTCCGCGCACAGGTGATCGGTGACACAAACCATCTGTTACAGGGCGGTGAACCGATCTCCTGCGCCGGATATTTTACGGATGTATTTCAAGGATAAAGAATCGAGCTGCGCTCGATTGCGAGATTTGCCTGACGGCAAACTCGGATAACCGGAGAAATTTCTTATACCTTAAAATATCGAGCTGCGCTCGATTGCGAGATTTGCCTGACGGCAAACTCGGATAACTCGTAATAGCGAATATCGCACTTACCGGATTCTTTCCGGGAAACCTACCTTTTTCTGTACTTTGCGGAGAGTCTTTAGGGCATAGTAATTTGCCTTCTCCGCATTTTCTTTAATGATCCTGTCTATATAATCCTTATTTTTCGTCAGGTCTGCGAAACGTTCCTGCAGCGGCTTTAATACGCCGACCACCGCTTCTCCGACCGCCATCTTGAAATCGCCGTAGCCCTTTCCTTCAAACTCCTTCTCAACTTCTTCCGGAGTCTTGCCCGTACACACACTGTAGATATCGATCAGATTCCGTATTCCCGGCTGGGATTCCGTATAGCGCACACACGCCTCGGAATCTGTCACCGCTCTCTTGAACTTACGTATGATCGTGTCGGGATCATCCATCAGATATATGCTGGCGTTCGGATTCTCGTCGGACTTGGACATCTTCTTGGCCGGGTCCTGCAGGCTCTTAATGCTGGCCCCCGTCTTACCGATGTACGGTTCGGGTATCGTAAATATATCGCCGTAGATTGCGTTAAAGCGCTGTGCAATGTCTCTGGTGATCTCAAGGTGCTGTAACTGGTCCTTGCCGACAGGCACAACATCCGCCTGATACAGCAGGATATCCGCCGCCATAAGCACCGGATATGTAAACAATCCCGCATTGATATTGTCCGCATGCTTGGATGCTTTATCCTTAAACTGCGTCATGCGGTTCAACTCACCCATATAAGTAAAACAGTTGAGAATCCATGACAATTCCGCATGTCCCGACACATGGGACTGATAGTATAAACAGTTCTTCTCCGGATCGATCCCGGCGGCGATATATAATGTCAGCAGATTTCTCGCACGTTTGCGAAGTTCTGCCGGGTCCTGTCTTATGGTAATGGAATGCAGATCCACCACAGAATAAAAACACATATATTCATCACACAGGGTAACCCAGTTCTTAAGCGCGCCCAGATAATTGCCCAGTGTCAGATTTCCTGTGGACTGCATACCGCTGAATAACACTTTATTTCCGTCTATCATTCTTATCCTCCGATCCGAAGCCGATGACCGATGCGTACAAACGAATCGGTCAATGCTTCCTGGCTTGTACCAAAATTCAGTTTATCATTGCCCTTTCCTTCCGTCAACCAAAAAGAAAGGGCAACTACATTACAATTACTTACCGTCGCATCCGCATCCGGAATTGTTAAACGGTCTGGAATCAAAACGGGGTTCAAAGCGGGAGTCATTATTGCAAGGACACGGATTTCTGTCCGCGTCACAATCTCTGCCGCGATCGCAGTCACAGTCTCTGTCTCTGCCGCGATCACAGTCACGGTCCCTGTCTCTGCCGCGGTCACAATCACGGTCACGATCCCTTCCGCAATCACAATCACGGTCGCGGTCCCGATCACATTCTCTTTCTCTCGGTCGGCAGGGAGGTGTCGGAGGTTCGCATCCGCACTCCGGTTCCTCGATACATCTACAACCGTTCTGATTACCGGAAAGTAACAATAAAAGAATAATCCAACAATTCATAAGCTCTCATCTCCTTTTTGTCATACAATATCCTATGCAAAAAGGAGCGGGCGGGTCACTCATCTTCTATGTTTTCGTAATATCCTCGTTCTGATGTATCTGTATGTCTTCTCTTCTCCGTAATCCGCCAGCATGTGCAGCAGGAATTCTAACTGCCGCTTCGTCCTCGGGTGCAGAGGCGGCGGTGTTTTAGAAGACCGGTAGTACAGGAGCGGATCCTGATCCGTGTATGCACTTTTATGATAAACTTTGCAGGCGGCAACCCGGTCCATAAACATTTCCACCACATACCGCTGCGGCATAGGCGCAGGTGCCATACCACCCTCGATGTCTTTTGTGCTGTAATCGATCCAGTATTCATAATGGTGCTTATTGCGTCCCTTGTGATGCAGCCACGCGGAAGAATAACCAATGTCCTCACGCTCCGCATTATTCGGGCTTCTGTTGCCCTGCCAGTATCTGGCACCCACCAGAAATTCTGCCGGACTGTATTTGGACAGATCATGCATAATGCCCTGCCGGTACAGTCCCACTTTAAAGCACCCCTCCATGACCAGTCTTTTGTGGTGCGTAATCGTCTTAAAATGTTCCCATGCCTTAATCATGAACCCGCTTCCTTTGTTTTGATATGGGCTGGCAGTCCTTCGCCATATAGACGGCTATTGACCGCGGCGAAACATAAATTTCCTGTACTGCCTCTGCCGTCTCGTCTTCGGCTGCTCTCACGGTGTCTTCCACGGAATCAGTCAAATCTTCCGGAAGTTCCGTATCCGTATAGAGCACCCACTCTTTTCCCTTCGGAAGCTGCGGCAGTCCCAGATAGTGCCCCCTCCAGTGAAAGTTGATGCCGATATAAAAAAATGTATCATCCTGCTTTCCGTCGATTTCACCGTAGTACCCGCAGTACATGATCCCTATGCTCCTGCTGGCCGGGCTCGTATCCGGCCGCCATGCCTCTCTGCCGTGAAAAGAGATATCCGGATACCCGCAGGATAGAGAATCCATTCCCCGCAGCGGATCTCTGCCGTGCAGAATCGGATGCGCCTTGCGCAATGCGATCAGCGCCCTGGTATATTCCAGAAGCGGCCTGCCGCTCTCCGTCTGGTTCCACTTGATCCACGACACGGCATTGTCCTGACAATAAGGGTTATTATTGCCTTCCTGTGTATTGCCAAACTCGTCTCCGCTGTACAGAAGCGGCGTCCCTTGCGATAATAATACAAGCGATAATGCGTTTTTCATCTGCTTCATGCGCAGCTCCGCGATATATTTGCGGCGGCTCTTCCCCTCTGCGCCGCAATTCCAGCTGCAATTGTAATCTGTGCCGTCCTGATTATTTTCTCCGTTGTCCTCATTATGCTTGCGGTCATAGGACACCAGATCACGAAGACGCATACCTTCCCACTTCGCAATATAATTGATGATGCCCGTATCCGTACGATTGTTACGCACATGATAGATCAACTGGTTGATCAGATTGTCATCGCCCTTGAGCGCCCGGCGCATATCATAGAGAAATCCCTCACTCAGCCAGCCAAGCCGTCTTGCAGGCACGATATAATCCGTTTCCTTCGGACAATACTGCTGTGTGGTCAGAAGCTTTGTATCCGCCAGGAGCGGTTCTTTCGCAAACAGATCGATCGGCAGATCCGCCCCCAGTACATGGAACCCGTCTATATGGTACTCCAATACCCAGTACTTTATAACCTCCAGCATCTCCATGGGACTGATCTCCGGCGGGAAATAGAACTGCATAAGCACCTCTATTCCGTTTCCGTGCAGTGCCTTGACCATATCCTTATATTCTGCATCCGGATCTTTACCGTAGGCATAACTGCTCTTGGGAATATAGTATAACCCCTTCTGATACCCCCAGTAATTTACTCTGCGTGTTTTGTCTTTAAGACACGTCTCCTTTATCTCCTGTCCTGTACTTTCCCCTGCCTGCTCCGGCAGCTGCCTGTAGGATGCCGCCGCCTGTTCCATCGTCATGACTGTAGATGCTGGCGCGCGTTCCATGATTTCCTCAAACTCATAGGATGGCATCAGAAGAACGGATGTGATCCCAAGTTCCTGCAGATACGGTATTTTCTCTACGATTCCCGCATACGTTCCCCGACACTGCACGCCGGACGAACTGTGCTTTGTAAATCCGCGTACATGCAAGGCGTAGAGGATCATATCCTCATAGGGCAGTCCGATCGTTCGATCCCCTTCCCAGTCATAGTCATCCGTCCTCACCATACAGCGCGATATACTTTTTCCAGGCACACCGTAACGATGCGGCTTCTCTATTTTCTTACAGTACGGGTCCTGCCAGATCCTGTCTCCCTGATAGAACAGATAACTGCAGGACTTATCATGGTAATCCTTGAGCAGCATAGCACGTATACAGCCGGTTCCGCTTCTGTTTGGAAACGGTATCCGGATACCGTTTCTGTGCTTCCTGTCATATAAGATCACTCCGGCTTCCGAAGTGCCGTTATCATTCCGCGTGCAGTCACACACGGCAGCTATATGCATGCCTTCCGACATAAATTGAACACCCAAAGGATATGCTTGTGTCATTATCACTTCAAATTCTCTGTGCATCTAATCCTCCGACTAATAAACCTTCACAATTGTTCTATAAAGGTATTCTAACATAGAAACGCATTTTTCTAAATAAAAAGTTATTTCAACATTGAATATCCGGCTCTTTTCCTTTAAAATATAACTATTCCAGTGTAAAAGGAGGCTCCCAAATGGACAAAATCAGCAATCAGGATACCAACAACGGCTACGATGCGGAAGAAATGACCGTCGAACTTGATTTAGAGGACGGTACTTCTGTCACATGTGCCATCGTAACGATTCTGTCGGTCGGCAGTCAGGATTATATTGCGCTTCTGCCGCTTGACGAGAACGGCGACAACGCAGACGGCGAAGTCTGGTTCTATCGCTACCGCGAGAATCCCGACGATCCGAATGAGGAGCCGGAACTTATCTATATTGACGACGACGAAGAATACGAAGCCGTAACAGATGCGTTCGACGAGTACCTGGATTCGGCAGAATTTGATGAACTGGTATCTGAGGACGACTGACACAGACATGTTAAGAAGCGGGAAGGGACATCCTTTCCGCTTTTTCCCTTATATGCCATAAGGTATAACTCCCGTCTGGCTCTGGTCATCGCCACATAGAACATACGGCGTTCTTCTTCGATCTCCTCAGCCGTCTGCGATCTGGCAGAAGGAATCCTGCCCTCCTGGCAGTCCGGCAGATACACCGTATCAAACTCAAGCCCTTTCGAAGCGTGCATGGTCATAAGTCTGATTCCGTTCTCTTCTCTATCACATGTCTGTATGGTCTGCAGCATCTCTTCATATTGACTTATATAGGCACTGATTTTAGACACGGTATGGAACCCCTTTGCAAATTCCTGAAATGCCGACGCAGCATCAAGAAATTCACGCGCCTTATCCGTGCCGTACTTATCCAGAAGATAACCGTCGTAACCGATCACTTTGCGGACATAGTGAACCTGCAGATACGGTTTCATCTCACACAGGCATTTCAGATCCCTGAATAATTTCCGTATCCGCTCCTGCAGCATCGGTGTATCCTTATAATAGTCCGTCAGTGCTCTCTCACTGATTCGTTCCCCGGAAGCGGCTTCTCTTCTCAGATACCTGACCGGCCGGTTCATAATGCGAAGAAAATGCTTTCGCATAAGTTCCCCTTGCGCTAATGCCAGGTATGCCATGATATCCTGTATCACGAAGTGCCGGAACCGGTTCTTTGGCGCCTCTTTCATGATAAACGGTATCTTTTGCCTGCGAAGTGTCTGTGCCCACATGGCGCAGTCATAATTCGTCCTGCATATTACCGCGCATGTATCAAGCAGTTCCTGCTGTTTTTTCTGTGCCAGCGCTTCAACCAGCTTCTCTTCCTCTTCCGCCGCTGATGCGAAGATCTGCAGCTGCACACCCGCACCATCCTCATGCGCCGCATGAACCTGCTTGCCGATGCGGTTACGGTTCTCACCGATCACCCTGCCCGCCGCATCCACAATCTGCCTGCTGCAGCGGTAATTGACATCCAGAAAGATTCGGCAGGCCTCCGGATAATCCTGCATAAAATCCCGCATAATGCCAGGACTTGCCCCGCGGAATCCGTAGATAGCCTGATCGTCATCCCCCACAATGAATAAGTGATTTTCCGGCGCAGCCAGCAGCTTAACGATCTCATACTGCTTCGGCGAGATGTCCTGAAACTCATCGATCAGAATATACTGAAACTGTGACTGCCAGCGGCTAAGAATATCCGGCTGTCCGGTCAGCAGCGCATGACAATGACACAGAATATCATCAAAATCCATCTGTCCGAATTCCCGCAGATATGCAGTATACTCCTCTGTCAGAAACACAATATCCTGTTCCGTGATTTTCTGCACCGGCAGCTGCTTTATAACCGAAGACGTCTTACAGGCGCTGACAGAAGCCGTCACACTGTCCATATCTTCTTCCTGCAGACAGGCAAACCGTTTATGCATATGTATGATCTGTCTGATTAATTTCCTCCTTTCAGATTCTGTGATGATGGCATAATCGCGATACTGCGCAGATTGTTTCAGAATATGATAGAATACGGCATGAAAGGTGCCGAACCTGACCGGTGGTCTTTCCGGTTCCATGAGACGAAAGAAGCGTTCCTGCATTTCCAGCGCCGCTGCTTTCGTAAATGTGATGACAAGAATATGCGAAGGGTCTATCCCCTGCTCTGTAATGAGCTGTCTGATACGGTGTACGATAACGTAAGTTTTACCGCTGCCGGGACCCGCAAAGACCTGCGCCGCCCCGGCAGTGTGCCTGATTGCCCGTTCCTGACCCGGGTTTGCCATGCATTCAGGCATTCTGTAATTTACCGATTCCTTTACGGATTCTGTTAAGAGACTCCTCTTTGCCGAGCACTTCCATGATTTCGGTCGCACCTGCCGGCGTCATCTGCTTGCCGGAAACAGCCGTCCGTATCGGCCACATCACGTATCCGTTCTTACAGCCCTTCTGCTCTACATAAGAAACAAGCGTCTGGTACAGCGCGTCATTGCTGTAATCCGTCTGTGCTTCCAGAAGCGGGAGAACCTCCTGCAGCACTTCCAGCGAAGTCTCTGCATTCGTTTTCATCTTCTTGTGGGTATACATCTCCACATCATACTCCGGTAATTTCTCAAAGAAATCGACCATTTCTCTGATATCCGGAAAAATCTCTATTCTTGTCTTAACCATTGCCGCGATCTTATGAAGATCCAGATCACCGGAGAGCGCCTCTTTCAAATACGGTTCCGCCATCTCATAGAACTGTTCGGCATCCATCGCCTTGAAATATTCGCCGTTCATCCATTTCAGTTTCGTATAATCAAACACTGCCGGCGATTTGGACAAATGATGATAATCAAACTTGCCGATCAGTTCTTCCAGTGTAAAGATCTCCGTATTATCCTCCGGACTCCATCCGAGCAGCGCCACGAAATTAACCACTGCATCCGACAGGAATCCCTGTTCAATCAGATCCTCATAAGAGGAGTGTCCGCACCGCTTGGAAAGTTTCTGGTGATTCTCGTCAGTGATCAGCGGACAATGCACATATTCCGGCACTTCCCAGCCAAACGCTTCATAGAGACGGTTATATTTGGGCGATGACGACAAGTATTCATTTCCTCTTACCACATGGGTGATCCCCATCAGATGATCGTCTACTACATTGGCAAAATTGTAGGTCGGATATCCGTCCGATTTGATCAGGATCATATCGTCGAGTTCTGCATTATCTACACTGATATCCCCGTAAATATCATCATGAAAAGTTGTTGTCCCCTCCGTCGGATTATTCTGTCTGATCACGTAAGGCTTACCGGCGGCAAGATTTGCCTCCACCTCTTCCTTAGACAAATGCAGACAGTGTTTATCATAGATATTGATCTCCTTGCCGGCCACGGTACGGGTCAGAGAGGCCAGACGGTCCTTGTCACAGAAACAGTAATATGCCTCACCCTTATCTACCAGTTCTTTGGCATACTTCAGATAGATGCCCCGCTTCTGACGTTCACTCTGCACATAAGGTCCTACCCCGCCGTCCTTATCCGGTCCTTCGTCATGAAACAGTCCGGTTTTCTCAAGCGTGCGGTAGATGATATCCACAGCGCCCTCTACATAACGCTCCTGATCTGTATCCTCTATTCTGAGAATAAAGTCTCCGCCCTCATGCTTTGCAATCAGATAAGCATACAATGCCGTTCTGAGATTTCCTACATGCATGCGTCCCGTAGGGCTGGGCGCATATCTTGTTCTTATTTTCTGACTCATGATTTCCTCCCTGTATCCGGTATCTGTTTATCCGCTGACGCTTTGAACGCGCTGACCGCCTTCACTGCCGCGGGCACCGCTATATTCGTCCCGGCGCCTGCCACACAGCCGCCCGGACACGCCATGCCCTCGATCAGACAGCCGTTCTTCTTGCCTGCTTTGGCGAGCATCAACATTTTCCTGCACTCCGACAGACTCTCCGCGTGTTCGATATTGACTTCCACATCAGGATAATACTCCCGCACGCATTCCTCAATAGCACTTGCAACGCCGCCCGCCACGCCGTAGCCTCGTCCGGCACCGGTCGCGCCCTTCAGCTCATCCATCGTCTTGATCTCGTCAAGCAGAATACCTCTCGCTTCAAAGATCCCCGTCAGTTCCTCGAAGGTTATAACAAAATCAACATCCGAACGGATCGTTCTTCGGGATGCCTCCAGCTTCTTAGAGGCACACGGTCCGATAAAAACCACCTTCGCGTCAGGATGATCTTCCTTAATAATTCTGGCCGTTGCTACCATCGGTGTCAAAGCGTTAGAAATCTTGTCTATCGTTTCCGGAAAGAAACGCTTTGCCAGCACGGACCAGGAAGGACAGCAGGAAGTCAGACTAAACGGCAGCTTGCCCGTCGCAACTTCCGTGGCATAGTGCTCAGCCTCCGCGACCGCTCCCAGATCGGCGCCGATCGCCGTCTCGTAAACATCATAAAACCCTAATTCCTTCAATGCTGTCTTCAGCATATCCGGCGTCACATCCGGTCCGAACTGTCCCGCAAAAGCAGGCGCAACCTGCGCAATAATTTTATGCCCTGACTGCATGGCACGGATCAGCTGGAATATCTGAGATTTATCCGCAATCGCACCAAACGGACAGTTCACCATGCACTGACCGCAGGAAACACAAAGATCATTATCAATGACCGCTCTGCCCTTCTCGTCGTTCTTGATCGCACTCACACCACAGGCCCCCGCGCAGGGGCGCACCTGATGCGATATGGCATCATACGGACAGACCGCCTTACACTTACCACACTTGATACATTTATCCTGATCAATCACGGACCTTCCGTTTTTCATGGATATGGCGCCGCGGGGACACACTTCCCTGCACGGATGCGCCACACATCCCATACAGCGGTCCGTCACCATATAACAGTTCTCCGGGCAGGCATTGCACGCCGAGGGAATGACCTGCATAAGGGGCGGCTCATAATATTTCTCGGAAATATTGCTCTCCTCCAGTCCCTGTGTCAGATGTACCAGCCGGTTCTCCGGTCGTAAGGACAATCCCATAGCCAGTCTGATCCGTTCACGCACAATAGCACGCTCTCTATAGATACTCTCATACTCCGATTCATCGTAATCGACGATCTGATAGGGAAGTGCCTCCACATCATCAATCAGATTCTCTGAATGATAAGCGAGATTAGCCACTTCTTTAAAAATGCGACGTCTGTTCTTGCGAACCTGCGTATCGATTCCTCTCATAGCTTCCTCCGTCACTTATATGTTAATTATTTCACAATCTTTTCGCATGTCTCACCGGCATAATACGCTTAACGCGGAAATCCCCGTAAGTCATCATGTCTATTTTTACATAAACTTACGGGGAAATCAAGCCTATTTACCAATCTGCTTACAGTTCAGCCTTCGGCTTGCAATATACACGTTTTCGCACGGACTCAGCAGTAAATGCTAAGTCCTGTGTGAACAGTAACTTCTGCTTCCCTGTTACAAATTATTACACCGATTTATTTTCTGCGGCGGCCGAGCCAGATCAGCAGTCCGTTCAGCAGACAGAGAACCGGAAGCAGAATCACCGACACAAATCCGGCGGCATATACCGTCTGCGCATTGAATGCCAGATATCCGATCGCATAATACTTCACCGGAATTGCCAGCGATTCCTTGTGATCCGCAAGACCAGCGATCACACTGCCAAAAAGCTTTAAATTATATCCCGGTACGATCTCATCCGCCAGACCGGTAAATATCTGCTCTGACGCCACGATAACCGCCTGCGATACCGCGCCGTTCTCCGTCGGTTTCTCTACTTTCAGTCCGATCACAAAAGGTCCGTCGATGTCCGCATCGCCCTTTCGGTAATTGTCTGCGTCTAACATGTCTGTTTTACTAAACGAGTTGTCACTTGTCATCAGAAACGGCTGATAGCGGACATTCTCCGCCTCCTCCGGATAGCGCAGCCCCCTCGATAAAGGTGCAAAAACCGTGCCGCCTGCCACCTGATCCGTCAAGTCTCCCTCCACGATCTCCGGAAACAGGTTATAAGGATTCTGGTAATACCGGCTGCGGTCTCCTTCCGCAATCACTCCGTCCACCACAGATACGTCATAATATCCCATGATTCGTTCAAACTGTGTCATGTCCGTATCCGTCCATGTAGGAATGATCAGCGCATTACCGCCCTGTTCCAGATATGCCAGCAGTTTCTCCGTATCCTCTTTCGCATAATCATTGACCGGCGCGTTCAGTATCACCCCGGCCGCATCCTCCGGAATCTGATCCACCGTGTGAAGACTTAATGCCTCATAAGTCACATTTTCCTTATCCAAAGCATTTAAGAACTTCTCATCAAAAATCAGCTCGTCATGACCCGATATCATATAGAATCTGGCGGCTTCATCCATTGTCACCCGCATGATGGCCGCAAGAATCTGTCCCTCGCCGTCATAGCCCGTGACCTCATAGCTGTATGTCGTATAATTCGGTTCATACGCATAGATATCATTGTAATCCACGACCATATCGCCGCTCGGCCCGACTACGATCAGACTGTTGCGTGTCGGTTCCGTATCCGTATATTTATAATAAAACTTCGGATTGGCAACCGGATCGACATACTCGACCTTAATATGCTTCGAGAGTCCCTGCAGCTGCTGCAGCGTCCGGTCAAGATCTGCATCCCTTGAGGACGTATCCGACAGCACATGGATTGTGACATCCTGTGACAATCCACTGACTGTATTTATGGTGTCTTCCGTGAGTGTATAAAGTTTATTGGCCGTCACATCTATGGACGTATACTGATCCGGCACATAATTCAGCCCGATATTGACTGCGATAGTCACCACTGCCGCCGCCAGAATATTGACGATACTGTATGCGCCCAGTTTAATGCCTCTGCCCGCGACTGCGTATCTGCGCTTCTGTATGGACTGGGTCGTACAGAACAGCACGAACACTGTGGCTGTCACGTAATATGCTACGGATTCCATCTGAAAATACCCGTTGCACAAGGAATCAAACCGTCCGACCATATCAAAGCACAGCAGAAATTTCGCAATATATTCCGCAGCCGCCGATGTCCCCGAGGACGCTATGACATTACTGAGTCCCGACATAATATATCCCAGAAACATAGCCGCAAAAGACAGCACTGCTGAAATCACAATACTCTCGGTCAGCGAAGACAGGAACAGACCGACTGCCAGCCCCAGACATCCGTACAGAAAGAATCCCAGCAGAGCCGTATAAGATGTGCCTGTCTGAAATTCTCCAGCCCGCATAAGAAAAACCGGCGTCAGACCGATCACAAACACCGGAATCGCAGACACCGTCACCAGCGCCAGAAATTTACCCGTCACGATTTTCCAGACCGGAACCGGCGCCGTCAGAATCAGCTGATCAGTCTTGTACTTCCGCTCCTCCGCAAATGTGCGCATCGTCAGAATCGGAACCGTAATGAGCAGCAGAAACACAACACTCTGTAAGACATACGAAATCGTAGGATATCCGGAAAGCATATTGAGTACCATAAAATAGATACCCATCATAAACAACATGACCGCCAGATAGAGCCAGCCGATAAAAGAATGAAAAAAGGACTTCAATTCTTTCTTATAAATCGCTGTCATCGTCCGTTTCCCCCTTTTCCGTCTTTTCTATGTCATCATCTGCCGCTTCCTCATTCTCACCGCCCTGCGCAGAAGCCATTTCATTGGCAGCATTTTCCTGTACGGGCACCTCCTGTGTATCCGTCAGTTGTAAGAAAATATCCTCCAGCGACCTCTCTACGCGATTCATGGAAAGGATCGGCATATCAGCGGCAGCGAGGGCCGTTGAAAGCGCCTTCCGGATATCTGCTCCCTCCGCTGTCTCCACATGCATAACTACCGTATCTGTCTCCTGCCCCTGTTCAACCGTATAAGACGCCGTCTGTTCCATACTGCCCAGAACCGCTTCCGCCTGCTCCTTCGTGCCGAAAGCCGTCACCGTAAGCACCGCGCCGCCATGCATCATCTGCTGCAGTTCTTCAGGGGAACCGTACGCCATTAATTTTCCCCCGGAAATAATCATAATATGATCGCACACCGCGCTCACCTCGGACAATATATGTGAACTGAGAATAATCGTGTGCTCCTTCGCCAGCCCTCTGATCAAATCACGCATCTCTATGATCTGTTTCGGATCCAAGCCGACCATCGGCTCATCCAATATAAGCACATCCGGATAGCCGGTCAGCGCCTGCGCCAATCCAACACGCTGCTTATACCCCTTGGAGAGATTCCTGATCAGACGCTCCTGCACCTCGTTTAACTGGAGTTTCTCTATGATTTCCTCCACATGCTCCGCCCGTTTCCTTCTTCCCACTTTCTTGAGTTCGGCAACAAACATCAGATACTCCCGGACTGTCATATCCGTATATAAGGGCGGGACCTCCGGCAGATAACCAATGCAGCGCTTGGCCTTTTCCGGCTCTTTTAAGATATCATAGCCGTTTATCTTCACGGTACCGCTGTTCGCCGCGATATATCCCGTCATAATGTTCATCGTCGTTGATTTCCCGGCCCCGTTAGGTCCCAGAAAACCATAGATCTGTCCTTTTTCCACTTTAAAAGACAAGTGTTCTACAGCCGTATGTAAGCCGTATTTTTTCACCAGATTCTCCACCTGTATCAAAAGAGTTTCCTCCCTTCCACTCCTGTCCTTATATCAATCTACTGCATAAATGTGTTTCTATTCTTATCAAAATGTGAATTTTTTGTGTTCTGACCAGCCATTCCTGCCGTCGCTGCCAATTACAGACCGTCTGCCGCTGAATATGTCATCAAAAAACACACCGCAACGATTATATCATATTATATTACTAAAACACATGAAAATTTAGAAAGGAATCATTTATGAAGGATTATATGTACAGGGAAAACTTTGACAAGTTTCCTCTCGCAATGTCATATGTTCCGTGGCAGCATTTCAACGGAATCTACGATAATCTCGATGAAGCCCTTAACGCCGGAACCATCTTTCCGGAACTCGACAAGCCATTTACAGGAAGGAGATGTTGTAAGAAATGAACATGCATTTTGCAAACGAACAGGAAAAGCTGCTCCATGACGTTGCCGTGCTGGACTTTGTAGCCATCGAAATGTCACTGTATCTGGATACCCACCCAACCGACAGAAATGCCATGGAATATTTCAATCATTATAATCGTATGAGCAATCAGGCAAAAAAAGAATACTCTGAAAAATTTGGTCCGCTGACGCTGGCGCTCGCCGACACATCTAACTGCGGCGGCTGGGATTGGGCGACACTGCCGATGCCCTGGGAAGGAGGTTGTGCTTAATGTGGAACTATGAAAGAAGACTTGAGTACCCCGTAAATATTACACAGCCCAATGCGATGCTGGCACAGGCTATCATCAGCCAGTACGGCGGTCCCGACGGTGAAATGGGCGCTTCTATGCGTTATCTGTCTCAGCGGTATGCCTGCCCCTACAGAGAAGTGGCTGCAATACTGACGGATATCGGTACCGAAGAACTGGCCCACCTAGAGATGGTGGCAACGATCGTTCACCAGTTAACCAAGAATCTTTCCATGGAAGAAATCGAAGAATCCGGTTTTGCCAACTACTATACCGACCACACGCTTGGTATCTGGCCGCAGGCGGCAGGCGGCGTTCCGTTCAATGCCTGCGAATTCCAGTCCAAGGGCGATATTATTACCGATTTGACAGAGGATATGGCGGCAGATGGGGCGATTTTGTAAGAACAACATGAAAAAATATGATAAAACAGGTCTGCTTCATTTTATAACCCATCAGCGAATCAACTCCTTAAGTCTCAAGTCAGTCTCAAAATTATATAAAAAAATGAGACTAATTTGAGACTAGAGTGAGACCTGTTATAGTTCATTCCTGTTACCCCTTGAAAAACCGCACTTTTTCAGTCTCAAAGCGG
Organism: uncultured Lachnospiraceae bacterium; assembly: GCA_937920345.1. Lineage (GTDB taxonomy): Bacteria > Bacillota > Clostridia > Lachnospirales > Lachnospiraceae > UBA3282. Next base: position 35,667 of record CALGVA010000014.1, read on the forward strand.
TTCCAGGCTGTTTGAGACTACATGAGACTTGCTTGAGACTGAGATTTTATAAAGTCCATGTTGAGGTGTTTTTATCATATGCTGCACCTGTGATTCTTTTAATTTTTGCGTAATCTCTAAATACGGTTGCTCTTGAAATATCCAATTCTGCCATAACTTGTTCCACTGACAGATGAATATTTTCACAAATCATATCATAAATTTTCTGTTCTCTTTTAGATAATGTCTTACTTTCCTTTGCTGACTCTGCCGCTATTTTATTCAGAGGAATAGAAATTTTAAAAACATCATCTTCAAACAGTTCCGGCTTTCCGCCTTCAGAATAGATTGGTGTATATTTATAAAGATTTCTGACACCGGAGCCAATTGTGTCAGTTCGTCCAATGTTTGCAAAAAATTGCTGTATCAATGGATTTTTAGGATATGGCGTAAATTCATCGCTCATGATATTTCCATGCCGTCTGGGCACACACCAGTTCTCCGTTTTTAACCAGTCTTTTTCAATAATCAGCTTTGCCGGATAAGCGCTGGAAAAGTCTCTATGGACTAATATATTGCCAATAACCTCTCTTGCTATCAGGTCTCTTATACTTGTATTTACATTATCTACAAGAAAAAATTTATCGGAAGTATGCTTGGCAACAAATTCCATAAGAAGCTCGTATGATTCAATCAAATTGGTTGCAACCTGCAATCTGTCATCATAGCGGTCTAAATTTTCAACCCGATAAATTGCATCTGTTACATAACCCGGACAACAGGAACGTATCACTTCATCTTTACCGAACAACAGTACTCCTGCAAGATTGTATCCCTGCACTCCCGACGAAAAATCCTTTTCCCACAATCCGGCACTTTTCAAAATATCCTGATCAGACATTTGCAGCCAGTCATGATCCGGTTTTCGGCTCTTGACAAGATTCCGTACCTTATTCATCAAATCCAGACGTAAATCATCCAGTGAAACATAGGGGAAAATTTTATGTTCCACATAAGTATTGCTTTTTCTATTGTACATATTTTGAAGCTGAATTGGTGAATCTGTGATATCCATATCGCCATCTTCATTTCGGTCATATATCCTGTTAGCACATTTTTCAACAGTAGATGTGGGCGGTACGTATACCCATAGCAACATCATTCCATCATATTCAAACTCTTCTATCGTAAGCGCTAAGTAATAGGGTATCTTCCTTGGAAAAGTCCGGGAGTTTCCCGG
>CALGVA010000015.1 GCA_937920345.1 uncultured Lachnospiraceae bacterium
GTATCCTGTCCACTGCGCATCATGGGCCGATATGAAATTTGTAAATAGCTATTTGGATATCCGCCGGATACCCATCAGAACCTTCGTCCACGGATGAGGACTCTGATCCGTACCCACCGTCCTACTGGTGTAGGTATGAGAAACCCTGGTTTTCCGATTTCTCTCCTATCTTTCTAAGCGGCTTTCGCTAATCTTTTTCCGGTTATCCGGATCTTAAATCTGATTCGATTGCATATAATTCACTGAAAACCTCGGATAAATCGGATGATGCAATTTGCTCTATTGACTTTGCTCCATACTTTTCCAGGACAAAATCCACTGCTTCATTTCCAATTTCTGATGAGATAAATGAGGCTGTGTTTTCTATATTGATTAACCAATCATTCCGTTCCTGCTTTGTCATTGGTCTATCCTCCTTATGATTTTTGGTAAATAATAAGGCTTTTCTCGAAAATTGTATTTGGGATGGATTGGCGGTGAATTTGGTTTAGAATTTGGTTCAGAATAAAAAAAGAGCCCTGCAGATTTTCTCTGCAGAGCCTCGCTCTTAGAATTTGTATGTAATATTATGTCGGATTGGTTTTCCAGAAACCGTTTCCCTTAGTATATTTCTGCATATGGACCGTACTGTAATCAATCGGCGGCAAATCATTCTCGATAATGATGATCTGTTCCGCACACGGATGATTGATAATATACTTGAAGAGCGATGACTTCATGCTTTCAGAAGCCAGTTCACTATCATCGACATCTTCTTTCAGCGACAGTACCGGCGAATCCATTACAAAAACATTCGGTCTATATGTGCCATATTGCTTCAAATATTCCTGAACCGCCATTGACAGAATGACATTCAGAAATGCCCTGAATCCTTGTCCATAGGATTTCTTCTTCGTCTTATTTACTTCCAGATCAAATGTTTTCAATATGAACTCGGATGTACGATAATCGTCAAACTTACAGTCTGTCAGAAGATGATCCAGGATTGCATGGAATTTCCCCATAAACTCTTCGCCGTAGAATTCATTGATCTTAAAGCTCGGCGGTTCCGGCTTTGATTTGAAAGCATTCAGGTTTTCTCTGATTTTACCGCTTACCGTCTCATAAGCAGCCTGCTTACTGCGAAGTGTCAATACCATAGAATACTTGGACAGCTCATCCCTCAGCGAATCAACTTTTGGCTGTAGTTCCTGACGGATTTTATCTTCCAATTCAGCCATGCATGTCTGTAGTTCCTGACGTTCCTTTTCCTTTGCTTCTATTTCTGTTTTCAAACTCTTCTGTACAGATTTCAGATCCGCAATCTTTGGAGTGATCTTCTCGACCTCAATTATTGCGGCTTCCACGCAGGAATCCTCTTTTTCAGGCTTCATCGGATTCCCGCAAAACGGACAATCCTGTGGCTGCACAACCCCTTCCCTGGTAACATGCTCTCCCTCTACCATAAATGTCAGCCGCTTCAGATTAGAGCGATATTGAGACTGTAGAGATTTATATCGGTCAGCCAGAACATGATTCTCTGTAAGCTCTTTATCTATTTCATATACTCTGGTACCGATTCTCTGATTTTCTTCAATCAGCGTCTGTATCTCACTCTCGGTATGATCGATTTCTGAAAGGATCATCGACATACGTTTCTCTATTTGTGCCGGAGTCTCCATATCCGGTGTAAGCTGAAGCTCCTTTTCCTGCTGCTGAATTGCTTCAAGTTGTTCATCCGCAAAAGTGATTACAGCTTCCTTCTTCGCCTTATGGATATCCGGTTTATCATAATCCTGTCCATCGTCATGATCTTCACCGGTCATTAAAAACAGAAGGGCTGATTTTGCCACCGGCTCTCTTGACGGTTCCGTAGGAAGCAGAACGCTCTTTTCCGCATCTATCTTTTTCTCACGGATTACAAATATCTGATCGAATGCCCGGTTACTCAGTTCTTCTCTCTGACAATGCGCAGATTTATTAACTCTATGATTTGGTTCAATACCCATGAGCTTCAGCCACACATGGCAGATCCTGTCGTTTCCCTTTAATGTGTAATCGCCTGAAGCTATTCCCTCCACGCTACTGACAACATGAACGACAGTCTCATTCAGTTTCCTATCCATCGAAAGATAGGAACCATCAACATCGATCTCGACATGGACATTATCATAGCCCTTATTATCATCGATTCGGGTTTCCTCATTCCCCATAACATAATCGATGCACTCTGCCACATAGCTCTTACCGGTATTGGATGAACCATAAAGTATATTCACGCCGGGATAAAGATCTATGGAAGAGGTCTCGACATTTTTACCTGACATAGTAACTTTCTTAATATAGTACAATGCTGTTCCCTCCTTCCTTAATCACCTTTTATGGCTTTCATACGAATGAGCTTCTGTAACTCACTTTCGCTGTAGTTAGAATACTGCTGCAAAATCAGTCCCAACTGTTCTCTGTATTCCAACGCATAACTACTTTCCATCCCATTGTAACACTGAATACCACTATCAGTAGCTGAATACCTGAATCCGTCCTTCAAATCAACTTTTAATAATCCTTGTCTGACCAATGCCTTTATCGCATCACTCACGGCTTCTTTCCTGGCAGAAAACTCACTGTATTTGAATCCGTTGTCTCCATGCAAGCTATGTCCATCAGCTATGAACTCATGAGAATACACCGTCATAAAATCAAAGGCTATCAACTGATCCTCAGAGAAGTTTCTTCCTGAATCATATGTTGCAAGCAGCATGATTCTCGGGCGGATCTCAAATTTTGAATTATATAATCTGTCCATCATTGACCCACCAAAGTTTATCCTCTCCGACTAAAAAATGACAGATTCCCTGCTTCTCTGCGGCGGCAATCCAATCTAATAGCCTTTTCTTTGTATTTCCGGACAACTGTGCATTTCCCGCTCTATCAAGAACCCTCAGAAGCCTCTGATATCCATTCTGTCCTTCGCTTATGCTCAGCTCCCATATAGGCGTAATCTCATCACAGATTTCCTGCTTCACGATGTCAAATCCATCTTTTTCTTTAATCTTTAAGATCTCCTTCGATGATTCCCGAATAGTATCGGCTGAATAAAAGTCCCGACGTTGTTTTTCAAAATTCCTTTGGTAGATCGGATAAGATTGCATATCCTCCAGCTCCATACAAGGAATCTTCTCAGCATCAGCATATGCCATTAGTAGCTGCTTCACATATTTCATTTCCTTTGCAGAATCTATAACCAGTGGCGGCAGTTTGCTTTCTGGCTTTGCGTGCTTTTGAACCATTGTCTCAAACATCTTCAGTTCTTTGGTATCTTCATCATCCAATTCCGGTGCAACGATTTCCTGATCGATCATCACGCCACTATTTGGCTGAGGCACTGCATACAGAAAAATATAGGCAAAGAAGGAACCAAAATCCGACTCATCACGAAGTCTGATCCAATAATCCAAGACATCCTCGTCAACCACATCGTCGCTCTTAATAAGATCTGACATGGCATTGATAACAATCTCCAGTTTCTGAGGATTGATAAGACCGTTTATGACGTGACCATCAAAATAATCTGGCGCATCCTTGATTATGTCAGCGTTTCCTGCGCCCTTTTGTAATGTTTCCGCGACATCGTGCTGTCCTCGAAACCATTCAATAGATTCTTTATCCGGCACAATATAACGCTTGTGCGTTATTCCCTGTTCAAGATCCTTTTTGGTGATTCTTCCAGTAACAACGTCCTCATGATCGCACATAAATTCAAACAGAACTTTAGCCATACCGGTCATGTTCCGTCTGTTCATTCCTTTTTCAATTACATGCGCATATGAAGAGTAGTTTATCGTTGCCATTGCTTAAAATCACCTCAAGTTATCAATCCTATAAATTCATCGTTATTCTATCCCTAATGCTTTCACCGCAGCATCCTCCGGGCTGCTGTAAAATGAAATCTGGAACTTTGCAAATAATTCTGTCGGTACCGTCGGTATATCCGCCGCACTGCTCATCGGAATCAGCACCCTCTTAGCACCGGCATCAAAAGCCACCTGAAGCGTGGATGCCAGTTCTTCCACTCGGTTTATAGTTCCGCCGATACTCATGGAACCCAAAACGCATAACTGCGGCAATATAGGCTTATCCAGCGCCACGCTGCAATATGCCACCAATGCCGGAAGCGAAATATTGCTATCCAGACCTACTCCCTGGCAATCCTGAATATGCATCAGATAATCCCTGTTATCGGTAGATATCGAAGCACTTATCTGTTTAGCATTCGCTTTGAAGTAATTCTGCGCTGTCTTTACAGATTCCTTTGTTTCCTTTGCACTCTGCATACCGGTCACATCAAACTTGCCACTGCCATTCGTCATAGTGCTTTCAAACTTGAACAAGCCCATCATGCCATTCGTTCCATTGGCAACCGTATATACATGACCAGGCTTACCGATACCTTCAGGAAGCAGCTTGCCGCCGCCCTGTTCCAGAACCGGTACGAATACCTCTTCCATATTGGAATTGCGGATAAAGGAAAACTGCACATCATAGAACTCCATACCGCCGATTTTCTTCAGCTGTTCTTTGACCCTACGCCTTCCCTCGATTGCATATCTCAGGATTTCTTCCATATCCTCTTCCGTGTACTTTTCGTCCGGATAGATCAGCTTTGTCAGGCCGGATACCATCTTTCTAACACCAATGGTGTCTCTCTGATTCAGGCATCTTCCCAGCTTAAAGAACTTGTCAAAAGCGTCCGTCTCCGGAATCTTCCTCATCTCACGCATGAACTCCGCAAGATAATCAGAAATGAAACCATAATTATCCGTAAAGTATTCCGGACGCATCTTCGGGATTTCCCATCCCGGAATATAACAATGCATCCTGTCAAAAAACGCACTATCGATCATCGCATCCGGGAACGGCTCAAACAGATGGGAAGTCTTCAGAAGATAGTCCACACTCTGATTGATATTTCCCACAAATACCATTGAAGCATTCGCCTGAATAGCGTCCTTCCCTCTTGCAAAAGATCCAGAAGCCATATAGTCCTTCATGATCTGAACACCATCCTTGTCCTTGAAATTGATTCCGGCAACCTCATCAAATGCCACGCAATCCCAAAGACCTACCAGACCAACCTGCCGTCTTCCCATGTTATAGAAGAGATTGGCAACCGTTGTCTGTCCGCCTGAAATAAGAATGGAGTTTGGCGACAGCTCTTTATAAATGTGAGACTTACCCGTTCCACGCGGTCCCAGCTCACAGATATTCACATTGTTTTCTACCAGCGGAACCAGCCTTGTCAGCAAATGCCATTTTACTCGATAGTCAAATTGTGTCGGCTCCATACCGCAGGAACGGAGAAGCAGATCTATCCACTCTTCCTTCATGAACTGGCTTCTGGCCTCGATAATCTCATTCTTATCCAGATTCGGCATCTGGATAGGCGTGATCTCATTGATCACGAATGGGCTGCTTTTCTTCTCATCCTCATTATAGAAATAGGTCAGATCAACAATACACCAGATACCACCGGCCAGAAGCTTCTCATACGACCTGATATACTTCGGATGTACATAAATCCCTTTGATGCCCAGGAACAGAAAATCTGCCTCATACTGATCAGTACGCTCATTCAGCTTAACGCTGATCTTGTCGATGACCGTATGTGTTCCCTCTTCCTTGATCCGTGCCTTGATCTGTTCTGCTTCATCCGGACGCACATAATTATCTGAAAGGATCCTCTTCACCTGTTCGATACCGGCTTCAACTTCACTTTCATCGTCCGATGTGCAATAATTCCCAAGCAGATATTCCAGCACATAGGTAGGAACATTCGCACTGTCTTTGATCTTCTTTGTTGCCCCCTTCGGAACCACACGCCCCGAAAAGACCTCAAACACTTTCTTATCTAATTGATCCATGAACCTATGCCTCCTTTAGAACATCTTGAACTGCAGGATGTCTATCGTAAACTGTTCCCGTTCTATATATTCATCCGGCTTTGCGATATTCTTCAAAATCAGGTAATACCGTTTGCTGCGGTCAAACTCGATATTCATAAGGTTGAACCGAATCTTTGTACTTCTTGAATCCACATCATCGCTTTCCGATGCAGCCACAAAACGATATTCGCCTGATACCTTATTCCCGTCTTCATCCACAAGATAGGTCTCACAAGTAATGGCCTGCTTGCGTTCCTCGACCTTCTCATACTGTTCAAATTCAAGAGTAAAGCTTCGGTTTGTAATCTTCCTTGTAATACTCTTAAGTCTGACACCAACCGGTGCAACGGCTTCTTTGTTGCCTGCCGCTCTCAGTTCTCCCAGATGGATGACCGGAACAATAATTTCCTGCAATGACGCTCCACCATGTACATACTGAAGCCCGCCGCCCTGCGTCTTAAACAGATCATATCCATAAGGAGAAATAACCTTATATTCACCATCCGAAATATTTTCCAGAGTGAACTCCACCGTATACGGAATCTGAAGCGACTTATCGTCCGTCAGAACAAACCGCTTTGACAACTCGGTCGGATGCAGAGAAACGACATTGCTGTATTTCTGTGATTCCTCTACCTCATTCCGTCTGTACAGGAAGCCGTGATCTGCCGTCACGTAGAAATTGGAGATCTGCAGGTTGTTATACAGCTTCCGGATCAGCGTCAGGATTTCATCTACGGCAGTCTGAGCCACATCAAAGACCTTGCTTTCATTATGCTCACCGGCGTTATCTATAACATTATGATAAATATAAACCAGCGACTTATCCGCCATATAGAAGCGCAGCTCATTCCTGGACATCTTGTTGATGTCCTTGTACTGAATTGCCGCATACGATGTTTTTTTCTTCTTCAGGATTGCATCCCTGTCCGCCGTATCCACCGTAGACTGTTCATCGACAGTCACCAGCTTATTAACATATGCCATGAGCCTATGAGGAAGAAGTGAAGCCATTCCAAAACGTGTCTCTGACGGAAGCGGAGAAATCGCAAATCTGATTTCTTCATTTCCCTTCAGCACCGTATCCGTCTTCATCTTCTCATACAGTTCTCTTCCGATCTCATAACGGAAACCATCTGATACGATCACAAAGCATTTCTTGTAATTCTTATTCTGCACTTCCTGATAGAAGTTACGGGACATCTTTAATCCAGGGAAGTCCCAGTTACCCTGTTCCTTCAGAGCATCGCTGAATGCCTTGCCCAGCGGATCCAGGAACTTACCCTGATATGCTGCTTCGACCATGCGCATCAGGTCTTCCATCTCAGGGATCGGATTCTCCAGCTTATTGAAATTTGCACAGATCCGACGATAATAAGTATCTACCAGATAGTAGCTTTCCGTATAATTCTGAACATAATCCGTCGCCAACAATCCTGTAGAAATCGGTGTTTCCAGCTTCTTATAAAAAGCCATAACCGAACTCAAGATAGCATATTCCTGGCTGTGCGCATCATACCACATCGAATTCAACCGATCAGATATCACGCGTTCAAAAGTGTTGTAATCCAGACTTCCATTTACAAGACTTGCAGATATCTTTTTGATGATATCAATGTCAATACACTCAAAAATATCTGCCGTCTGCACACAAGTAATATCCCTTGATACCAGAAGCCCCTCAATTTTCAGATCCGTTGCAACATCCAGTTGCAGAGCCTCATATCTCTTATCCGCCTTGATCTTATCCACAAAGAACTTTGCGTCCATTTGTTCCGGACCCGTAATCTTATACTGCTCATAAAATGACGGAAGCGCATCAAACTCTGCCTTCTGCTCCAAAAGTGCCGTGAACATGAAACGCTTGATCAGCGTTTCGATCTTTTGATCACCCTCATAGTTGTAATAACGGCAGATTTCATCCCACAGATATTCCTCAAATTTAAACTTCTTAAGATCCTTGTACTTACTGGATTCCGAATTATCAAATACCAGCTCAGTCAGAACACTTTCGATTGATCTGGATGAAGCCCTTACCAACACGCACATCATCGCCATGCGAAGATCTGCCGGTTTCATCTCATCATTTACTGTCACATAATTCGACAGCTTCTTTGTCCTGCTCTCAGCGTCAAAGAACTTTGAATGCCATTCTATTACACGACGGAGATCCGTATTGGTCAGATTCATCCTTCGCATGGTCAGCGCAACAGTATCGGCATAATACTCTTCACTGTACATCAGAATATCTAGCAGCCAGTTCTCATTGTCCACCGGCTTTTCTGCCGGAATATATACCAGAAAATCTGATGCTGTATCGTCATGCTCTATCGTCTTCTTTATTGCAAATTCGTTCTTATCACAGAACAGCACCTTGCAGCAGTCATAGCTGTCTGCTTCGATATCGTCCTTAAAGTTTGCCGGAGGATCATACCAAAAAATAATCTTACGACCGCTGGCCTGCTTCTGGCCAAACAGCTTTATGATTTCTTTCCTGGCCTCCTGATAATCTATACTTGCCATTTGCTACCTCCGATCATTTCAACGGGGAAAGCAGGTCTTTCTTAACCTTAGTTCCACTGTCTGTTACTATTTCAATTCCTTGGAATTTAGCATAGTTTATCTTTACGCCATCATCCAGATCGATGGAAATATACCGGTTCGCCATATGATCCAGAACCTGCCCATATTCGATTGCCTCATTATAGGCAGCCACCAAGTTCTGGCGCTCTTTTTCAAGTTTCAGTTTGTCACGACCTTCTGCATGTGCAATTCTTCCGTTCAACTCTTCCAGCTCATTCTTCTTCCGGGTAGCTTCCGGCAGGAAATACTTACCATTGATCCGGGCAAGAGTATCCTCATCATATCTATGCATATAGATCAAGCACTTAAAGCCAGCCTTCTTACCACTGGTGAAAAGCCAATAAATTGGTCTCTTCTGATAGATTTTCAGATGATCAGCATAAAAGCCATCATTCAAATACCGGTTCAGTGTTTCTTCGGAAGATTCGTTATTATTTTTCCCTAGAGCCTCTGCTATGAAATCAATGTTCTGTCTATAGGTATTCTCCCCGTAAATATGCTTGATCAGCTTTATCAATATCGTTGTAAGACCATCTTCCATACCAATCCCGTTGTAGATAGGAATGATTCCATCATCATCCGGCTGATAAGAAACATACTTTGATGCATCCCATTCACCACCAGCATAAGCCAATCCCGGAACATCAAGTGAATATCTTCCCATAGCTACACCAACAAGATATGATATCAAAGAACGGATATCGCGTTCCTTATCTGCAAGGCGAACGGTTACATCTTTATCTTCCTCTTCTGCGCTAAGTTCTTTTTGAAGCCCGTAAATATCAATAAATATGCGATTAAGTTCTTCCTCATTTGCTTTGAGACTGTCAAAATGAGACTTACACTCATCAGCCCACCTATCATAATGCCAGGCTATCAATCCAAACTTCTCCATACGGTTTTTGGCAAAATGAGTACATTCGGCATCATGCTTATCTCTCGGAAGAAGTAAAAGTGGATGAAACTTGAAATCCCAAGAAGTCTCAAAAGAGTCCCAATCACTACGTGATATATCAACATTCTCTTGAGCAAGAGCATTCACCGTTTCCGAAATGCATGTATCATTAAAAGGTACTGCTTGAATATATCCCGGAGGGTAATTGATTGTAGGATTTAGCACTCTCAAATACATATTTGCAACCTTGGACTCCAAAAATGCCATTATACATAACAGTTCATTCTGCTTGTTAGCGGCAAAGAACGGTCCTGCTGTATCGAAAATGAAGCCATTTTCCGCATATCTGCAACAAAAATCTCCTGTTGAAATTGTTGTCCAGCTTAAAGCTCTATGGAAAGCATACTCTCCATTGTAGTTATGAGATCTGACACGTTTTCCCATGTAGTTATCAAACTTCATTTCGTATCCATCATTTTCCCAATTTACTACACTGTCCAGATTTCCATACCATTTTCTATATTCCCCTCCGTTATGGATTGGAAACCATCTTTTTCTAGAAGCTATAGACTCGTCATTATCATTCATGCCAAAACCAATTCTGTTCACAGATACCTCATGCCAGAATCGAATAAACCTTCCCGTATCACCTGTAACCAGTCCAATTCTACCGTTTCCATAATCACCGACAGTTTTCATGGAACCAAAATTATTTACAACTGCATCACTCAACCAATAAGCTATAGGTGTCCCCGGAATTTTTGAGAATACATCGTACTCTACTATGTATTGACTGTTCTTAGACAAAAACAGTTTTTCCTTTGCCTGCTGAGTAGAGGCATCTATCAATCTGCTAAAGTTTCCTTTAAAACCATGAATATAATTGTTACGTAGTATAAAGGTTGTTGTCTGAACCACCTCGCCGACAATAGCTTCAAACGCACGCGTTCCCAAATGCGCCATCGTAACTATAGTTCTTGCTGTTCCAATGTTTTTTCTAAGTTTTTCATAGCTTGCCAAAAACATCCAGCTATGCATATTTACCATTGATGTAAAGCCACTTTTCTTAACAAAATCGGTTTCCATAAACATAGCAAACATATCACTCTTACTATCCGAATAATTTTTGACAGCATACTCTTTTACTACGGCTTCCATTGATGAAGGATTTATATAAGGCGGATTCGTGATCATCACATCATACTTAGCTGACAAAATCTTTGCCAGATTGGACAGCTCCCTCAGACGTCGCATTCCTGCATCCAGGAAGCCAACATTGAACACATTGGATACCGCATTCTCCGATATCTTATCCAGCGCCCCGTCCAAACATGCAAAATCAATCGGCTTCACCTTAAGCAAAGAACCAATGGTTTTTCCATTCTCAAAGGTATCTACCAGATACGTAATCAGCTTAATCTCTTCATCATTCAAGAGATTTAAATCTTTCAGTTTTTTCCGATACCCAAGATCTTTCAGAAGTTTAGAGTCCTGTAATTCATATACATGTGGCGTTTCATAATACTGATCATTGAAGAAACGGTTATTGACGCTTCTTGCCTTCATGATCAGAGAGAATGATGCCAACTGTGCAGCACGCTTATCCACGTCAAGTCCTACCAGATTTTTCTTCAGGATCAGAGTAGGTATATCTCTCTTCTGGTATCCGCGTTCCTCATACATCTTGTAAAGAAGATCAAACACATAAACAAGGATATGCCCTGATCCACAGCACGGCTCAATGATACGGATCTCTTCCGGATTCACATTTCTATACTTGATCTCATCAATCTTCTTTTGTACTTCTGCGGTCTGCGGGACATCCTCGACATAGTATCTCATTTCTGATCGAAGCGTGGAATCCGGATAACTTTCAAGCCATAATCTTCCCACGGAATTTTGTGCCATATAACGCACGATCCAGTCCGGGGTAAAAAGCTGAGTTACCGCTGGTAATGTATCCTTCGTGATTGTTTGCTTTGATGCATATACGACATCCTTCTTAGAAGAAATATAAAACTGATACATCCATCCTATAATCTCCACATCCTCCATAAAGGCAGCTTCCGGAATCTCATTCAGTCTGGTGATAACAGTATCCCCTTTAAGGAGATTCATCGGCAGAAGCAGTTCCAGATATCCCATATCAGAACTGAAAAGCATCGGCAAAATTCCAGACAGCACATTACACTGCTTGATCAGAACATGGCGGAATAATTCTTCAATCTTACCCTGCTGCTTATATTCCGCACAGAGATCCATATCCAGCCTCAGATCATCCTTCACCAGATTCAGATTCTTAAGGATTTCCGGCTCAATTCCGCCTGCCGGATTTGAAAGCACGCGGAAGCCATGCGGAAGGAAGCCATGTACTTCCATAAAGCGCAGAGCAACAAACCTGTTGAACCAGGTATACGCAAATTCTTCTATCACATTCTGATAACCCTGTCTTTTAACAAGGTCTATGATACGCTCTCTCTTCCCGAAAAGATCAGACGGATAAGAAGTCGGATCGCCCTCTATCGTAGTGACATCGCCCACCTTCTTTGCCTGCTTTATATTATTTTCATCATTGATTCCCAGAGCCTTCAGGGAAACCTCGATCTGGTTTTCAAGGTTTTCCTTTGCCCATGTGGAATACGTCTGTAAGCCTCTTTTGTCCATTTATCCGCTCCTTATCCAAGATCGATCTCATCATTGTTTTTGAGCTCAGCCAACAGTTTCTCACGGATTGCATTCAGCACCACGTCAACATCTGCAACTGTCTTCACCTTCTTGTTTACAGTAGGCACATAATCAATGATGCGAACTCTCTTTGCTCTTATCGGATGATCGTTTCCTTCGCTCATGACAGTTGATATGATGCGACGGAATCCAGAAAGATTATTTGCACTGGCAGTCACATAAGAATCCATATTTGCAGTCTGCCGACTGAGGGATCCTATCCACTCGTCATACTGAGCAAGAACCTCATCCGCTTTATCCTGAATACGGCTCTTCTGATCATCAGTAAGATCAGCACTAAGAGCATCAGACAATTCACAGCTTACCGTATCCCGGTCTCTCTCCACTGCCTTCTTTGTTCGATCCAGCTTTTCATCAAGGATCTTTTCCTTTGCGGCGTTCGCTTGGAACACCAGATTGGCCAGTTCATTCATTCTGGTGAATGGCATATCCAAGGAAATGATCTCATTCATTTGACGGACGATATCTGCAAGTCCCGAAAGATCCTGCAATGAGCAATTTAGGCCATACCAGTTGCAGATATCCTTTGCGTCCTGATAATTCTTCTGCTGATTACTACCGTCCTTATAAAATGCTTCCAGCTGCTCCAGCGTCTCCGCTTTGTCCTCTAGGCTGTCTTTCCTGTTAATGATCTCTTGGAAGATGGAAAGCGTATCGGATGCATGAAGGATTGCATCAAAGTCCTTGTACACTTCTGCTGCCGCGCTGCATCCGGCATAATCAGAACCATACTTTGTCTTCAGTCCGCTTAAGAACTCTTTCTTTCTGGTAAAGAAGGAAACGACACCTTCTTTCAGCTTAGCTTCTTCCAGCGACAGATTCTCCGAATAAATGTCTGACATAATACGCTTCACAGCATACAGCACCTGCTCGTCAATCTTCTCCTGCAGGCGGATAACCATTGTGTCGGTATTATTCTTACGAACCAGATCATTCTTAAACGATGTATTCCTCTCGTCTACCTCATTATCATGAATAAGTATCTGGATCTTATGGTGCTTCCACAGCACACCAATCATTCCCTGAATATCTAACTCACGCCATCCATAAGGCTTCTTAGAGAAATGATCCAGAAGGCTCTTCACCGTCACCTTCCTGTGAAGGCTCATATCATCCTTCACTTTGGTGGTGATTTCACCGTATGCGCCGAAGTTTGAATCTCCGAATAAATCATCCCCGTTGAGAGTCATATTATTATCGTTCAGCATAGAGAGAATACTTCTCTGATCCTGATAGAAATATGACACCAGCGGCAGCTTGAAATAATCATGCTTCACCATTTCTTTCAGGGCATCCTGAAGGCGGTCTTTTCCATCCTTCTGCTTAATATCCAGCTTGATACCGGACAGATAGATCGGCGCGGTTCTGAGGGAAGCCCTGATAATATCCTCAGCACGCTTTATACGGTCAGACAGCTCTGCCGATTTCTTACTCATAATCTCTGTAAGTGCCGCAGACATGGATGCGCTGTTATTACGCTTAAAGGTTCCTATCTTATTTGCCCGGATCAATTCATCTATAAATGTTCCCTCGGTTAGATCAACTACAATGGAGTTGGAGCGAACAGATTCTGCCTGAAACTCCGTCTCCGCACGCATACCGGAGAATTGCGTAATAACCTTAATGGTAATACTGTCCTGACTAAATGAACCCTTGATTTCAGAATCTACATATCTGTTCAGACCGAAATCATAGCGTCCTTCATACCTGTACTTATTGCTCTCCAATACCTTGTCGTAAATGATATCGAAGATCGTGCGCTGCACTTCTCCCTCATTATATGCAGAATTATTGATCTGCTTATTCACATCCTGCTCAGCATTTGTAAGGAAGTCGTATTCTTCACCGTTCTTCTGGATCAGAGTTTCTTCTTCCAGCTGCTGAAGCGCTTCAAAGATCTTATTCTTAAGAGTCGCCTTATCAGCATTGATATTATTGACCATCAAGGTCGCAAGGCGGTCAATCGTTGCCGGCATTTCCTTCACATGCTTGATCATAAACAGCACGCGAAGAACTCGGATTGCAAAGCCATCCAATCCGGCTCTTCTCTCGGCGTTTGAGAAAACGGTCTTTATATCGTAATCAATAAATTCCTCAATAGTGGAATAGAAACTATCGAACGGAACCAGTATTCCAGATTCCAGATCGGCAGCCTTCTTCGCTGAATTTTGGAAAGCGGAAAGAAGGGATCTCTCATTCTGCGACAGGTGGCGTCCTTCACTCATTCCGTGTTCACGGATAGCTTCAAACACCTTCTGCAGAAGTTCAAACTGATAGGATACGAACGGATATACATTCTTGAAGTCATCAGCATCCTTATATCCTGACCAAGTAGGCTTCGCCTGGAATAAGATCAGCTGTGACAGTTTATTGCTATTGGCATCATAGAGCGCTCGAAGAGGAGTCTCTGCGATATCCTTCTTTTCAAGAATACGTCTCTTGATAACCTCATCCGCATTGGCGCCGCTAAGAAGCAGTCTGGTATCAAAGCGTCCCTGAATCTTAGAGAAATCCTGCTGCTTATCCTTGGTGCTGTCAATCATCGCCTTAAGTTCCTGCTGAGAAGTAACCACTACCCAAGCCTGGCCACGGCAGAACTTTCCAAGGTCTTCTACGCAAGTCTGAAGGTTCAGCATCAGCTGTGTATTATCGCCGATAAACTGGCCCACCTCATCCATAAGGAAGATGACGCGGGTTCTATTCTTCGTGCAGTATGCATCTACGATCTTTGCAAATTCCTCTGTAGTATTCGTGAAATTCTTTGTCTGATCTTCGATGAACTTCTTTGCGCTCTCTTCGCTCATATCACGGGATGCTACCAGAGCACGGATAATATAATCACGGTTCAGGAGCGCCTTCGCTCTCGTCTGAACCCAGTTACGACCGGAATACTCTTCAAACTTTGAAATGAAATCCTGAAGCTTTCCCTCGTTATCCAGTGTGCGTTCCAGATCAGCAACCCACGGACTTGTCCCACAATATCCTACAGACTCATTGAAGGCGCGGAGCATGATATCCATGATGGCCTGCGTTCTGGTTTTGGAATCAGATTTTGCCTTGCTGTCTATATTGAAAAGAACAACCTTATTATTTGCTTTGGCGCAGGTCTTTATATCAGCCAGCACCATCTGATCCTTAATCTTATCCTCGAAATACTTTACTGCTTCCCATCCTGCTACTTCTTCATTCTCCAGGATATATCCCAGAATCTTCAGGAAGTGCGATTTACCAGATCCAAAGAAACCGGTAATCCATACGCCGATCTTCTCAGTCGGATTATTGATCGACTCGCGATATCTGCGGAAAAATGTGCGGAATGATTTTGTGATCTCATCAGTGCAGACATACTCTTCAAGCTCTTGCCACTTCTGCTCTTCATTCTCATTTCCTATTGTAACTACGCCCTGAATGGGGCGTGTAATGTCCTTCTTAAAGAGATCTTTAATAATCATTTCCAATTCTCCTTTCAACCAGCGGGAATGCCCTGTAATAATTGTCATCGTCAAGTCGTTCAAACAGCCTGAGCGTCATCTTTTCTTTAATCTCATATCTGCCCGGATACATCATCACCACTGGATTTCTTCGGAATATGCTTTGCAGGTTATTCAGTATCGTATGGCTTCGGACTACCGGGAACGCTTTCCCAACACCTGTAATAAGAACAATACTGTTACCATCATCAGCGATATCCTCTTTGAACTTATCAAGGAAAGCATTTTCTTCTTCCTCTACGGAAAGGAGTGTTTGGAACACTTCCCTGAGAAGCAGATCCTTGTCATAATCCTTTTCCATACGGATCACATCTTCCATATAGCCTTCATCCTCAATGATCTGAAGCATCATCTCATACAGATCAAATTCAACGATGGCCGGATTCCTGTCCTTCAGTTTTTTTGTTTCTTTGCGTACCAGCAATTCATCTGAAGGCGCATAATCAAAAATGTAGAAGCGAAGATCATTAGCAGTACCATACCTTGTCAACGCTTCTACGCTGATCATCCTGTCTTCCAGGTCAATAAATCTTTCGTTCAGTGGTCTCTCTGCCATATCAATCACCGCCTAACGTAGCTTTCAGGTAGTCTTTGTCACCTATAAGCTCAATATGTTCTTCTACTGCCGGATGGATCATCACCCGTTCCACTACAATCGTTTTCCTCTCCCGTCTGCCAAGTCCGGACTCCACAAGGATATTGCGATACCCCTTGGTCAGACACTGCAATGTGAAGTTGCCCCATTTTGCGACAATCAAGTCCACCTGTTTCTTGCTTTCAAAGAAACTATCGAAATCATCAATCGACAGATAATGCCGCTCCGGATTCAGAAGTGCATCCCTGTACTTCTCAAACAGAAAGTCAAAAAACAAGGTATCCGTCTTTGCTATGGCATATACCAGTATGAACTTAGAAGTAGCCACATCTCCGCTATAAAACTCTTTCAGAAGATACTCATCCAATGAACAGAGGCGGTTATAAACCACATTGGTCACTTCGCGTCTTCTCTCCAAGGATTCTATCTCCACATAATTTTCATCAAAACATTTCTGGTAAATTTCATCTCGGTCAAGTCCATCCAGCATCGGCTTCGCTATCTTCTTAGCTATAGGATACTTAAACGGGGTTTTCTTTATGGCCGATGAGTATGGTTTTCTATTCATCAGTCTTCCTCTTTTCTTTATCCATCCACATTCGCCGCAGATGATAAACATATATGTTTTGCCAGTTGCCTTGTATACAATATAGCACTTTAGCGTCCAAAAGTCAACAAAAAGCGTTCCTTTTCAGATGGTAAATCGAAATATAACGTAAAACAGCGCCTTACCCAACTGACCACGTTGTCGATTTTTGAAATTATTATCTTTTTCTCCCGTTCATCTGCCACCGGTCATGCCCCCGGATGCTCCGTACCGCCTGCCGCAGGGTGTTCGCCCTGCCGTGCTGGTGGTACGGATGAGAAGCCCTGTGCTTGTGGAATATGATCACCGTCCCCTGCTCCGGATATTCCGGATTATGCAGATACCAGTAATGGCCAGTGTTGCGGCTCATGATCGTCACATCATAGGCATCCGTGGTAATGATGGAGAAATACTTCGGATCCAGGCATTTCAGGTCTTCACTGCTGAACATAGGCAGCCTCCTTCCCGGCAAACCATGCGTCCAGAGCCTTCATGACCAGATCCGTCCGTTCCTTTGCCTTCATCCCTGAGAAATACTTTTCTTCCGCCTCTGCCGGAACCTTAATGCTCACAGGCCTCGCCGGGAGAGGTTTCTTCGCCGAATGCAGGATCTCTTCCAGCTTCGCCGCGGTCAGTTCCCCTGCTGCCGCCCGGATCGCCTTTGCCGTGCTTTCATTGATCTGGCCGTCCTCTGCCGCAGCGATGCCCTGTTCCTCTTCTGACAGATAGGAAAGCTCCACCGCCGCCGTCAATGATATCTCACCGGCATCCAGCCTGTCCTTAAATGGCCCGATCAGCTTGTCCACCCTCATATACCGGGCGATGTTCCTGCCGGTCATCCCGTATTCCTCACCGATACCGTCCCGGCTCTTTGACTTGTGGACATCATGTCCACAAGTTCCGATCTCTTCGATCTCCCGCAGGATATCATTCCTCTTGCCCTGACTGATGACCTTCTCGTACCTTGCCGCCAGCACAGCCGCCTTCTCAGACGGAAGCAACTCCGAAAATGCCCTCTGGATCATGTTCGTCTCAATCACATAGACATAAGCCTCTTCATCGGTCAGTCCTTCCTTCACAATCGCCGGTATCTCCGTAAGCCCCGCGATCCTTGCCGCGTTCTGGCGGTTATGCCCGGAAAGCATTTCATAGCCCCTGCCCTTCTTCCGCACGATCACAGGATTCAGAACCCCATGTTCCCGGATACTCTCCACCATGTCATCCAAGCGCTCACCCTCATATAGGCGGAAGGGATGGTCGTGAAACGGCTTGATGTTATCCACAGGCAGGTTTTGGAGGCCGTTTCCGGTCTCCGCCTGCGGCACATCCGCCGTCATCATATCCACGGCGTCAAAAATCTTCCTCTTAGGTCCGTTAGCCTTCATGCGATCACCTCCCCCGCCAGCCGCTCATAAGCCTTGCACGCATTACACCCTGGTGCGTATTCGATTAGCGGCTCACTGTAGTAAACACTCTCGCCTACCTTCACGGTATTCGGGATCTTGCTCTTAAAGATCCTGATCTGTCCCTGGAATGTCTCCGCCACCTGCTCCGTAATGGTCTTGCACAATATCGTCCTGGCATCGCACATCGTGAGCAGGATACCCGCCACATCCAGCCGCCCATTGATACGGCTCTTGATCTTCTTCACCGTCTTCAGGAAGTCCTGTAACCCCTTCATCGCCAGAAGTTGCGGATTCACCGTCACGATCACTTCATCTGCCGCCGCCATAGCGTTTATGGTCAGCGCTCCCAAGGACGGAGAAGTATCGACAAGGATATAGTCATAATCATCCCTCAGCGGCTCTAGGATAGCCGCCAGCATCTTCTCCGTACCCATTTCCATTCTCAGCTTCGCTTCCACCGCGGAAAGCCCTATGGATGCCGGTATGAAGTCCACGCCGTTCCTCTCCCAGATATATTCCTCACGCTCCGGAAGCTCTTCATCCTCGATCACGTTCAGTATCAGATCCCCGATCGCCACATCCACATCTTCCGCCCCGAAGCAGGTGGTCAGGTTGGACTGCGGATCAAAGTCCACAGCCAAAACCCTCTTACCCTTCTTCTGCAGGGAATACGCCAGATTGAACGCCGTAACGGATTTGCCGACACCGCCCTTCATCGCTCCGATCATGATTATCTTTCCCATATCATCACACCCCCTGTTCCGCGCAAACGCCATAATCCTATTCCTACGCTTTTTGAATCTCTTCATCTGATTTCCTCCTTCGATTGTCTGTAACATGGATGCTTGTCTGCATCTGGCTCCAATAGGTAAAAAATAAGGGCCAGATCCGTCTGGGAGCATACTACTCCCGCGGATCAAAGCCCTATTTGCTCTGATAAGCATCACCCCACTCTCACGAAGACATTCTTCGTCCACTCGGAGTCTGGAAACCCCTCTGCCTTCTCAGTGTAGGTATTCGATTGTAAATTCGGCGCCGTCCTTACATCTCAACCTCTCTTCCAGTAGGTCAAAAAAATAGGACTTGGTCAGGAAGCCTTTAAAATCGGTCTTCTCTTGACTTGTCCTATTATACCGTACTCATCCAAAATAACACAATCGAAATGTTCTGGTTTGTAATGCGTGAGATGTTCTTCTTTGTTCAAAGTCTGAACCGTTGCAAACACATAATCTTTATCGTACTCATGATACCCGGCGCCGACAAGTCCCATAGAAACATTCTTTCCGAATACTCTCTCATAGGATTTCTTAGTCTGTCTTGCCAGTTGTCCTCTATGTACAAGGAAAAGCACTCGTTTAAACCCAAGCTCACGCATGGCAAATGCAGAAGCATAGGTTTTTCCCGTACCCGTCGCAGATATGAGCAGTGCACGTTCCTCCCCGGAAGCTATGATTTTACGCAGATTACAGATAAATCCGATCTGCATCTCATTCGGACGCAACCTGTATTTTTCTATAGACGGTATAAATTCCTGTTTTGCTATCTCCCGCTGCTTCTTGATAATTCGATAGCGTTCCTGATAAGCTTCAAAAAATTCATCATATACCAGCGCGTGAACCGATTTCCATAACTGTGAAAATTCTTCCAGCAGTTCTCCTGTAACTTCACCTTGCTCCGTAGAAACAATCTTCGTATTCCATTCCTTATTGCTGGTGAGCGCGGCACCCGTCATATTGGAACTGCCAATAATAATACGGTAAATTTCTTCCCTTTTGAAAATATACCCTTTTGTGTGAAAATCAGCCTCTGACTCCTCGACATCATACATTTTCAGCGTAATATTTTTTAGATCATGCAGCTTATCTAATGCCGCCGGTTCGCTGAAAAATAAATAGTTTGTCGTAAGAATTTCACCCGGAATATTTCTCTTCTCTAATTCCTTCAGCGTCTGCAAAAGAGGCGTGATTCCACCCATTGTAATAAAAGCAACACTAATTTGAAAACGATCACATGCCAAAAGTTCATCCTCGATAGCGGACACTACCTTTTTCCCCTCTTTGTAGTTATTTGAGACAAATTGAGGTCTGTAAGCTATATTAGAAGCTACACTGCCATCTATATATGCTGTTTTATATCCACTATAAAGTTCATCCATTATGCTTTGATTCATGGCATCTTTTCACTTTCGTCTATTGTGTGCGATTTGTCTGTGATAATTGTTGCGGTATATCGGAACTACTTCTATACATGTTACCATATACAGACTTTTTTTTCTAATAAAAAATGGAAACTCATTCACCCTGAATCACACCCCCGAATCCCCCTCAACCGCCCCGCAAATATTATCAACCATATCCTCATACGCCGGGTTGTACCTTGCCAGCGCATCGATCACATCACTTCTGGAAAAAGTGCGCAGAAACGCCTGCTCTTTCTCTATGCAGAGCAAATACTCATAGATCCGGTCTATTCCCGTGTAAGGGGATAAATCCCGAAGCACCGGATAATCCAGCGTCAGGATGGTATCCTGCGGGGCAAAGCGCATATCATACCATTTGAAAAACTCCGGCATACCTTTTACGACCGTATCATACAGACAGCGGTTGCCGTAACTGTCAAACGCCGTCATAAGTTCGTTATAAAGCGAAAGCGCCGCACGGACTTTCTGTTCCACACAGGCAAGCCCGCGTTCATAGGCCTGCTGTGCCGAAAGCTTTTCCTGCCCTGCCAGGATATCACATTTTTGCTGCCCCTTTTCACAACTGTGACCGCCCGGCTCCGTACACTCCATTCTGCATCCCTCATTGTCACAGTCTGCTGCCTTTTCCTCCGCCCCTTCGTTTCCACTACCATCGGAATTCACACCGCACACTCCACTTTCACTTCCCGTCTCATAACTCCCATTCTCACGTTCCGCATAAGCCGCCTCCCGGATACAGTAAAGCACAGCTCCCATAAGCTGTTCCGCCTTCTCATAAGTCACGGAAGTGCTCTCCCCGGCCGTATACCTCTGTGCAAGTTTCCCCACGATCGGAACCAGTTCTTCCATCTTGTAACGATACTCCATCGCCTGCTCCTTTCCCATGCTCTTTGCCGTAAAGCCGTAAACTACCAGAAAAGCTCCTTAAGCGTCTCCATGTACACATCATAGTCCCACCTTTTCACCTCATCAAAGGCCTCATACTCCCCGCGCCCTTCCGATGCCTGATAGCCGTTATATCCCGCCCGGATCGCCTGCGCAAAAATCGACAGGCAGGTTCCTTCCAGATATTCCAGATCCCCGTAACAGACCTGATCAAACTGCTCCCGCATAAAATGCAGCAGCTCATCATCCGAGATCTCATCCTGCATCTCATTCTTATACATGTAGAAGATATCCTGCAGTCTGACCAGTGTATCCACATAATTGTTCTGGTCAATAAAGTCCGAATCACAGAACTCATATATGATCTTCGGTATGATCCCCTCGCCGAACTCCACCCTCCTCGATTCCCGCAGTGCATGGCTTCGCTCCGCCACAATCAACTGTGCCTCCTGTTCACTCAGGCTGAGCCCATACTGCTGCGTGACCCGGTTCGTTTCAACCACCTTCGCCAACTGATTCTGCTGCTGTAATAACATCATCCAGTTTTGTTCCATGCGTCTTCCCCCTTATCTGCCTGCCATATCACGCTTTTGATGAACGCGTGAATCGTAACGGAATTTGATTATAGCATTGCCCGAAATGCCTTTCCAGTCTTGTTTTTCCGGCATTTTTATGATATTATAACCATGGAAAGAGGGAGCAGACTTTTACATCTGCTCCCTTGTGTTTTTGCTTAATGTTTCTTTCGGCCTGCCTCTGTGCGGCTTCTGCCTTCCC